>DASYXF010000119.1:0-181378 GCA_035935335.1 Candidatus Acidiferrum sp.
CCGCCGATGATGTAGATCGTCTTGTTCCCTACGGTCTGGGTGCGCACGGCGGTCAGGGAAAGAGCCGCCGCCTCCGGCAACTCTTCCCGCTTCAAGAAAGCGCCGGTAGCGTCCCAATTCTTGGCTGAGGTAACCCAATCATTCTTGTAGCCGACGCGAGCGGGGTATTGCGCGGAGGAAACCAGCGTGCCATCGGAATTTACAAACTCCACAAAATCCAGGCCGTGGCTCTGCGCCGCGCCATTGGCGTCGTGCAGGTATAGCGAAGCATCGGCGTTGGGGCGGGCGAGGTCGAGCACCATCCGAACGGTGACGTCAGCATTGGTGATGTTTTCCACCTGTTGAACCACGGTCTCTCCGCGCTGTGCAAACTCCTTTTCGAATTGCACTTCCAGCGCGTGTGTTCGCTGTGCGTCCATCTGCTCGAAGGCGCGCTGGGTGTAAAAGGTCACGCCATAGGCCACCAGAGACACCGAGGCCAGCACGGTGATCAGAAAAATCAGAAATACCTTGCTGCGGAAAGTCATGGTCTTGCTCCCTGATTGCGGGCCGGCGAACCGTTTTTCTGCGTGCCCATGGGCGTCTTCGTTGTCATTGGATCCTCGGAATCATCAAGCCACACGTCGGCCAACCGCCAATCGCCCCACGCCGATGCATTCCAATTGTGCACGTTTGCGCGGACGCCCGCATACTCCGGCAACAGCACCAGCGGAAGAATGCGGCGCTCCTCCAGCAACCGGCGTTCCTGCACAAACAACTGCTCGGGATCCGTTGTGTTGACAGGCAGATTCGTTCCTTCCCGCAATTGCTTCAGAAAATCCTCCAACTCTGTGCGCGGTGAGAGCGAATCGTAATGCCACGCAAACAGGTGCAGCCCGGCGGCCGGGACAGGCGAGTTGCTCGCGCTCAGCGGCAAGGCGACCTGCACCAGCAAATTTGCTTGCCGCGCATTCACGGCCACTCGCTCTCCCATCAACTTGAAGAGATCGCCCGGCGCATCCACACGCAAACGCAATGGCTGAGCCGCGCCCGGCGCTCCCGCCGAGAAAGCGGCCCGCAACTCCCGCGCGCGTTGCAGGTTCATCGGACTCTCGAAAAGGGAAGCATATCCCGATAGCCACTGCGGCAAAAGAGAATCGGCGGGTTGTGCTTCCCTTTGCAGCAACACGTTGGCCATAGTGTCGCGGTCGAGAGCCAGCCACAGCGCTTCCCGAAGCTGGTCGGATGCCGGAGAAGCAAGCCCGTCGTCAAACCGCAGTGCGACAAGCGTCCGCGGCAACGAACTCCAGATGCGCACCCCTTCCAGCCGGCCCTTGCGAACCAGGTCTGGGGCGATTTCCGCGATGTCCGCTTTACCGACTTGCAAATCCAGGAGCTGTCGGAGTGGCGGCTCGCCGAGGGTGACATCCACGAAATCAACAAAAGGCCGCCCCGACCAAGCTCCCTCGTTTGCCTGAAATTTTACTTTTGCCGGCTTCGTCGCCGAAGGATTCGCTTCCACTGGCGCCACGGCGACCGATTCCGCCACGAAGAAAGGGCCGGTGCCCAGCAGCGTGCCGTCCGGCTGCACCCGGAAGATGAAATTTCGGCCGGAGGCCAACTGCGCGAGAAGATCGGAGACGGGATGTGCGGCGCGGATAGTAACCCCGTTCTCTGCAGGCGTCACTTCAAAGCCTTTACCCAAGGTGGCCTGTAGCGACGCAACAGCATCGGCGGGGGTCAGTACCCCCCCATCGGAGAACCGTACACCGGAGCGCAACCTGAACTGCCAATTCCTTCCAGCCGCGTCGTGCGACCATTCTGCCGCCAGTGCCGGCTGAAACCTGGCGCGGTCGTCCAGCGTGACCAACCTGTCGTAGACCAGGCTCGCCAGCTTTTCACTCGCGGACGAAGACAACGACCCGGGTATCCACTCTCGCGGATCCAGTGAAACGCTGGACGCACGCAGCTTCACATGCAGCGTGCCGCCATAGCGCGGCGGTGCAGCCTGCGCGCTGACACAGGCCAGTGCGACAACCGCGGCGCTAATTGCCGCAAGCCAGCGTGATCTTGTAAATCTCATAATTCCCTGATCGCAAACTCCGGGCAATCACCAGCGCACTGTCTGGATTTCGTTCCCTGTTGGTACCGATAATTGGGCCAGGAAATTCGCTCAGCACCGCTGCGTTGGTTTCCGGCAGCGCTCCGCCCGGGACTACCTGCAAGACTTGCCTCGCATTTGGTTCACTCCCGGAATTCACCAGCTTCCAAGTGCTCCCGTCGCAGGGAGAAGCCAGCAGCACGTCGCCGCGCCATTCAGATTTGGCCGCGGAAGCAGACCGCTCCCCATGGCATTTCACTTCGGCGGGAGCTTCCCAAAGAAATTCGCAAACCTTGCCGGAAAGCTGGACCGAATTCAACCCCGCGCGCACCGATAATTCCGCGTGAGGATCGCGAGATGGTTTCAGGTTCGCAGCGCTAAGCGAAACGCTATCCCGCACCGCGCCTTTCGAATCCAAACGCAAGGCCACAATTTCAAAATTCTTATACAACAGCAGCGCCAAACCACCCTCGGCACCGCTTCCTACGGACAAAGCGTCGAGAATGCGGTTCTCATTCTCGTAAATCATTTGCCGCTCCAGGCGAACCGGTGCAACCGGCGGCGAGATGGGGGAAAGAAGCGCACGCGCGACAGAAACGATTCGGACTTCGTTCCGGTCGGCAACGCGCGTTTTTGCGGTCAGAACGACTTGCGCTGGCGTCTCCGCAGCAAATAGGTCGAGCGCAGGCGCTCCCGCGTCCTCCGTCAAACTCAATGCTCGTTTTTCTAACTCTGCTCGAACGATTCCTTGCCAATGGCCGCCCTCTCCTTCGGACCAGTTCGCATCCGGGTGCCACTCCAGCCGCAACGGGCCGTGCAGTCCGGGAATGGCGGCAACGCGTTCCGCCAGCTTTTGTACCGTCTCTCGCACAAGGACGTCGTCATCCGTCATAGCAGGCAGAGAGAAGCAGCAGTTCATCACCCACGCCGCGGCTGAACTCAAGATCCAAAACAAACGAAAGTGCTTCGAAATTGTTTTGCTGCCCGTTTTTCCGCAAAATTGCACGCTCGCTCCGCCGCGTTGCGCTCCATCATTCTCGACTCAGTGGGCGCGATAATCCTTGTACAGATCCAGCCGGTTCAGCAGCCGGATCATCACTTGCGTATAAGCCAGATATTCCGAAAGGCTTTCATCGGAAATGTTGTAAAGAGCCTTGCGACGCGCTTCCCGGATGGTTTCGAAATCCTCGGCCTTTAGTGTGGCAACGGCAGCGTTTTGAAATGCCGTCCGGTCCGTGATTCCGTAAATGGGTTCGCTCTCCGCGACTGCTTTGGCTAGTTCTTCCTGTGTCGGCTTCTTCTCCCGCATTCGCCGGTCAAAATCCGCCCCGCGCGTGCTCATCACGTCGTCGAACTCTTTCCGCGTGTGCGGCAGGCCGGCGATGATTTGCAGCACCTGCTCGCGCGTCCATTTCGGATTGGCGAACTCCGCGGGGTCGGGCGCCTGGTATTTCATCACCGATTGAATGTCGTTGCGGCGATAGTCCTCCTTAACATCGGCGATGCCGCCCCAGGTGCTGAGCGTGCGAAATGCTTCGTCGGTCATCTCCTCCGCAAGCAGATGGGCGGCGGCCGCACGCACAAACGACTCCTGCGCCTGGAGTTGTGCACTCAGCGCCTTGCTGGCCTTCGCGGAATCCATGCTTCCATACAAAAAAAGCGCGGCGGTATCAGAATCCAGATCCAGGGAATGCTCAGAGATATGGATAATGGCGTTCGGAAAAAGCAGCAGCCGCGCAGCCAGGGCTTGAATGTTCACGCCGCGCTGCCCCAAATCGAGCGCCAGGGAAAGATAATTGGCCGGATCCGTTTCCTGAAAATCGGTCTGCACAATTGCGTCCTTGACCAGATTCAGCGACTCCGGCGATTTGTCCAGCTGAAACAGAAACGACGCGGCATCGAATTGAAAAATGTGATCGGATTTTTCCGCCGCCAGCATCTCCTTCAGGCAGCTTACGCCTTCGGGACCCGCCGACTGCAATCGCTTCCAATAGGCGTCGATCTCCTTGCTTTTCGCGTCGATCTGAGTTTCATTCAACTGCGTTAGGTGGAACCCGTAGACTTTTTCCTTCTGGGCGCGCAAATCAGCACAGGAAGGAGCCTGCGCCTGCGCAATTGCCGATCCAATCGCCATCGACCAAACAACAAAAGCCGCCGCCATTCGCCGCAATCCACACCTCTCGAAGTTCCTTCAGATAGATGCTACCACCCTTCCTGAAATTGCCTGCAAAGCCTGACCTTACGAGCTAAAACTCTCATCGCGAAAATTGCGCCGGGCAGCGTGGTCAGGGCCACCCGGCGGGTCAATTGAGGGATCTTATTTTTGTTTTTGGTGGAAGTCATTGCGGCAGTTCTCAGTCGAGCGACTCGCGGGTAACCTTCTCGCTGCGCACAGGAATCCAAATCCGCTCATTCGGGGAAGAGGCGGTCTTGCTCTGCCAGCCGAAGCGCCGCAGCGTGATGCGATACGAACTGTGCCCGTCGATGGAGTGGAACGTGTAAACCGCCCGGGTTGGGGAAACTTTCTCGTTGCCGGTTGTCAGTGAAGCCAATTCGAAATTATAGTTCGCAAATTCGGGCGCCAGGCGGCGCAGCGCCATCGCGGCCACCGATTGAGGCTCGCGGCACCAGGTGTCGTGGCCAGCGTCCACCCAGCGCTGCAAATTTTCCACCCGCGCGCGATCCACTGGAATCTTCTGCGCCACATGCTCCTCGCGCGTCTGCGCCTCCGCGATGGTCATCGTCATCGCGCCCAGCGTCCACATCGCCAGGCAGAACGTAATTCGCAAAATGGCCGGCAGAATTACCCTAAACCTTTCTGCTGCTCCACGAATATCTTTTCTGTCCATAACGTCCTCCCGTCGAACCACGATCAAGGCCTGCCCAAACTCTGCAACTCGTTCGTTATTCGGTTGCTTCCCTGCTTTGTCATTTCTCCTTTCACCGGCCGGGTGGCGCGGAGCGCGGCGCCGGTTTGTGAGTCGCCCTTTGCAAATCGATTCAAGCGCGGCGGTGCTTGTCTTTTTGCTCATGGCTGCTCCTCCAGCGACGCGATCCGGGCCACCCGCAGGGGTATTGGCCGGCGTTCCTCGGAGGCGGCCTTGCTCGTACCGCCTCTCCGAAATTCTCAGTTACGGGCGCTTGTTTCCCTTGCGCTGCGCCGCAGCAGTTGCCACCGGCGCGGGATCCTGCGGGTCATCCTCACTGGAACCCGCACCCATGCCGCCCTGGAACGCAGAGCGCATCACATCCGACGCGAAGAAGTTTTTGCCGTCCATTGGCACCATCATGATTTGCAGTTTGTCCGACAAGCGCTCAGCGATAATTTTCTGGATGAGCATCGGATTTTGTTTCAGCACAGCGGCTTCATACTTCATGCGTTCAGAATCAGCCGCGGCGGTAACGCGAATCCGGTTGGCTTCAGCCTCCGAAAGGTTGTGCTGGCGCTCAAGTTCCGCCTTGCTGTCAATAATCTTGGCCTGTGCGGCGGCCTCCGCATTTTGCAAGGTCGATTCCTTGCGCGCCTGCGCTTCGAGCTTCGTCTGTTCGATCTGCTTCTGCTTCAGCGGCAGCGTGTACGTCATCGCGTCGGCTTCTGCCTTGGCCTGCAGCACGCGGACTTGTGCCTGAGCTTCGGCTTGTTTTACGTCGCGCGCCTTTTGCGCATCCGCTTCCAGCTCGGCAATCTTCACTTCTTTCAGCTTGATGTCCTGCTCCGTGCCCAGGCGCTCGTTTTCCTGCTCTTTCAGCAGCAGGCCTTCCAGCCCTTTCGCATATTCGGCGGGCAACTGGATATCGCGCAACAACACCTCGCGCACCACAATTCCGTCCGAAGCCAGGCGGCTCTTGATCATCTCCGCCGCCAGCGTGCGCAGTTCTTCGCGCTTCACGGCAAAAATCTCGCGGGTCACGTAGTTGGGCGCGAGCTGCCGGTAGGTGGAGGAAACCACCGGCGCTACCACCTGCTCACCCACCGGCTGCGGCAGATTCTGGTGAATGCTGGAAAGCTTTGAGGGATCGATGCGATAACGGACACTGACGGCAAGTCCAAGATTCAATCCTTCGCGTGCCTGGACTGTCAAAACTTCCGTGCTGGGCTTGCCGCTCGGTGCCGCGGAGGTCGTATATACCTGTTCGCGCGTGTCATAGAGGACCACGCTATCCACCAGCGGCTTGACCAAGTGGACGCCGGGATACAACGTACCGGGGCGCACGCCGGAAAGCTGGCTGACTCGAATCCCCGCTGTACCGTCGGGCACTACCACGATGCTTAGCGCCACAAGCACCGGCACGTAGCCCGCCGCCGCCAACTGCAGCGCGAGTCGCCAACGCACCGGGCCGAAAGGGCGCGCCGCCTTGCGCTGCACCGCCTCCGTCCCCGGTTCCCCACTGGTTTGCTCAAGCAGCCATCTGAGCCTTGCGGCGATGTAAATGTCGTACGCGACCAAAATCCCCGAGCTGCTGAATAAGCCGACTCCGAGGATCATCAAGAGATATTTCAGTGCCAGCATGTTACTTTCCCCTTTTCCTTCTTCCGGTAACCCTGCGAAGAGCGAATCGCGTCTTCGTTCAGGTGTTGCGCCGGAAACTCTACGTATAGCTACCGCTGCATCTGAAACGCGCGCGCAACCATCCGCGCGCCGTGTGCTGCGGTCAAGCGGGCCGGGCGACGGTCCGCCGTGGCAGGCTGCATGAGTCGCAGCGTGAGTTGAAGAAGCGCCGTCTGCAGGGCCAGCGCGGCAAACAGCGCCAGCATCGTGATGACGACCACTCCAGCGAATCCAAGCATCGTTTCCATGTGTGTTCTCCCCGAGGTGCGCTGGGCTGAGCAACTCTTCGCAGACGGCAATGGCAGGTCAGGCGCCACACCTATGCGTTTGAAAAGAAAGAGCTTACTTCAAGGTTAGGTTCGGGGTTTTGTGGCTGGCCGGACACGGCGTGTTTTCCGGGCCTCAGTCATTCGCGCCAACGTCCTGAAAACAGGTCGGTTCGGGCTTAGTTCTTCTAGTGGTCGGCTTCCGCACCAACAAAGGCGCATCTCGCTGGAATAATTTCCGGCCCGAAGCTGTCTACCTAGTGCGGGCCGTGAGCAACACAAAGCGGAACTGCGAACCACGCAAGAAGAACATTGAGACAGAAATTCAGAAAAGGACAAAAAGAATGAGCAGCAAAACAATGTGGATTTTAGGTTTTACGACCGCGGCACTGATGCTGATGGCAACGCTGGCGGTCGCTCCGCGGCTTTCGGCGAATCCGCAACAGGCAGCAACCGCTGAAGTGAAGATCGACAATTTCAGCTTTGGCCCTGCCACGCTGACTGTCGCTCCTGGAACCACGGTTACCTGGGTCAATCACGATGACATTCCCCACACCGTCGTCAACACGGAAAGCGTCTTCAAATCCAAGGTTCTCGACACCGACGAGAAGTTTTCCTTCACTTTCACGAAACCAGGAACGTATCCCTACTTCTGCTCGATCCACCCCAAGATGACGGCGAGCGTCGTGGTCAAGTAACCCGCCAATGAGCCTGAATCCTTTCGACCTCCACTACACCTTGCTGGCTAAGCATGCGCAGCATGTTGTGCTGATCCACTTCCCGATCGCATTGCTGATTACCGGCGCGGCGTTTGATTTCCTCAGCCAGTGGACGAAACGCCGTGGATTGGCGGAAGCCGCATATCTCAACTTCCTGGCGGCCGCCATTTCCACTATCCCGACCCTGGCGAGCGGCCTCCTCGCCTGGCGCTTCGCCCTTGAGGGCCAAAAATTAAAGGGCCTCCTTCTCGAACACATGATCCTGGCGTGGACGTCGACCCTGTTAATCTGGATTATTTGGGCCACCCATTTTCGCGCTCGCAAGCGCCTGGAAACGCCACCCACCGTTCGTTTGGGGATCGAACTCGTCGCAGTCGTCCTTATCGCGTTAACCGGGCATCTCGGTGGATTCCTGAGCGGCGTGAACGGGCCCGGATAGAATCATGCACGAAGGATTCATTGGAACGGCCGCCCCGTTCTACGCGGATCTGGTGTTACTTCTGGAAGTCGCGATGGGTCTGGCACTGCTCGGGGGCGCCTTGCTAGCGCGGCTGGGACAATTCAGAGCGCATGCGTGGTTGCAGTCGGTTGTCGTCCTGTTGAATGCTGCCGTGATTGCGCTGGGAATGCTGCCCTCCTTCCGCTATCAGGTAGCACCAAAGATTCCGCTCAAACTCGGCAAGTTGTTCTTTGGGCTGGCAACCGCCCACGCGGCGCTGGGAGCGTTAGTGGAAGGCGCAGCGCTGTATATCCTGCTGGCGGCCGGAACAACGCTCGTACCGGAGAGGATCCGTCTCATGCGCTACAAATTGTGGATGAGGGCAGTCTTGGCAGGATGGTGGGCGGTTCTGCTTCTTGGAATGGCGACTTACGCGCGGTGGTATATCCCAAATCTGTCTCGGCAGTGAAATCCTTCTTCCGGGGCTACGATTTCTTCTTTGCCCCCACAATCACCAGAGCGATTCCTCCAACCAGAACAAGCCCGCCAAGCAACGGCGGTATTGCAACATGCTTCTGTTCCTCCGCAGTCGCATGAATCGGGCCAACGTCCAGAACTTTTTCCTGGCGGGTGTAGTCGAACCCCTGGTAAGCCAGCGCCAGCGCGCCAAGAATAATCAGTAGAATTCCGACCCAAAAGATTGGTTTCATAATTCCCGCTTTCTCAAGTAAGCCGTAGGTCCGGGAACGGAGCTGGGGTAATGGTAGCCAAAGGATGCCGAACCCGCTCCGAATTGTCCAGAAAATTACTCCGCTCAATTTTGCAGAAGGGTCCCGGCGTAAGACGGCCGCAGTGAATTTGCGGTACGATGGCATTAATGTCTCAAACACAAGGGATTCGCGTCGCTCGCATTCTCGGCATACCTATCTTCATCGATTTCAGCTGGATTCTTGTTTTCGGATTCATCTCCTTCACGATCTCCGGCAATTTCGCCGTACAACATCCCACCTGGACGAACTCGCAGTCCTGGACCCTGGGCATCTTCACCACGGTTCTGTTTTTCGCATCGGTCGTTTTCCACGAACTGGCCCACAGCGTTGTCGCCCAGGGCTATAAAATCAAGGTCCTCTCCATTACGCTGTTCATCTTCGGCGGGGTGGCACGAATCAGCCGCGAACCTTCGAAGGCCATCCAGGAATTCAACATTGCGGTGGCCGGTCCCCTTGCAAGCGGATTGCTCGCCGCGTTTTTTTATTTGCTGGCTGTGCTGGTTCCCGGCAACCAAATGCTCGTGGCCAGCGGATCCTTTCTTGGGCAGACGAATTTGATGCTGGCCGCGTTTAACCTTCTCCCGGGTTTTCCGCTGGACGGCGGCCGCATCTTCCGCGCGATGGTCTGGGGAGCCACCAAGGATTTCGTGCGTGCCACGCAGGTCGCCGGCACGAGCGGAAAAATGATCGCTTCGGCGATGATCATCGTCGGCATCGGCTCGATTTCTTCGGAACACCTGGCGAGATTGCTTTCAACGATCGGATTGGGACGATGGGACGGCGCCTGGTTTGTCCTGATCGGCTGGTATTTGCTGAACGCGGCGCAGGCTAGCTTGACTCAGGTCACCATCCGCGGCGCGCTTGCCGGTTTGTCGGCTACCGATGTGATGAGCCACGAAGTGCCAACCATCCCCGCGAACATGAACCTGGATGAATACAGCAACGAAGTGCTGCGCACCGGGCGCCGTATGCACATCGTCACGATGGACGACCGGCTGGTAGGCTTGATGAACGTGGCGGCCCTGAACAAGGTCTCGCGCGACGAGTGGAATATGAACTCGGTTCAGGCCGTGATGGTGCCGCGCGACAAAATTATTTGGGCTTCGCCGGAAGAGCCGCTGCAGCGCCTGCTGGAAAGATTACTAGCCGCGGACGTAAACCAGATGCCCGTGGTGAGCCACGGCGAGGACGGCTCTGCGCACATCGTCGGCATTGTCACGCGCGATGCCATCCTGCGCGTGATTCAGACGCGCAGCGAACTAGGCGCCGCTTTAGGCAGTCGCTGACGCCGCCGTCAGTTTTTCGTTTGTAGCCTCTGCTGTCGCCTTGCGGGCACTGACGCGATATCCACCGTTTCGAAAATCCACGGAAATCTTCGAAAAGCCCGCCTTCGTGAGGCGCGCAAATGCGGAACCTGGCGTCACTGGGGTAAAAGTGCTCCTGTAATGTGCCACCCGGTGGATCCAGCCATCAGTGATCTCAAACGCGAAAAAGGAGCCACCCTGGCGAAGCACGCGGTGCACCTCGCTGAGCGCCCGATCCTGCAGTTCCTTGGTCTTTAGGTGGTGCAACACCAGAATCGCGACTGCCGAAGAGAACGACTGGTCGGCAAAAGGCAACTCCGCGGCATCCCCGCAGAGCGCCGTCAGCCCCGCGCACTGGTGCTTCGTTTTCAATTTTTCGAGCGCGCGCGAATCGTATTCCAGTGAAGTGACACGGGGCGCCAGTTTCAACAGGTGTCCCGTTGCCGCGCCATAGCCCGCTCCGATTTCAAGGACGTGATCGCCCAGCGGCGCTCCGGACAGGACCCAGGGAAGGAGAAACCGTTGTGTCGTGCTCTGCCACAGCGACGTGGAGCAGAAGAAGTGTTCCAGGTGGTTCATGGTGGTGTGCCGGGGAAGCTTTATTCTAACGCATGGCTGCTAGGCGATGCCATTTACTTGCTCTCCAAGCAGAGGGCTTGTCAGTGGCAGTTTCCCGACCCCGAGTCGGTAAATGATTTCCCGGCCTCGGGAATGAATTTCCAGTCGTACCCCAGCACTTTCAAGGTCAGCTTCAGAACACCGAATGTGTTGTTGTTCCGCACCTCGCTGTTTGCCTTGTGAAATCCAAACTCGCGGTGGTTCTTCCCCCCTGTGCCTACGACGAATTCCCGAATCCCACGCCTCGAATCCGCGTTTCCATTGGGATCCTGCGGCGCGAACCGCTCGTAGTCGTGGTCGTGTCCGTTCAGGATAAGCTCCGCATTGAAATCATACAGCGCCTGCCAGAATGCTCCGACTTCCGGATCATTCCCGTGGTTGAGCCCTGAACTAAATCTCGGCTTGTGAAAATAAGCCAGCGTGCACCCTGTCGGATGCGCGGTGAGATCCGCCCGCAGCCATTTTTCTTCGGGTGACCCGGCCCCGCAGCCGCCAACCTCTCCGCACTCCGAATTCAGGACAATGATGTGCCACGAGCCGAGATCATAGCTGTAGTAGCCCGTCTTCGGATCGCCGGCCGCCGCACCAAAATATTGGAAGTAATAGCTGGCGCCAGCCGAGTGAAACTCGTGATTGCCCACGGCTGGCCGCGTTCGATCTTTCACCCGGCCCCACGTCTTGTCGTAACACTTGAAATCTTCCGGTGCACCGTTTGGATAAGCCAGGTCGCCCAGCGCCATCACGGTTCCCGGATTTGCCTCCAGCAACTTCGCTGTTGCCTCCGCTCCCGCAAGGTCGCTGCAGTCGGCAATATCCCCCGCTCCAATCAGGACAGCGTCCTTCTCCTCTTCAACCCCCGGGGTTGAACTCGGCAGGGCCGGTGCAATCACCAACGCCGCCAGAACAAAAATCGTGACGAGACACGCGCCCTTCGGCGAAAATATAGTTTTCCTTCCAGCAACAGCCATTGGCCCTCACAGTCAAGCCCATAGAATACTGGCTTTCCGGTTAATAAAACTTAAATTGAAGCTGGAATAGCTTTCAGAATTGAGAAACGCGGGGACTTCCTCCGGGGTAACTCGTGAATCTCCAGAAGGTTCCTAATGAAGCATGGGGCGTAGGCGTCTCAAGGCCCCGGCAAACTGGTCGGCGTTATACGAAGAGGGGTTCTCCAGTTGTTGGAACAGCACGTTGATTGCTCCGCGCACTTCCGCATCGTTCGCGGGCTTCGCGTCCTTGGCATAGGCGATGTATAACGAATCCATGGCCATGGCCGCTTGTTCGGCCGCGCGCTCGTCGGCGATCGCGATGTTTCCCGCGTCGTCTGTGATGCGCTGCATCATTCGCAACGTCACTGCCTGGTCGTATTGCATCGCCGCCAACCGCTCGGCAATCTGCTGAGCCAGCGGCGCGGCCGCGGAAGCCGCATTCGCCACTACCGCACGGTCCGGGTTCAATTTGCTCATCTCGTTCGAGACGGTGAGCAGATGCTTGTCCAACTCCTGTCCATTTCCCGAATCAATCTGTTTGGCCAGCAAGCGGAACACAGCATAGCGCGACGCATTCCAAGCCGGATCGCCAGGGCGTCGCCCTTCGTATCCATGCGCTTGCCGCCAACTGTCCTTCGCGGGCCCCAATGAATGGTGGCAGGCAAAGCACGAAAGCTCCGAATACTCCGGCCAAACATCCTTTTTGTCGAGTCTCTCGTTGCGCGCGCGCCATACCAGGCGTTCCATCTCGCTACGAAGCTGCACGGCCTGTCCGGTGCTCCAATCCCGAACGCCCGACCAGGCGGCTTCTTCCGCAGGTTTCCCCGGCGCGGATTCGCGCGGTATTTTCCAGTGACGCGGCATCACGGCTGAAAACGAATCCAGCTCAAAATAAAGATCCGGATGCCCTGCCGCGATCATCTCGTGGTCAACAAACTTGTTCTTTGTCCCCAGATGGCACTCCAGGCACTTTTCCGTGCGATGGATTACGTTGCGGGTATCGTGCATCCCCAGGGCTACGGATTTTTCATGCGGCCAATCCCGCGTGGTGTGCGGGCCAAGCCACGCCGACGCCGGGCCGTGGCAATTCTCGCAGGAGACTCCATCCGCCATTTCGAATGGCCGCCCGCGCTGCTCCGGCGTTGTGTAGAGGGCATGGCACGCCAGGCATTTCGGCGCCTCTTCCGCTTTATTGTCCAGCTTCAGGATCCGGGCCATCCGTTCGCTCACGTCGCCTGTCAACGCGCCGTATGCACGGCTGTGTTTGTCCTGCAGAATCCACGTCGAATATTCATTTTGATAGATGCGGCTGCCCGCCACGGGCTTCACGCTGCCGTGGCAACTGGTGGCAGCGCAGGAGCCTGGCCCGATGTATTTCGATGACTCCGGCGTATCGGTCGAAGCCGAACGCGCGGGAACCAAACAAAAACACAGCGCCGCAAGAATCACGGTGGGTTGCGCGATGCCAGGCTTGAGATGAATTCCCATTGAGGGCTGCGAGAAGTTCTGATGCTTTATATCGTTCCCGAGGCCCGGAAGTCAACGACCACAAATTTCCGACAGGTTAAAGGCGCAGCAAGCTTTCCATAGCCGGGGATTGAACTCCCGGTTCATTTCAGAGCTCCCGCGCCGCCCAATCTCGCTATTTACAACCGGCGGCATCCCCCCTAGTATGCGTGGTAACAGTTCCTGGAAATGCGCCGGCTCCATGCGCACCACGGCGGAATTTCGCGAGACCTAGCATCGTGATCTTTGACGAACTACGAGCAATCCAACTGCGTTTCGGGTATCTGCCTAAAGCGGAACTCGAATCCCTTTCCGAACGCACGCAAACTCCCCTTTACCAGCTTCACAGCGTTGCCAGCTTTTATCCGCATTTTCACCTGACACCTCCCGCCAAGGCCGAGGTCCGTCTCTGCGACGACATGAGCTGCCACTTGAATGGCTCCTGCGAGTTGCGCGCGGAACTCCTGCGCCGGTTTTCCGGCTTGCGTCCAGACGATGTCCAGTTGAAGGACGTCAGCTGCCTCGGGCGCTGCGATCAGGCGCTGGCCGTGGCGGTGAACGACGAAATCCACGTCCAGGTGAATGCCGACAAGGTCGAAGACCTGGTGCGCCGCGCCATGCGGGGCGATCATCCACATGCCGAGCATCCCCACGAAAATCGCGTGGCGTGCGCTTCGGATCCATACGGCGACGGCGAAAAATACGGCGTTCTCCGCCGCTTCGTCGCCAGCAAAGACTGGGACGGGTTGCTCGCCACACTGAAAGAATCCGAACTGAAAGGCATGGGCGGTGCAGGATTTCCCACTTCGTTGAAGTGGGACCTTGTCCGCAAACAAGCCGATCCGGTGCGCTATATCGTCTGCAACGCCGATGAAAGCGAGCCCGGTACGATCAAAGACCGGTTCATTCTGAGCCATCTTCCGCATCTGGTAATCGAAGGCATGGCGCTCGCTGGACTCGTCACCGGCTCCAAGCGCGGCATTCTCTACATCCGTCACGAATATCCGCTGCAGGAGGAAATTTTTGGAGAGGAACTCCGTCGCTGCGCGAAAGCTGGGTTGCTTGGCAAGAAAATCCTTGGCAGCGATCTCGATTTCGATTTGGAGATTTTTGTCAGCCCCGGCGGTTACATTTGCGGCGAAGAAAGCGCCCTGATCGAAGCGATCGAAGGGCACCGCGCCGAGCCGCGCAACAAGCCGCCCTTCCCCGGGCAAATGGGGCTTTGGCAAAAGCCGACTGTGATTAATAATGTCGAAACCTTCGCCAACGTGCCGCAGATACTGGCGCGTGGCGTCGAGTGGTTCAAAGCCGCGGGGGTGAGTGGCTCCCGCGGACTGAAGTTCGTCGGCGTCAGCGGCCAGGTGGAAAACCCCGGAGTCTTCGAAGTTCCCATGGGCACCTCCATGAGCGAAGTAATCTTCGGCCACGCAGGCGGAATCCGCGGGGGGAAAAAATTGAAAGCCTTCGCCCCTTCCGGCCCATCCTCGGGTTACCTGCCCGCCTCCATGGTCGAAGTGAAGTTGGACTTCAAGGCTCTGGCGGATGCCGGCTCGATGCTCGGATCTGGGGCCATCGTGGTTTGCGACGACACCACCTGTATGCTGGATATGGCACTGAACGCGGTGAAGTTTTACCGCAACGAATCCTGCGGCAAATGCGTTCCCTGCCGCATGGGTTCCCAAAAAATGGTGGAGATCCTTACCCGCTGGACGCAGGGCGGTGTCAGCGAATCGCAATTCGCCGCCGACCTGAAACTTGTCGACGATCTCTCCGCCGCGATGAGCCAGACTTCCATCTGCGGCCTCGGCCAAATCGTTCCCGCCCCCATTCAATCCGTCTTGAAGCATTTCCGGCCGGAAGTCGAAGCGCACGTAATGAAGGGTCAATGTCCCAGCGGCATCTGCTTCTCCGCCGCAAATCGCCTGACGGAATTGCCGCGCGTGGGGATTCGCCCATGACTCCCGCCGGCATGATCGAACTCACCATCGACGGCAAAACCGTCCAGGTTCCGCCGGGCACCACCGTCTTTGACGCTGCGCGCATGAACGGCATCACGATTCCCACCTTGTGCCACTTGCAGAGCCAGACGCCCGTCGGCGTCTGCCGCCTTTGTGTTGTGGACACCGGGGCTCGCGTCCTGGGCGCCGCCTGCGTCCGGCCGGT
Organism: Candidatus Acidiferrum sp.; assembly: GCA_035935335.1. Taxonomy (GTDB): domain Bacteria; phylum Acidobacteriota; class Terriglobia; order Acidiferrales; family UBA7541; genus Acidiferrum. The sequence continues at coordinate 15,405 of DASYXF010000119.1, forward strand.
TGAGCCGAACATGAAGGTGCAGACGAATTCCGAAAAAGTTCTCGCCGCCCGCAAGACGCTTCTCGAACTATTGATGTCCGACCATCCCTCCCCGTGCGCGCGCCAGGAAAATTCCGGCGATTGCGAACTGGAGACGCTGGCGAAGGAAGCGGGTGTAGGCACGCCAAGATTCCCGCGCCGTACCATTTCGCGCGGCCACGACGATTCCTCGCTCGCTATCGCCGTCGATCACGACGCCTGCATCCTGTGCGATCGCTGCATCCGAGGCTGCGACGAAATCAAAAACAATTTTGTCCTGGGACGGATGGGCAAAGGCTATGCCGCGGGCATTGCCTTTGACTTGAATGCCCCGATGGGCGATTCAACCTGCATCTCCTGCGGCGAGTGCATGGTTTCGTGTCCCACCGGCGCGCTGACGAATAAAAGCGTTGCAGGCACAGCGCTCGCAGCCGGCCCCGATGCCGGGCTCACCCCCGAAGAACTTCACAAACTCCCGGTCTTTGCCGGAGTTTCCGGAACTTTCCTGGAACTGAATCGCGGCGCCATCGTAAAGCGCCGCTTCCGCAAGGGCGACGTCATCTGCCGCGAAGGCGATTTCGGTTCCACGGCGTTTTACATCCTCGAAGGCAAAGCCCGGGTTTCCATTTCCACGCCCATAGCGCACGTGAAAACCGAAGGCGGCGCCCTGGGCCTCTTCAAGAAACTGAAAAGCTCACTGGTCGGCCGCGAGGAAGACAAACGCGCCGAAGAAACCCTCGATCGCACGATTCCGATCGATGCCTCCGTCGACCTCGCTTATGGCAATCCCGTTGCCGAACTCGGCCCCGGAGATCTTTTCGGTGAAATGACCTGCATGAATTTTTACCCACGCTCCGCCACGGTGCGAGCGGAGGCGGATGTCGTTGCGTACGAAATGCTGCGCAACGTGCTCGACATCATGCAGAAGAACAAAACCTTCCGCTCCCAGGTGGACCAGAACTACCGCCGCCGGGCCCTCGAAAACCACTTGCGTGGCGTGCCGATGTTCTCCGAACTCTCGCCCGATTTCATCGCACACCTGAAAGAAAGCGTCGAACTCGTCCGCTACGCCCCCGGCCAGGTGATCGCGCGCCAGGGGGATCCCGCCGACAGCTTTTACCTTGTTCGCATCGGTTTCGTGAAGATCACCGAGGAATATCCCGGCGGAGAACTGGTTCTGGCCTATCTTTCGCGCGGCGACTATTTCGGCGAAATCGGTCTTTTAGGCGGCGGCGTCCGCACTGCCACCTGCGTCGCACTTGATCACGTGGAAGTGGTGAAGATTTCCGGCGACGATTTCCGCCGGATGGTTGAGCAGTTCCCCAACATCCGTGTGGGCCTAGAGAAAGTTGCCGCCGAACGCCGGGCCGCGAACGAGCAGCGCCTGCAGATGGTAGAGCGCGTCCCGCTCGACCAATTCCTTTCCCAAGGGCTGATGGAAGCGCAAAGCCTGCTGATTCTCGACCTGAAAAATTGTACGCGCTGCGATGCCTGCGTGAATGCTTGTGCCGACGCGCACGATGGCGTCACCCGCCTGGTGCGCGACGGCTTGCGTTTTGAAAACTATCTCGTCGCCACGTCCTGCCGGCAGTGCCGCGATCCCCTCTGCATGGTGGGCTGCCCCGTCGGCTCGATCCGCCGGCGGAATTCCCTTGAAGTGATTATCGAAGACTGGTGCATCGGCTGCGGCCTCTGCGCGCGCAATTGTCCCTACGGCAACATCAACCTGCACCCGTTCGAAGTTTTCGCAGACGATCCCGAGCAAGCAGGCCGCAAGAAAGCGGTGATCAAACAAAAAGCCACGTCATGCGACCTGTGCACGCACCTGAAAGAGCCGAGCTGCGTTTACGCGTGCCCGCACGACGCCGCGCACCGCGTCGACCCGCGAAAATTCTTCGGCCAGATCCTGCAAGGCACCGCAAGATGAGCGTGCGCATATGAGAATGGACCAAACACATCGCGGGTGGGCGCTCGGCTCCGTAGCACTCGTCGCGGTCAGCGCAGTCGCCTATACCATTTACGTTCTGCAATCGCCGGCGGGGCCAAGCGGCGGCAGTTTCATGGGCCTGGTGTTCGGCGTCACCGGGTTCGCATTCATGATCTTTGCCGCGCTGCTGGGTGCGCGGAAACGCGTCCCGACGTGGCGCTTGGGCCGCGCCCAGGCCTGGATGCGCGGGCACCTTTGGCTCGGCCTCCTGAGCCTGCCGATGATTTTGTTCCATGGCGGGTTTCATTTCGGCGGCACGCTTACGCGGGTGCTGATGTGGCTGACCATCATCACCGTCGGCAGCGGCCTTTACGGTGCGGTTTTGCAAAATTACGTTCCGCGGATAATGACCAACAACGTGCCTCTCGAGACGATTTACGACGAAATCGGCAACGTCCGCAAGGCTCTGCGCATGGAGGCAGACAAATTAGTTGAAAGCGTCTGCGGCCGAATGGGGCTCGTCAAGGAAATCGATGAGGGCCAGCGCGCCGGCGGTTTTACCGCGCTTCGTCCCATTTCCGCTACCGCCGCTCCGCTGCGAACCTCAGCCGCGGTCAGCGCAGGTGCCAGCGCCGCTGTCGCCATGGCTCCCGAAATTGTCCTGTTATCCGAGGAAGAGAGCAAGCCGTTGCGTCTTTTCTACTTTTCTGAAGTCCGCGCCTTTCTCGAAGCGCCCGCTTGGCAGCGCCAGCGCCTCGGGGATCCCGAACGCGCTAAAAGCGCCTTCGCCGCGCTTCGCCGCCTGATGCCGCCGGCGGCGCATCCCGCTCTCGACGATCTTCTCAGCATCTGCGACGAAACGCGGCAACTGATGCACCAGGAGCTTCTGCACCGCTGGCTGCACGGCTGGCTGCTGGTGCACATTCCGCTTTCGCTGGCGCTGATTTTACTGGGAGCCATTCACGCCATGATGGCGTTGCGATATTAGAGGTAGCGCCGGCATCCTGCCAGCCCAGAGAATGGAAGGGCCGGTCCGAATTTTCGAGCTGGAAGGCTTGCCGGCTGGAAGCCGGCGCTACAAAACGTTGCGCAGTTGAGACAATTCGGAGCAGCTCTTGGCCAGAACACGCACAACCAAAACGGTCGCGCAGCGCATTGACCTGAACTATTTCAAGCGCCCCACTCCGTTCAAACGCGCCCGGCTCATCCTGGTCGTTCTCGCCCCGCTGCTCGCCGTCGGCTGGATCGCGTGGCGCGGTTTTTCTCGTGACTCGCGCGTCTATTCCAGCGGACGCATGAGCGAGCCACACGCGGTCCTCGACAAGCAGTGCGCTGCGTGCCACGCACAGAAGGCCGGCGAATTCTCAGCCAAGGCCATCGATACAACTTGCCTTTCCTGCCACGACGGCCCGATGCACCACGAAAACCAAGTACGCGGCGACGTGCCGAACTGTGCCACCTGCCACGTCGAACACCGCGGCCGCGTCAACATCGTCGCAGGAAGCAACATCAGTTGTTCGGAATGCCATTCACATCTGAAAGTTTCCACAGGCAACACGCTCTACGCCACGAACATCCGCACCCTCGAAGACGGCCACCCGGAAATCGCCGCGCTCCGCAAGAACTTCAAAGACCCCGGCACAATCCTGCTGAATCATTCCATTCATATGAAGCCCATCCGCCGTGGCCCCAACGGGCCCCTCGTCCAGATGGAGTGCGCCGATTGCCACCGCCCTGAGGCCGTCAAGGCGACGTGGCCTTATGCTGATGCAAATTATGTGGACGCGAAGGTGAGTTACGACGCCAAGGACGTTTTGCTTCCAGTGAAAACTGGAGCGTTGCAACCACGACATGCCATGGGCCAAGCATATATGGCCCCGGTGAAATTCTCCACCGCCTGCGCGGCGTGCCACCTGCTCACCTTCGACAAGCGGTTCGACATCGGGGTGCCACACGACAAGCCCGATGTTGTTCACGCATTCATCGCGAAGAAATTCCAGGAGTACATCGCTGCGCATCCCGCGGATGTCCGTGTTGTGCGGGATCCACAACGCGATTTGACGGGGAAGCCGTTGCCGCCTGAAGTGCGCGTCTTGACTCCCGCGCAGTGGGTTACAGAGCGCGCCGCCGACGCGGAAGAGCTCCTCTGGCGCAAAACCTGCAAGCAATGCCACGCTGTAAATTTACTGAAAGGCGCGTCTCTTCCCCACGTGGCCGAAGCCAACCTGACGGAGCGCTGGATGCCGCACGCGCGCTTCGATCACGACGCTCATCGAGGATTTTCCTGTGTGGGTTGCCACCCCAGCGCGCTCACCAGCAAGGAAACCAGTGACGTGCTCGTTCCGCCTCTGGCCAATTGCAAAACCTGCCACGCACCCGGCCCAGATCACGCCGAGTCCCGCTGCTTCGAATGCCACACCTATCACGATTGGTCAAAACGCAAGGAAGTAAAGCCCACGTATCTTTTCCCAGGCCTTAAAACCGGCGGAATGTAGATTCTCTTTTCCAATTCAAGCTCTTTTTGGAGCTAGAGATGTTGCCATGGAAACGGGTGACTGTGCGCCCGCACCCTAATGGTACCGACTCAATCCATTATGAGACTCCAAGAGCCAGCCAGTGCGCGACTTGGCGCAAGTGGGGCGAAATCTGGGCCAAGTGGCCCAGAAACAACGTCCCAGTTGTCGGTCCGCCAAATAAGTATTTTATGTTCTGTATATTACAGGGCATTTGACTGGCACTCCGCTTGCGCCAATCTTAGTGGAGGAAACGGCCATGACCGCGTCCACCCAAGTCGAACTCCCGCCTGAAACACAAGTCCAAAAAGCCCCCGAGATCGAACGCTTCCCGGCCACCGCACGCAAGCCAGTTCCAGCTATGCCCGCAGCGACTGCCACGCCGCGAACCAGATTTGTCGAAGGCTCCTTTCAATCCTCGATGATCGAACTGAATCGGATGAATAGCGGCTCCAACTTTTTCGACATTCTGATTTCTCTAACGATGAATCTCGCGGTGCTTGCTGCTCCCATTCTTACGGGTCTCTATTTCACCGATACCCTGAACCTCAAGCAGTTTGAATCTACATTTCTCGTTGCGCCGCCTCCACCTCCGCCGCCAGCTCCTGCAGTCATAGCGGCGAAAGCGCCCCCCGCCCGCCGCGTCTTCGAACATGCCGGGAAATTGCAAGCTCCCACCGCCATCCCGAAGAACGTCGCCGAAATCAAAGAAGCTCCGCTTCCTTCCGATGCGGAGGGAGCTGATGGAATCCTCGGTGGAGTTCCCGGTGGGGTCGCCGGCGGAACGATGGGCGGCGTCATCGGTGGCGTCATTGGTGGCGTAAATACCCGGCTCGCGGCTCCCCCGGCGCCAAAGGAAATCAAGTCGCGCGCACCGGTTCGTCTCGGCGGCCGCGTGCGCGCCCCACGCCAGATTGAGCGGGTCGAGCCGAAATATCCCCCGCTCGCCAGGCAAACGCATACACAGGGAACCGTGGTCATCGAAGCCGTCCTGGACGAATCTGGCAACGTTGTGGAAATGAAAATAGTCTCCGGTCCGCCCTTGCTTGTCCAAGCCGCTCTCGATGCCGTCAAGCAATGGAAATACGAGCCCACTTATCTGAACGACCTGCCCGTGGCGGTGCAGATGAACGTCAGCGTCACGTTTACGCTATCGCAATGATTTTTTCCAGCTTGGACGGAGAAGCGGGGCAAGGTAATTCGGACTTGCCTCACTTCGATATGAGGCGGGTAGCGCGCAGGCCTATGGACTGCAAGCCTTCCCCGCTTTGTCCAGATACTTCACCAACAACACTTCGTTACCCTTCTCGTTGTAGATCAAATCATCCACCAGTTTTGTAGCCATCAGGATGCCGAATCCACCCGGGCGTTTCCCCTGTGCCTCACGTGCTTCCATGTGCTTGAAGGGATCCTCTTCCGGATTGGCGATCGCGCTGTGCTCCAGTTCCTCCGGCGAAAATCCCTGGCCCGGATCCTTTACCCGGCAAAGAACCATTCGCCGCGTCCGCACGTAACTCACCTCCACGTGCTGCGAAGGATCGAACTTCCCTCCGTGCTCCATCGCATTCATCAGGATTTCGCGGAATGCCGTGGCCACCTCTTCCGTTTCCGCGTCGGGCAAGTCGGAAGCTTCGCGGTAAAACTGCAGCAGCCGGTTTGCGGTCGCCAGGTCGCAACGCACGCAAAGTCTCACCCAATTTGGCGTGCCGGAAAGGACTTCGATACCGTCGTCCCAAAACGGCTCCGACATCGCGATACGAATCATTTCCGCAAGCCGCTCCGTCGAGAGCGGCCGCGAAAAATAACTGAACGCACGCTCGCAAATCGCCGCCAGAACGTCCCCGGGAGTAAATTCCTCCGTCAAAATGATCAACCGGGTGTGCGGCCTGGCCAGACGCAGCCGCCGGAGCAACTCGATGTCCTCTTTTCCCGGTGTCCGCTCTCCGGTGATGATTACGTCGAATGCCGTATCTTTGGCGATCTGCAACGCCTCCGCATTGTTCGCGGCGAATCGCAGGCCCCACTTCTCCCGCTGAAACAGGTTGGTCAGCAATTGGTCGATTTGCGGACCGGAACACACGGCCAGCGCCTGGTAAGTCTTAATGGTCGCGGCTGGGGGAGAAGTTACGTCGGGCATGCGAACCCTGGGGAAGAGTTATCTATTTCTGGACCGGGGCGGAATCACGGCCACGGTTAGGATGCAGGAAGATACCTGGGCGCGCAAGTGGTCTTGGAGCACCGTGGAAATCTTCAGGAGAGCTCGCTGGTCATCAGAAACAGCGGCTTCATCTCAAAGCTCTTGAACACCGGGCGCAGCCGCTCCGTGCTGTAGTGCTCCTTGATGCTGATGATTTTCTTCGTCGCGGTCACCGTTTCGATCGGCATGTTGTCATAGCGCCCGTTTTTCAGCACCACAAGGCGCCCGTGAATGCGGTTGAGCAGCAGATCCAGTGCCAGGTTACCGTAGGCCATCGGCACGATCGAATCGATGGCGTCCGGATCGCCGCATCGCACCAGGTACCCCAGCTTTTGATTGATGCACTCGATTCTCTTCCCCTTGTTGTATTTCGGCGAAAGCTCTGCCAGTTCTTCGGAAACCAGGTCGCCAATCCCACCCAGTTTTTTGTGCCCGAACGCGTCGGCGGCGTCTTTCTGGAAAACCATCTCCCCGCCTTCGAACATGGCGCCTTCGGAAACCAGCACGATCGCATACCGGCTCGGATTGCGGTTGCGGTCGCTCACCAGCAGTTCCGTCAATTGGTCGATCTTGAATTTGTGTTCGGGAATCACGCAGCGGTGCGCGGCGCCCGCCATCGTCGGCAGCATTGCCGTAAATCCCGCGTAGCGTCCGAATACTTCCAGCACCATGAACCGTTCATGCGATCCGGCCGAAGTACGCAGCGCATTGGTCATCTGGATCGTACGCGTAATGCAGGTGCTGAACCCGATGCAGTAATCCGTTCCCGGAACGTCGTTGTCCATCGTCTTCGGAATGGCAACTACTCGCACGCCCTCCTGATAGAGCCTCACGCCATAACTGAGCGTGTCGTCGCCGCCGATCGGAATCATGTACTCGATTCCCAGCCAAGCCAGGTTCTTCAGCACTTCGGCTGTCAGGTCGTTCTTCTCGGCGTTATACTCACCCTTCAAGTGGTCGGGCACGCTGCTCCCGCTGACACGAGCGGGATTGGTTCGTGAGGAATGGAGGAAGGTCCCGCCGGTGCGGCCGGCGCGGTTCACCACATCTTCCGTCAGCCGTTGAAAATTGTTCGAATTGTCATGGTTCTCATCGCGGACCATGTCCACCAGCCCGGCCCAGCCCCGGCGGATGCCGATCACCTCATAGCCCTCGCGAAGCGCGCGGAATGTGACCGCGCGGATCGCCGGATTCAATCCGGGCACGTCGCCGCCACCGGTCAGGATTCCGATCACGCCTTTTTTTACGTTGATGTTCGCCATGATGCCCTGCCCGCCTCAGTGTGGATTAGCAAAACAAATGATTATGGACGCTGCCATGACTTTAAGGAAGGGGCCAACGAAGCATTCAATTATTCGAATGAACCAATCAAAATTTCGGGTTCGATTCCTGCGGCGGGCTCGTCGCCACATCCGAATGGTTACGTTTCGATGCGTGTCCCCAGCACTCCCAGGAATTTCGCAAGCCAAGCCGGATGCGCAGGCCAGGCCGGCCCGCTCACCAGATTGCCATCCACAACGGCTTCAGTCATTGCCACGTCCGCGAAAGTTCCACCGGCCATTGCGACCTCAGGCGAAACTGCCGGATAGCAACTGCACTTCTTTCCCTGCAGCACCCCAGCCGCGGCCAAAACCTGCGCGCCATGGCACAGCGCGGCAATGGGTTTCTTGGCGTTGGCAAAGTGCCGCACGATGTCGAGCACTTTTGCGTTCAGCCGGATATACTCTGGCGCCCGTCCGCCGGGAATGACCAACGCATCGTAATCCTCGGCCTTCACCGTATCAAACGTCGCATTCAGCGAGAAATTGTGCCCGCGCTTCTCCGAATACGTCTGATCGCCCTCAAAATCATGGATTGCTGTGCGAACTACCTCGCCGGCATTTTTTCCCGGGCAAACCGCGTGCACCGAGTGGCCGACCATCAACAACGCCTGAAACGGAACCATGACTTCGTAGTCTTCAACGTAGTCTCCGACCAGCATCAGAATACTCTTCCGTGCCATCCCGCCCTCCCCCAAAATCCAGCATAGCAAAATCCATTACAACCCACCGCGATTCCCCGTCTACTATCCGGCCTTGCGGAATCTGGAGATTGATCTGCTCCATTCCGGCTCATCCAAAAAATCCCTCGCACGCAGGGAATGTGCGCGAGGGATGATGTTTCTATTTTCTATTTTCTATTTTCTATTTTCTATTTTCTATTTTCTATTTTCTATTTTCTATTTTCTGATTTCTGTGTTCTCACTGCACCGCTGCAGCGGTATTCGACACCGAGTTCTCTTCAATGGTGAGCATGTCAGTGCGCATCTTGTCCCACTCTCGCAGCATCAACCCGCGCGTTGCGAAGAACCGCCGGATCTCCGGTGAATCCCAGTGCAGCACCTCTTCCAGCACCGGCACCAGCACACTCATCGCGTTGTCGCTCAGCACCGTTCGCCGGGCAATCCGCGAAATGAACTTCGCCTCCGATACTGCGATGGTCAGGCCATCGTATTGGTTCACGTGCATCATTACCGGCAGATCGGAGCTGCCGTCGCCCATGTAAATAATATGGTCGTGGCTGATGCCGAGGTTCGCGCGCAATTCTTCGAGCACCGTGATCTTCCCCCAGCCCGCGGAAGCCCTGACGATGGAATCAACTTCTCCCGTCGCTTCGTTGTACCGGAATCGCGTCCCGAAAATGTGATCCGGTGGCACAATTCCCTCGAGCGCCGACTGTATAATCTCCACCGGCGCCGCGGAAATCACGTAGAAGGATATTTTGTATCCATCCGCAATGTTTTCCAGCGAGCGCGCAAACAGATCCACGTCATGTTTTAGCCGAATCTTTTTTCCCGTCTGGATCAGGTGCTCTTTCCGCACCCGCCGGAATTCCGGGTCGTGCAGAATCAGGTACGACAACTCGGCGCCCTGCTGAACCAGGTTCATCTCGGAAAGGCCCTTGACCTTGTCGTGAAATCCGTGAAAGCCGATCAACTCGCTCAGCGCAACGCCGGAGTCATTGAAACTCAATGTCTGGTCGAAATCACTCGCCAGTAGATATTGCTTAACCATAGGGTTTGTCCTCTTTCTTTCTATACCTTTGCGCCTTCTCCTGGAAGGCCTATCCTGTCCGCTCTCTGCGGGCCTTCGCTCTGGTGCCCGAAAAAGTCTCCACCCGTACACGTTACCTGGTACTGGTCCGTGTCGCCCCACGAATTATTTTGATGGGTGCTATGCGTGAAAGACGTGAATGATTTGTGACAATACTATAAGATGCAGCGAGGTGGTAAACGGTTGAAGAAAAAAGAGTTATTCTACAAACTGCTTTGGAATGAAGGGGTTGCAAACAACGCAGACAGGGGCAGAAAATACGAAGAAAAAGCGATAAGTCAGAATTGCATTTCAGGCTTTAGTGCCAGCCCCCCATCCAAGCTCTGAAGTGCTCCATCCAGCCCTCTTTCCTAGCCAGATTCGAGGCGGGCTTTTGCCCCTCGGCAGGCTCATCGGACACCGTGTAAACCTGCCCGTTTCTTAGATACAGTCTCTCCGTCTCCTCCCGGTTCAGCGGACGCGCACCGCGCCTTCCAAACACCGCCAACTGGTTCCCAGACTCATCCACTGCCCGGTCGCGGTCAATCCCCTTGGAAATCGCCAGCGCAGGCCCTCTGGTATGTGCCGTGGCGATCAGTTTCGGCGTGGGCCGCGGATTGAACCCTGAAAAATGCGCCGGATCGTCCCAGGGCGAAAGGATCTGTAACACTCGCATCCCGTTCTTCCCGTCCGCTACAAACGCATACGCGCTCGCCGCCACCATGCCGATCTTCACGTCGTTCACATCGTTGAGTTGCCCGTTCGCTGTAAACACCTGGTCCAGTTTCGGCGCATCAGGTTTCTCCACGTCAACGATTGCCATTCCTTGCTTTCCCGCGGAAACGTAGGCATATGTACGCGCCACATAAACGTTGCGCGCATCCTCGAACGGCACCAGCGCACCCGGAACAATCTTCGGCTGTGCCAGGTTCGTCACATCCAGCACTTTCAACCCGTCGCGATCCACCACGAACGCATACCGGAACTGAACCGCGAGCGCGCGAGGATCGTTCAAAACCGGCGATGCAATCGTTGAGGTCACTTTCGGTGCCAACGGGTTGTCCAAGTCAACCACAACCAGCGCCTTGTCCGTCAGGATATAAGCAAACGTCCCGGCAATCGTGATTCGCCGCGCGCCAGTCAACACGCCGCCAGGATTGAAGGTCAGGCCGCGTTCCAGGAAATTATTGGCGGGATTCCCGTCCAGAAGCGTTCCCACTCCAGGACTCTTCGCTTTTAAGTCCGGCGTGCCGATAATGACCAGCCCTTCTTCCTTGTCCGCGACGTACAGAAATCCGTACAGCAGGTGAATCGCCTGTTCTTCGTTCTCTTTCACCTTCGCGCGCAGGGGATCGACACCCAACGTCGTCGGCGTGGCGACCGCCATTGCGTTTTTCGTCGGCACATAAAAGCGCTGCCCGATCGGCGAAACCGGCGCGGTCGTCATCCGTTCCGAGAATCCCTTGTTGTCAATATTCGCGATGTCGTACACCCGCATCCCGCCCTGGCCATTCGCCGTGTACGCATATTCCCCACGGGCCTGAATATCGAAAATCGTTCCCTCGTGCTCTGCAACGGCCGCAAGCTCTCGTTTGCCCGCGACAAACTTCTTGTAATTATCCGGATACGCCAACCGCTGCAGGTCGCTGCCGTAAATCGCTTCCGGCTCGTCATGCTCCGCGACGGTGATCGCTTCGAAGCCGTGCTTGCCGGTGGCAACATAAATGTACCGGCCCATGAAGTTCATGAAGTTCGTGCCCTGCAGCAGCAGTTGCGCCATCCACGCGTTGTTGTCGTTCGCCGCCGAAACGTGACAATCGCTGCACTGTTTCGTCTCTTTTCCCCGCACCGTGTGCGGCACGAACGTGCTGAACGCCTGCCCGGAGAATCCTTCCGCTGAAATCGTCTGTTGCGTGTAATACAGCCACTCGCGGTTGGCATTCTGCGAACTCACAAGCACCGCACACGACGAGCGGGCCGGCGCTACACGATGCCCCGTCACCGTTCCATCCACACCCAGGAAGTATGCGTCGTCGCGCAGCACTTGGAAGTTGTAGCTAGTATAATTCCGCGTCATCAACCCTTCGTTGTGCAGCATCGGCCGCCGCACGTTCGCTGTCATCTGCAGGTGGCAACCGAAGCAGGTCGGCGTCCACGATGTGTGGCACGCATAGCAGGTCATCGAAGAATTCGCGTGTGCCAGTTGAGAATCGTCCGCCGGCATTTGCGAAAATGCCGTGCCATCCTTGTTCATCAATTTCGCGCGCAGCGATTTCAAGCTGAAGTGTGAATTCCCCGGAGTGATCGTATCTTTTGTCTGCACGATCTCCCACTCCACGTTCGCATCCGTCATCGAGCGCTGGAACAGTTTGTCCCCGCGCCACTCAAATCGCCGCAGTCCGGCGGGCGTGCGCAGCGCGTCCAGTCTGCGCCCGCGCGGCTCGCCCACTCGCACCGCGTCTGGTGCCGCGGGGCCCGACGTAGTTAGCGTGGCCTTCTGCCGGATCGTTCCGTGGCAATCCACGCAATCAATCTCCACCGCCGCCCGAGGCTCGCCATAAATCTTTCCGTTGCCATGGTTGTCCTGCGCGAAATGGCAATCCGCGCACTGCATTCCCTTCTCAAGGTGAATGTCGGCCAGGTGCACGGCCTTCTGAAACCGCTGCGGATCGTCGAACGCAATCGGCTGCCCGTCCTTGTCCAGCCAGTTCCCTTTTCGATCGTGGTTGAAAACTCCACGAAACACCCAGCCATGCCCGTGAAAATCCGCAAACTGCGTGGTCTTCAGCTTGGCATTGAACTCCGGACTTCCGGTCTGCTCCAAAAACTTGTCCTCGCCCCACAAACCCCGCGTCGCAGCCACTTCCGGATTCTTCAGCGCGGCCTGGTATCGCTGCTCCTCGCTTGGATTTCTCTGTTCCGGCGGATACATCTTGTCGCCGTCGATTTCGTTGTCCCACCAGGTCAGGCCGAAATAAGTGGTCACCATGTTTGTCCCGGGGTGAATGTGGCAGATCATGCATTGGCTCGACGGAATGGCCCGCGTGAACGTGTGCTTAATCGGATGCCCCGGCTCATCCTTGCGAATCGTCGGATCCGCCGAAGCGCTGAAGCCCCGGTGTCCGTATCGCGCGTACGGACCCGAATGCGCCGGGTCGCGGTCGTTCGCATAAATCACATGGCAGGCGGAGCACCCGCTGGAGCGGTAGTCGCCGGGATGATCGTTCGTCCCCGGCAGGGAAAGTATTGGGTCCAGCAGGCGCGTCTTTTGCAATCCCAGAAAAACCGGATCCGTGCGCAGCTCCGTCCCAAGCCCGCGATCGCTCAGTTTGTCGTCCGGCTTCCCGGGACTCTCTTCACCGCTTGGATTCCCAATCTCCGCCTTTTTCTCTCCCCCCCGTTCAAAGACCCGCAGCACATTTCCCGGCTGCGAAATCTCCCAGCGATAGAGCGGCGTCAACTTCGGCAAAACGCCCTTCACGCGCGTCTCTTCCGGGGTCGGCGGGGGAATCGTCTTCATCGCCTGAGGTTTTCCGTCGCGGTCGTAGCTCTCGCCAAATCGCGCATTTTTGAAGGGGATTCCGCCGTTGTTGTAAAGCGCGGCGCCCCACAGAAACCCGGAGTGCGTCATCATGTTCGTCGAAACCGCGCGCGTCTCGTTCGGGTGGCAGCCTGACGTTCCGCAGGTTTCCCGCGCCACCCGCAGATCCCCCGGATTGATGAACTTTACAAACTCCGGCGACTCCTTCAGCCATTTGGCGTAAGCACCTTCAGGCAGCGTTGTCCGGTTCTTGAAAAACGAATCCCGCGGCTGCACATGCGCCTTTTCCTTCGCTCCCTGATACTCCGCTGACTTTGGAGACGTGCCCGCCGCAACGGCAACGGAATTATTTCCTCCATGGCAATCGGTGCAGCCCAGATGCACTCCCTTCGAAGGATGCATCGTCGGCTCATCCGTCGCAGTGTGGCAGGAAATGCAACCTGTGGACTTGGCCATCGCCTCCTCTTGCGATTGGCCTCGGTAAGGCCCCTGTGCATCCTGCCCGGAAGCCGAGGCCTGCGGCCGCACCGAGCTGAATAAGACCAGCGAAAACGACGCAGCCACAAAAAAAACAATCAGCAGGAGCGACCTTCCGTCTTCGCTCGAAAGAGCGCGAACCGGGGCGGATTTGAGAAACGAACTCATCTTCAGCAGCCTCAAAAAGTCAACTTCGCCGACCCGAACACCGAAAACAGCGTCCGGCCGGTGTAAATATCGCGGAATCCCTGCCCCGGCTGGAGCATGGAGGCACCGCCGGTCAAAATAATGTTTTCCGTCAGCGGCGGCCGGTACGTCACCCCCGCGCCAAAATCTTCGCCGATATTGTGGCGAATCGGCGATTGGAACAATACATACTCCAGCGGCTCCGTCCGCATGAACCGCAAATAATTGAAATTCACAAACCCTTTCAGCTTTGGCGTGATGTCAATGTCTGTCCCGGCATTTACCAGGAAAATTCCGGGATTCACGAAATTTGCCTGCCCCTCATTCTTGTTTGAACGCATGTTCGGCAACAGACTGCCGTCTGTCGTCAGCGCGACTCCTGACCCGGTGAGGCGGATCGCCTCCCGGTTCCAGAAGCTGAACAATCCGCCCGCAAAACTGGGCAGGTCCACAATCGCGTCAAACCCATTCGCTCGCCCGTTGCGTGGATCACGATCCCCTGAAGCATAAAAAGTCGAAATCCGGTAACGAATCCAGTCACGGTCCAGAGAAAGCTCCACGGCCGCCATCTGCGCGTTCACGGTCACGGGGCGTCCCGCAATCGGGTTGAAGCTGTCTTTGCCCGCTGCTTCGTAGAACGCGTGCGTGATATTGATGCGCTTGATGTGCCCGCTGCCGAGCCATCCGAAATATCCCACCTGAATGCTGTGCGGAATCGGGCCCACACCCTGGTTGATTACGTTCCCAACGGGCGCCGGCCGCACCAGGAACCCGTTGTCGTCGTAGTGCAGCCCGCCATCATCCTTGTTGTAGGCGCCGAGAAATTCTGCGGTATACCCGGGAAAGAAAAAATCTTGGATATAGATGTTCCCGAGCATCACCTGCTGATCGCGCCGGCTGAAGGTATTTAACCCGCTGTTGGTGTTCTTCTCCAGAAAATTGAAATACGCCGCGTTGTACTCCAGCCGGTCGCTCTTCAAATCGCCAAAGATGCGAAGCGCGGGCTGCTCGTCCACAAACAGGAACCCGCGAAAGTCCGCGTTGAATTCCTGAATCCCCGCGCGCACCGAAACAAAATCATAGTTGGGGCTCAGGTCGTGCAGCTTGTATTCCAAAAACGCTTCCTGGAATCCCACGTGCGAATCCAGTCGCGTCGTCCCGGCGCGCACGTCCGGGCCAACAATTCCCAACTCCTTCACGTCCAGATAATTCAGGCTCACTTCGGGTGTCACCCGGAACCGCCAGTCCACCGGCTTGAACGAAGCATCTCCGTGGAACAGATCAAACGTAAAACGGAAGGTCTGGTCCAGGAAAAACTGCTCGCCTCGCCCAAAGAACTCGCTGCTCCCCGCCTGCGCGGCGCTCACATCGCTCGGCGAAGGCACCTTCCTGCCATCAATGAAAGTCGTCTCGGAGGCGGTAACATTCAAAAACACCTGTTGCCCCAACAATGAGGGCCATATCGGTTCGTCTCCCTTAAAACGATTCCGATTGAACGGGTCGTACCAGTGCGGCTTCGTATAAATGTATTCGCCCGACGGCCGGTATCGGCGGTAATCCGGCTGCTCCAGCGCCCAGCGATTTGGCACCACGTTAAAGACATCCGAAATCGGCGGCAAAACGTCAGGCGAAAGTTCCAAAATGTAGTTGGGATCCGAGTCCAGCCGGTGGCGGAATTCCCGGTAGGCTCCCGTCATCGCCGCCTCTTCGGCAGGAAGAGGTGGTCCCAACTCCGGCTGCCGTGGTAATCGCGAGCGGGCCCCGGCCACGCTGTTCGGCACCAGCCGAATTTCCAGTGTGACCACTTCGTTCGCATTCAGAGAAAGCGAAGCAATGGTCAGTGCCTCGTATCCCTCGGCCTCCGCCCGCAGTTCGTATCCGCCCGGCGGCAAAAGCAGCAGCCGGAACACCCCCTCGCCCGTTGCCTGCCCCGTTTGGACTTGCCCGGTCTGCAGATTTCGAATCTGAATCCGCGCCCCGCCCACAGGCCTCATCACGCCTTCTGAAACCTGTTCCCGCACCGTGCCATCCAGCGCGGCCGTCGTCAGCGCTTGTTGCCGCGGAATGCGCCGCGGCGGCCCCGCTTCCTTGGTCTGTTGTTCGGACGAAGTTGACGGGGCAGCGGCCGGCTGCTGCGCCATGGCTTCGTGCGCGGCTGTGACTCCAGCCAGGAAGCACACGGCAACTCGCGCCAGTCTGAAGAACCCCGCCGCGGGCATGAAATGGAAAGTCATGTTTTTCGCAGAACCCGGCCAGATGGTGGACAATAGTCTCCGCTAACTAATCAAAAATGCGCTCTTCCGGCAACCTTTTTTCCGAGCCCCCAGTGAATATCCGGCAATCCCCCTTCAGCACATTTAGGAGTCCCGACTTTCAAACAACAGAGGTACAATCCCCGTGATTCTTTTTCGCGGCGTGTATCATGAAGCCCGATGCTCTCCTAATGGAACATACGATCCGCAAACCGGTCGAATCGAATAACGCCTACGCGCAGCGGCGCAAAACCATGGCTCTTGCCTTTGCGCTCGGCCTGGTGCTGGCAAGCGCTGTAGCGGTCATCCTTCTCGGCTGCGGGGGCTCACCCGCACCTGTCAAGCAGGATCCGCCTCCTCCCGCCGACGCGCCGCTCACGAAAATTGAAGTTCAGGCTATTGTCCAAAATGCCGCCCTTGCCGTGGACGGCAGCACTATGGCCATCGCTGTCGTTGATCGCCGCGGTGACGTTCTCGCCGTCTACAACAAGCCCGGTGTTGTTCCGGGAACCACCAAGGACATCGGAAATTTTGGAGCGAGCGTGGACGTTGATGACCTTGCCGTCGCTCTTGCGCGTACGGCGGCCTACTTCAGTAATGACCAGGCGCCTCTCTCTTCCCGCACCGTACGTTTCATCAGCGGCATCCACTTTCCTCCGGGCGTCGACAACGCCCCGACCGCCGATCTCTACGGCATTGAAAATACCAATCGCGGCTGCACCCTGGCCTCAAATTTTATTCCAGGGAAAGAGATCAACCCTTCGGTTTCCCTATCCGGCGGAACAGGCCTGGGCATCCTGACCGGCAAATCGCAGCTCGACGACAGCGATCCCAACGCGGTTCATCCAGGCGGGGTTCCAATCTTCCGTGGGAGTCTGGTGGTTGGCGGAATAGGAGTGGCTGGTGTTTCCCACGACGCCGCGGAATTTGCGGCCTTCAGCGGCGCAACTACCACGGGATTCAGTTACGTTCCAACTCCGCTGCCTGCTCCGGGCGCAGTCTTCATCGGCGGCATCGCTTTGCCTCTCGTGAACAACACCACGCGCCCCGCCACCGTTAGCGCCGGCACGGCCAATGGAACATATTTCACAATCTGCCCCGATCTTCCCCTGCCATGCAGCAAAGGGCAGCCGCCTGACAATGATCTGATACTGACCACTGCTGGAAGCATGCTGACCGCCGCGGAAGTGCAGCAGATTATGGATGACGCCCAAGCCACAGCCGAAATAACGCGCGCCGCCATTCGCCTACCCACCAGCTCCGCAACCAGCATGGTGATCGCCGTTGCCGATCTCGACGGCACCCTCATCGGTCTGCGCCGCATGCCCGATTCCACGATTTTCAGCATCGATGTCGCGGCCAGTAAAGCCCGCAACATGGTCTATTTCAACGGACCCAACCACACCACTTCCGATCTTCCTGGCGTCCCCATGGGCACCGCGGTCACCAGCCGAACCATCAGCTTCGGCGCGCAGCCGCTCTTTCCGCCCGGCATCAACGGCTCCAGCCCAGGCCCTTTTTACAATTTATTTCTTCAGGATTTGCAGAATCCCTGCACGCAGGGAAATCAGACCGGGGCAGCCAACAGCAACAAAAGTGGCGTGGTCTTCTTTCCCGGCGCCGTGGGTCTCTACAAAAACGGCACGCTCGTTGGCGGTCTCGGCATCAGCGGCGACGGCGTGGATCAGGACGACTTCGTCACTGCCGGGGGCTCCGTCGGCTTCGAAGCCCCCACGGCCATCCGCGCCGACCAGATCTTCATCAATGGCGTCCGGCTCCCTTATTTCAAGTTTCCGCGCAATCCCACGTTCTAACCAATCGCTTCAGCGTGGAACAGAGGGATCTGCCGTCGTCGCCACATTCTCATCCACAAACCACTTGTGTGCTTTATCCCCGGGCGCATAACAATTTCCGTCGCTCGCATACCCCCGGCAATGTCGCGCAACCTTTTTCTCTCGCGGCGACCGCACATACTGCCATACGCTCGCGTAATCCAATCCACTCGCCGAAGGTTCAGGCAGATACTGTGGAACGCCGCACCCCGGCGAAGGCGGGCATACGTCGTTGTACACCCAGTACACGACGTCCGATACGCCGATGTGCGCGCGAATGTCGTTCGCAGAAATGACCGTCGAGCCTTTCCCTTCATCCACCACAATCCCCGAACAATAAATCCCCGGCCGGAATTTCTCCTTCAGCAAAGACTCCGCCCACGACCGCAGGTAAGCGTGGTATCCGTCGAAAAACCTCCCTCCCTCTTCCACATCCAGAAAAATCACCGAGCCTTCCGGAAAGCCTTCTTGCCGCGCGGCGGCCGCGGCGGCATGCGCATCCGCAATTCCCGCCTGGATGAAATCCTTTTTGTAGGGAAGCTGGCCCGAAGTCCGGCCCTGGTACAACAGCAGAAATCCGAATCCCTGCGATTGCATCACGCCGCGCTTGCCTATCCAAGAATTGTTCTTTTCCCCAGGCGGAGGGCTCAACCAATAACTGGCAAAGGAATAGGACTTACGAAGCAGAGGGAGTGCGTCGTCCCCCGGATATTGATTGCGATCAAAGCCTAGATAGCTGCGTCCATCAGCAGAGTGGGGAGTTCGCGGCGCGACCCTTGCGAGGCAAAGCGCAATGGCTGAAATAGACAAAACCATAAGGAAGCGAAGAACCGGACCTGCGCGCATAACCTGAATTTACATCAGCCCCGCGCGATTACCGAGCCAAATCAGTTATCCATATACTGCGCTTCGCCGTTTCCGAACGACCAGTTCTCCCAAACTACTTCCACCAGATTGATCACCAACTCCTGCGGCTTCAGCCCGGGAGATTCGGCAAGTATTTCCGCCATCCGCTTGAAAAGTTTCCGTTTTTGCTGGGGCTTCCGCCCGGCGCTCAACGTAATCTGCACGAAGACGACATTATCAGTTCGCTGGATGCCCAGATAGTGCGCGTCGTAGATTAATCCTTCCGCCGGATGCTCGGTAATCACCTGAAAGTGGTCATCCGGTGGAATCGCCAACGCGTCAATCATCGCGCGATGGACTCCAGTCCCCAGCGCCTTGCGATATTCCGCACTTTTCCCTGCGCGCAGATCGATGCGAACGAGTGGCATAAGGTGTCTCCTCTTCTTTATTTATTCGATGTAGGATGCGCGCAAGACGGCACAGCCTCTAACCCTCGCGCAATTTGTGCCCTGAAAGGTTCCCGAGCCCGTCATACGCGGCGTATTTGTACATCTCCGAAAGCGTCGGATAGTTGAACACCAGCTCGATGAACTCATCAATCGTCAAGCCCTTGTCCAGCACCATCATGCCCACGTGAATCAACTCCGTCGCCGACTCCCCGATCACGCACACGCCGAGCAGCTTCCTGTCCGCCTTCGCAAAAATCAGCTTCAGCATCCCCGCCGTATCGCCGGTAATATGCCCGCGCGCATTGTTGTCGTAACGCGCCCGCCCCACGCAATAGTCGAGCTTCTTTTCCTTGCAGCTTTCTTCCGTTTCTCCGGCCGCCGAAATCTCCGGAATCGTGTACACTCCCATCGGCAACAGCGAAGCCACGCGCTGTTTGTATTTCAATCCAAATGCGTGGCACACCGCCACGCGTCCCTGCTCCATCGAAGTGGACGCCAGCGCCGGAAATCCAATCACGTCGCCGGCTGCGTAGACATGCGGTACGGCAGTCCGGAAATTCTCGTCCACCGCTACATAACCCTTGTCATTCAGCGCAAGGCCCGCCTTCTCCAGCGCCAATCCGTCTACCGCCGCCCGGCGCCCCGCCGCGAACAATGCCGCGTCCGTTTCGAGCACCTTGCCGCTCTTCATTGTCAGCCTCGCGCCCGAGGCCGTGTTCTCCGCCTTCACCGGCCGCTCGTTGAACCACAAGTGCATTCCCAGCGCGGCAAATCGGTCCCGCAACCGTTCCGAAATCTCGGTGTCCAGGAACGGCAACAACTTGTCGCGGCCATCCACCAAAGTCACATCCACGCCCAGCGCCATGAATATCGAGGCATACTCGCAGCCAATTACGCCGCCGCCAATCACCGCCAGGCTCTTCGGGATTCTGTCCATCTGCAAAAACGTATCAGAGTCAAAGGTGTGAACATCGTCGAACGCGATTTCCGCCGGCCGGTGGGGCTTCGATCCCGTTGAAATCAGGATCACCTCGCCGCGCAAGTGCCGCATTCCTTTTGAACTGCTGACCACTACGGTATGCGCATCCTCAAACGCCGCCTGCCCTCGCACCAGCTCGATCCGGTGCAGTTCCAGATTCTTCAGAATCCTCGCGCGCTCCATCTCCACCACTTCGCGCTCGTGGTGCATGAAATCCTGCACGGTCAGATTTTCCTTCAACGAATAATCGATTCCGTATAATCCGCGCTGCTTCAGTCCCGAAAAATAAAGCGCCGATTCGCGCAATGTTTTGCTCGGCACCGTGCCGGTATTAATGCAGCTCCCGCCGACCGCCGTAGCGCGTTCCACCACGGCAACGCGCTTCCCAAAATATGCCGCTTGCGCCCCAGCCTTTTCGCCCGCCGGCCCGCAACCCAAGACCACCAAATCAAAGGAATCAGCAGCAGTCACGGCATCCTCCGCAATCAGTTGAATCACGCATCCAGGCAACGCGACTTCCCGTCCATGCGCACCCGATTGTAGAAGAAAACCAAACCCCTTGACCACCTTCCCGGCGAGTTTCGCGCTTTGAAGCGGCCGCCTACTGAGGAACGCGCCTTTCGGCCAGTGTGACATCCTCCCTTGCGAACGAGCCGCGTCTTTGATGTGATACTCTCATGAACCTGCCCCCCGTAGTGCGATGGGCCACCGGAATCCGTTGGCAATGGAAAGTCTTTATCCCGATTATCGCGGTGCTGCTCCTCAGCGTCGCGGCGATTGCTTCCGTGCTGGAAACCCTGGGAATTCATGAACCGCAACTTATCCTTATCGCCGGCGTCTGTTTCGCTATTCTCCTGTGCTTCGTTCTTCTCTCCGTTCTGCTCGTCCTCGTCGAGCGCCCTCTCGAAGATCTGATGGACACCATCGCCCGCGTCCGCCGCGGCGATTTGTCCGCCCGGGTTGGATTTGCCAAGCGCCGTGACGACATCGGCCAACTCGGCCTGCAGTTCAACGAAATGGTCGAGCAACTCGAGAGGAACCGCCTCGAAATCGAGGAACTCCACCGCCGCGAAATGGGCCGCGCCGAGCATCTGGCCACACTGGGCGAACTCGCCGCCGGCCTCGCTCACGAAATTCGTAATCCACTCGCGGGCATCGCCGGCGTCGTCGACGTTATGGGCAAGGAACTTCCGGCCGACAGCATCAGCCGCGCCGTTCTCGCGGAAGTCCAGAACGAAATTCTCCACATCCAGAACATCCTCAACGATCTTCTCTCCTATGCCCGCCCGCGGCCCCCCACGTTTCATCCCGCAGACCTCAACGTCACGGTCGAACAGGCCGTAATGCTCGCCCGGCAACAGGTTCGCACCCGGCCCGTAAAAATCAATTTTTCGCAGAATCCTGCTCTTCCTCCCGTGGCCCACGATCCCGCGCTCATCCAGCAGGTGGTCCTGAATCTTGTGCTCAATGGCATCCAGGCCATTCCCGGCGAAGGCGCGGTTGACGTCGCAATCGCGCGTGAAGACGATCAAGCCCTCATCAGCGTCAAAGACAACGGCAAAGGCATCTCTCCCGACGCCCTTCCAAAAATCTTTCGGCCTTTCTTCACCACACGCAAGGAAGGCACCGGCCTCGGCCTCTCTCTCGCCAGCGGTATCGTCCATTCGCATGCCGGCAAAATCGAAGCCAGCAGTACGCTTGGTCGGGGCACCCAGTTTCGTATTCATCTGCCCATCGAACGACCAAAATTGAGTCTCCCGAAGAGTGCAGGTCTTCAGGCAGGATGATAAAGTAAACCCATGGCGCAAAAGAGAATTCTAATAGTGGACGACGACAAGCTCGTCCGCTGGACGCTCACGCAAAAGTGCACCGAGTTCGGTTATTTCTCCCTCGAAGCCTCCTCCGGCGAAGAAGCCTTGCGCATGCTGCAGAGCGATCCCGTTGACGCCATCCTGCTCGACGTCCACCTGCCCGATCTCAGCGGCATCGAAGTGCTCGATAAACTCAAGCAGGCTGGCGAAACCCGCAGCGTCATCATGATGACCGCCGATCCCCAATTGGACGACGTGAAAGCCGCGCTGCGCCTCGGCGCCTACGACTTCGTCAGCAAGCCCATCAACTTCGACGAGCTCAGCGTCACCCTGCAGAACGCTTTGGACGCCGGAGAACTTCGCACCGAAGTCGAAACCTTGCGCGATGAAGTCCGCCGCCGTGCGGGCTATCACGACGTGGTCGGGGTCTCCCGCAAAATCACCGAGTTGATGAAGTTCGTTTACAAGGTTGCCGCCAGCGAAGCCACCACCATCCTCGTCCAGGGCGAAAGCGGCACCGGCAAGGATCTCGTCGCCAAGGCCATTCATTACCGCAGCAACCGCGCCGAGCGCCCGTTCGTCGCCATCAACTGTTCCGCGATTCCCGAAACTCTGATGGAAGCGGAACTTTTCGGCCACGAGAAAGGCGCCTTTACTGACGCCAAAGCCATGAAGAAAGGCCTTTTCGAAGTGGCGGACGGCGGCACGCTGTTCCTCGACGAAATCGGTGAACTCTCTCCCCTCCTGCAGGCCAAACTGCTCCGCGTCCTGGAAGACCAGGTGATTCGCCGCGTCGGCGGCGTCCGCGATATCCAAGTGGAGGTGCGCGTCATCGCCGCTTCCAATCGCGACCTCGAGCGCGAGGTCCGCGAGGGCCGTTTCCGCCAGGATTTGTACTACCGCCTCGCTATCATCTCGGTCTTTCTCCCCACGCTCCGCGAGCGCAAGGAAGACATTCTCCCCCTGGTCGATTTTTTCCTTGCCCATTACAACCGGAAATTCCGCAAATCCGTCCAGGGCGTTTCTGAAGACACCCGGCGCCTGCTGCTGAATTACGATTGGCCGGGGAATGTCCGCGAACTGAAAAACGCTCTTGAGCGCGCCATGATTCTCGAAGAAGGAAATCTTCTGAAGCCGGACGATCTGCCGTTTTCCGTCGCCAGCGGCCGCAGCGGCCCAGTCCTGACCGACAAGTCAGCTTCCGCTTCCGTTGAATCCCAGGCCGCGCCGGGAAAGCGCCGCCTGCCGCCACTCTCGATTCCCGAGGGCGGCACTTCGCTCGAAGACGTCGAGCACGCGCTGGTCGAACTAGCGCTCCAGCAGTCTCACGGCAATCAGATCAGAGCCGCCAAACTTCTCAACATCAGCCGCGATGCGTTGCGCTACAAAATGAAAAAATTTGGTCTCGGTCATTCCGAGGAAGAAGAACCCGCTGCGCCGACCAACCCGTGACACTCGTCACCCTACCCCTGGGTGAGAAAACACGCGCCAGTGTGAAATTCCGCAAGATTCCCGAAGCCCCTCCGCTCGTCATGCCCCTGTCATTCGATAAAACATTCATTATTAAAGACTTAGATTTGTAAGAGAATTGCCCCGAAAAGGAACGCCAGATGCACTTTCCCTTGTCGCTCAGCAATTAGGCAATGGAGCGATTGTCGAAGGGCTGCGCAGTGGGCGTTCCTTTTTCGGCGTTCGGGCTCGCGGTGAAGGCTCGAAAGGATACGCCGAGAAAGGGGCGCCCACAAAAAAATTTCCCAGTTGCAAAAGTTTGGCAGTGGCCAGCACCGAAAAAAAGACGCAGCGCAAAGAGCCTGCGAACACCCTAAGAAGGGCTCAAAAGTCGGCTGGCCGCTGCCCTCGTTTTTAGCCCGTAATTTTTGCCTCCGCCGGAGATTCTTTCCCTTCTCCGAAGTTGTTCTTTCCGCGCAGTTTCTGGTCTTTCGACGCAGATTCCTGGGGCACTTGGCTCATTTTCCGCTAACATTTTCCCCCGCCAGACCGTAAACCTCGTGTTCTCAGAATCGAAGAAAATCTCCGGCGTGGAACCTTTCTTGCTCCCTTTATCCGTAGATAAATATCGACGAATTGACGAGATCGCTGTTGAGTTCGCAAAGATTTGTTGTTCAAGGAGGGAGCTATGCCGCAAGCAATGGTATCAAAGGAACAGGCCAAAACAGACCTCACAAAGCACGTTTCCATCAGCAAAATCATGGTCACAACGGATTTTTCCGAAATCTCCGACCGTGCACTTGATTACGCCATCGCTCTGGCGCGCCGTTACGACGCCCGCATCTATCTCGCTCATGTCATCACCCCGGATCCTTTCCAGTTCGCCGAACCGCAGCTGGCGCAAGCCACCTATGAGAAAGTTCGCCAGGCAGCGGAAGAAGGAATCACGGACATCCTGATTTCCGGAAAACTCCGTGGAGTTCCCCACGAAGTATTGATGGAAGAGGGCAACGTGTGGCCGAGCCTCGAATCCTTGATCGTCCGGAACGAGATCGACTTGGTTGTCGTCGGAACCCATGGTCGCGGCAAGGTCCAGAAGCTTCTTATCGGTTCAGTGGCCGAAGAAATCTTCCGCAAAGCCGATTGCGCCGTCCTGACCGTGGGCCCAGCCGTCAAGAACCCCGACGCGAAGGAAGTGGAGCTCAACCACATTCTCTTCGCCACGGACTTTGGTCCCGGCGCTGAAAAGGCCGCCGCCTATGCCTTCTCGCTCGCCCAGGAACACAACGCCACCCTCACCCTTCTTCACGTCATCGAGAGTGCCGCTGCCTACACCGAAGAGAGCGTCGCCCGCCAACGCGAAGTCAATGTCATCCGCATGAAGCAATTGATGCCGCCGGGCAGCGAAAACTGGTGCAGGCCGGAATTTCGGGCCACCTTCGGAGCGGCAGTCGAGGAAATCTTGATTGCGGCCCGTGAGTCCAAGGCCGACTTGATCGTCATGGGCGCCAAGGCGCGCAAGAGCCTCGCCGGGCACGCTCCGCTGACCATTGCCTACAACGTCGTGACCAAGGCCACGTGCCCGGTCCTGACCGTTCGCGGCTAGTATGCAGGTTTTGTAACCACGGAGCGGAATCTCCCGACCGGGATCCGTATCCGTCTCCCAAGGTGGCGCCGTCTCCTCCCCAGTAGATCGGCGCCGCCTCTCCTTTTTGGAGTTCAGTGGCTCTGACACAGCTCTTGAGATCGCGCCACTAAGTTGAACTACAGGAACTCGCAGGGGCAGCACGACTACTCTTCGGTGCGATCTCCCCTTTGTTCCTCTTGTGCTCTCTCCTCTGAACTTGTTCTTCGTTCTACGAACGTAGCATCGTCAACATCATCTTGAAACGTGTCGTCGCCTTCAGCCCATGCGGCTCATTGGCTGGCAGCAAAACCAAATCCCCCGTCTTCGCGACTATCGGCTTCCCAGAAACCGTAATCTCCGCTCCGCCCTCCAGCAAATATACGAACGCGTCAAACGGCGACGTATGTTCGCTCAGTCCCTGCCCCTCATCAAATGCAAACATCGTTACTGACCCCGCCGTATGCTTCAACAGAGTGCGGCTCACCACGGCCCCATCCTGATAGCTCAATAGCCCTGCCGCTGGAAAAGCTTCTGCGGCGGCCAATCGTCCTGGTGCACTGGAATTTTGTGAACTCATACCGTCACTATCCCCCAGATTCCTGTTTCACGGCATCGGATGGGCCGCCTGGTCCGCGTTCGGCACCAGTCGCTGGTAAACCGCATCCGGGACACGTGAATTCCAGTGCCCCGTCGCCTTCGCAAATCCCGCCACTCCCAGGAACATCAGCGCAATGCCGGCCGCCAGGGCCCACCCAGGCAACCCCACGCGCATTTTCTTCGGGGTCAGCAGCGCCGGCAGGCCCATTCCCAGCGCGTTTTCGGCTGGGCACACCACAACGCATTCCAGGCACCCTGTGCACTCCACCGATTGAATTTTCACCAGTTTGTCCACTGGCAACGCCGACGGGCAGGCCTTCGCGCACTTCCCGCAATCAATACACGGCTCCGGATTCCTCCGAATCTTCATCGGGCTGAGCCAGGACGTTAGTCCCAGCAGCGCCCCGTAAGGGCACAGAAACCTGCACCAGAAGTTCGGAACAAAAACCGACGCCGCCACAATCACACCCAAAACCACCAGCCCTGTCTCTCCGATGTGCCGGAAGAAGTTCAGCATTTTCACGTCGGCGATCAAACCATAGGGACTCGACATAAAATCCCGAATACCCACTGCCGACATCGTTGAAATCGCCCATACGAAGAATCCCAGCAGGAAATATTTCAACCCGCGCAGCGGCAGATCGATCCAGCGCGGCAGATTTAAGTTCCGACCAAACACATTCTTTCCTGCCCGCCACAAATACTCGGAAATCGTTCCAATCGGGCAGAGCCAACTGCAGAACGCTTTCCGGAACACGAACGACATGGAAAGAAACGTCAGCAGCAGAAACATCGCCGCCGGATGAACCAGCGGAATCTGCCCGCTCAGCAGCCAGTACTTCAAGTTCATCAGCCCGGCGATTGGCAGCCAACCTTCTACTCCCGCCGGGCGCGCTACCTCGGAGGCGCCCAGGCCCATCTCAAAATGCCGCACCCACGAATAAAATTGCGCCCCAATCCAAAGATTCAGCAGCAGAAACGCGCCCTGAAAGCTCCGCCGATAAATCGCCGACCGGTCCTTCTGGACACGCCGAGTCAGCTTCTTCTTTGTTTTGGAACGCACACCCGTGCTGGAAATTTCTGAAATCGCTGGAGTTTCGGCTTCCGCTGGTGCCGCGCACAATGCCTGGGTCGTCATAGTTCTCTTCTCTGAAATCAGACTAACCAGGTCCGTCACAAACCGCTGTGACTCTAGTCACACCTGCCACCCTTGCTTTCCTCCGAATTCCGTATTGCTTCCGCGACCACTTTCTTCATACAGTAGCCCCCATGGCTTCCGTGACTTTCGCCCTGGGCCCACCAAGCGTCGTCAATATTGAAGACCTTCGGCTCCTGGCCCGGCGCCGCCTGCCGCGTTCCGTCTTCGATTATCTTGATGGCGGCGCCGAAGACGAATCCACATTGCGGGAAAATCCACGCGCGTTTAGCGAGGTCCTCTTCCGCCCGCGCAATGCGGTCGCCTTCGACAAATGCGACCTCCGTGCAACCGTGGTGGGCCACAACCTGGCTTTCCCGGCAATTCTGGCGCCGGTCGGCTATAGCCGCATGATGCATCCGGAAGGCGAGCTCGCCGCCGCCCGCGCCGCCGGCGATGCTGGTACCGTTTACGCGCTCTCCACCATTTCCGGCCACAAACTGGAAAACGTGAGGGCCGCTACAAAAGGCTCAGTGTGGTACCAGCTCTACCTGCTTGGTGGCCGAACTGCCGCGGAGGCGGGTATCGACCGCGCGCGCCGCGCTGGCTACTCCGCGCTGGTCTTCACGATTGATACGCCCGTGGCCGGAATGCGCGAACGCGACCCGCGCAACGGTATGAAGCAAATGCTGGGCAGCTCACTTTTCGCGAAGCTTCCGTTCCTACCAAACATTCTGGCTCATCCGCGCTGGCTGGCCGCGTTTCTTGCCGATGGGGGAATGCCGAAACTCGAGAACATCGTCGTCCCGGGCCAGGGACCCATGCAACTGATTGACGTTTCTTCAGCCCTTGCCGAGGCAGCGGTGTGCTGGGACGATTTAAAGTGGATTCGAAATGTCTGGAGCGGTCCGATCATCGTAAAAGGCATCCTCACCGGAGATGATGCACGGCGCGCCGTGGACGAAGGGGCCGCCGCCGTCATTGTCTCCAATCACGGCGGCCGCCAACTCGATTCCGTCTATCCCACCATTCGCGCACTTCCCGAAATCGTCGCCGCAGTAAACGGCCGAACCGAGGTCCTGATGGATGGCGGCATCCGCCGCGGCAGCGACATCGTCAAAGCCATCTGCCTTGGCGCCCGCGCCGTCCTCATCGGCCGCGCCTACGCTTACGGCATGGCCGCCGCCGGCTATCCGGGAATCATGCGCGCCCTCGAAATCCTCCGCGCCGACGTCGAACGCACCCTCCGCCTCCTCGGTTGCCCCTCCGTCTCCGCGCTGGACGCCTCCTACGTTGACGTACCCCAACACTGGCGCGTCTAGCTGAAGCCGGCGCCCGATTCTTCTATGATTCTTTCACCCTTAAATGCGCTGGCTTTCAACGGAGCTCTCTGGGGTGATTGTTTCTCGGTGCACTAGAGCGATCGCAGAAAATCCAGTATCGTCTGCTTTTCCTGTGCTGACAGCGAATTAAATCTTTGGATGACCGTGTTTGCTTCCGACGGACCGTAGCACCCGCCAGCCCGGCGTGAATCTTCTTCGCAATCGCTGCCAGAAGATTGGTGGGCGCGGATCGCTTGCATCAGATCGTTTGTGCGGCCATCATGCAGGAAAAACATTCGCTGCCCCACACCCCAGAGCGGTGTTGTGCGGAACATATCTCCGGTTGCCTTTCCTTGTGTGATGTCGTCCGCAAGTTCCTTACCCATGTGGTGAATCAACAGGTCGGAGTAAGGATGCACCGTGAGATTCTGCAGGGCTTCGGTTTCGCTTTGCGCTGGGGTAATCATAGTCGCGGTATGGCAACCCACGCAGCCAATCCCCGGATTGTGCGGGTCCGTACCGAACAATTGCTGGCCGCGCAGCGCGCTTGCGCTGAGCGGCACGGGCTGTGGTGCGTCCAGGAATCGCATGAAGATGGCAAACATCTGCCAGTCCGGCAGAATATGAAGTGGATTGTTAAAACCCTGGTTCCGCACATCCGAAGGATCGTTGCGGAAAATGTCATTCGGCTCGCTCTTGTTCGCGGTGCAATTCGGAGATTCGTCGGTTGCCTGGGGGAAGAGATCGTTTGTAACACCCATTTCGACGTTATAGGCCTCGCCGGCGAAGATCATGATGGACTTATTCTGCGCCTTCCAGCCAAATCGGGTGATTGTGCCATCGTTGCCGCTACGGTTCGGAATTCCCTGGATTCCAAGTTCCTCGCGAAGCGTCGCTGAGGCATCGTGGCGCGCCAGGATTTCGAGATCCTGAATCCCGTCGAGAATGCCGAGCCCATACAACTGCAACGGAATTCGAAAGCGCCCGTTGTTCTTGCGGTATTCGGTCTCAAAATCAATCGGCGGCAAATCGTTCGCGGTACAGGTGTTGGCCTGCCCCTGCGGGAAAATATCGCTCCGCCCCACGACAGTGAACAACTGATGCACGCCGCCATCGGGCGTACCGTCGGGTTTCTTCGCAAACCGGACTTCCCGGATCGGGCCGTACTGCTGAATAAACGACGGTATTTTGTTCGTCGCGCCTTTGCGATGAGGCATCAGATCGAACATGGGATTTTCCGGAGGCCGCTGCTGGCTCGACGGCGCCTGCGGATTCGGCACCATGAACCCTCCCGAACCGCCCAGCGCCGGCTGATTGTGGCAGGCAGTGCACTGGTCGCCGTTGAACCGCACCCCGAGTCCCGACGAATTCGTCTGCGTAACCAGATTGCCCTTCGCGGGGTCGGTGAAAGACCCCAAGGTCAAGTCGCTGCACCCGTCGCACACGGCTTCTAGCTGCAGCGCCCGATTCAATCCTTCGTCGAACATGGACCGTTCAATCGCCGTCAGCCCCGGCAATGGCGTCCCGCCTCCGGAGGCTCCTTTGCGCACACCAGGGTCTTTCTGGGGGAAACACGCAGACGCTATCAGCAACAACAGCGCAGCCAGCCGCGCAGAATTACGGCAAAAAGCAATGAGTCTCTTCATGATCGTTCGTTCTCCACTATCTGGGGACAGCTTCGGGGTAGGTTCGCCCTTACTGGTAGTAGCGGATTCCGGGCGCAAAACGGCTCATTTTAATGTTGAAAGAGAGTCTCGAGCGGTCCACCCATTGACTTACCCGGTTGGGGAGGGTATTTTCTCTAACCAATCCGCAGAATTGGGTCCGTCCAGGTCGGTTTCGTGCAAAGTGAACCCGTTTCGGAACTTTTGATCAAATGGCGCAAAGGGGATCGGGAAGCCCTCGATCGTCTTATTCCCATCGTTTATCGGGAGCTTCGGGAGATTGCCCACCGCTTTCTGGGCCGTGAGCGTCCCGACCACACGCTTCGCAGCACCGCATTGGTGCATGAGGCCTACCTCCGGTTGGTCCAGCAGGGGCCGGTTGAGGCGGAAAATCGGGCTCATTTCGTTGGCGTTGCTGCCTGCCTGATGAGGCAGATTCTGGTGGACTATGCGCGCGGGCATGGTGCTGCCAAGCGCAATGCGGGGCTCAAGGTCGAATTCGACGAAGCCATGGCTGTAACAAGGGTCCGCATGGTAGACGTCATTGCTCTCGACGATGCATTGAGCACCCTGGCGCGCATCGATGAGCAACAGGGGCAAATCGTTGAACTCCGTTTTTTCGGCGGCCTGACGACGGAAGAAACCGCTGAGGTTCTGCGGATTTCCCCGGCGACGGTGAAACGCGATTGGAACGTTGCAAAAGCATGGTTAACCCGTGAGATGACGCGAGGGAATCGTGGAACGTCCGGAAAACTGGGAAAAAATTAAGGAAGTTTTTGGCGCGGCGCTCGAATGCGAGCCCGGCCGGCGAGCCGCATTTCTCGATGAGGCTTGCGCCCAGGATCCGGCGTTGCGCGCGGAAGTTGCGTCTTTGCTTTCCGCGCACGCCAATCTCGCGGATCT
Source organism: Candidatus Acidiferrum sp. (assembly GCA_035935335.1). Taxonomy (GTDB): domain Bacteria; phylum Acidobacteriota; class Terriglobia; order Acidiferrales; family UBA7541; genus Acidiferrum. The sequence continues at coordinate 46,201 of DASYXF010000119.1, forward strand.
TTCCAACTGCCCGTGGCCCGACCAGTCGGTCGATTTTTCGCTGGAAGGGCTGGTAATCGGTCCCTATCGCCTGGTGAAGAAACTTGGCGAAGGAGGAATGGGCCAGGTCTGGCTGGCCGAACAGACCGATCCCGTGCGCCGCCAGGTAGCGCTCAAGCTCATCCGCGGCGGGATTTTCAGCGCAGCGTTGCTGCAACGTTTTCAGGCGGAGCGGCAATCCTTGGCCATCATGGATCACCCGGCGATCGCCAAGGTCTTCGATGCGGGAACGACTGCGCAGGGGCAACCCTATTTCGTGATGGAGTATGTTGAAGGTCTGCCGATCACAAAATATTGTGACCAGAAAAGGCTGTCCATCAGGGAACGCTTACGCCTCTTCATTGAGGTTTGCGACGGAATTCAGCATGCCCACCAGAAAGCCATCATTCACCGCGACATCAAGCCCGCTAACGTTCTGGTGGTGGAAGTCGGCGGCAAGCCATCGCCTCGGATCATTGACTTTGGCCTGGCGAAAACGATAGTCCCCGCTGAAGCGGGCGGCATACTTTTTACGCAAGTCGGAGTCATCCTCGGTACCCCAGGTTACACAAGCCCCGAACAAGCCGATCCGACCATTCGAGACATCGACACGCGCACCGACGTTTATTCCCTCGGCGTGGTTCTCTACGAGCTTTTAACCGGAGCGTTGCCCTTCGATCCCCAGGCAATCAAGAAACAGTCGTACGACAAGATACTGCGTCGCCTCCGCGAAGAGGATCCGCTTATTCCGAGTGTGAAGGCGTCCAAAGACAGCAGGGCCTCCTCTTCGCACGCGCAAATGCGGGCAACCAGCCCGAAACAACTGACCACTCTGCTCCGTGGCGACCTCGATTGGATCACCATGAAGGCCCTCGAGCGCGATCGCGCCCGCCGCTATGGGACTCCTTCCGAGCTAACGGCGGACGTCGAACGGTATCTGGAAAATCGCCCGGTGATGGCCCGCCCGGCTAGTCCCGGCTACCGCTTGCAGAAATATCTCCGGCGCAACCGGGTCGCTGTTTCCTTTGTGTCCGGTGCGTTGGTCTTGTTGCTCGCTTTCACGGGTATCCAGGCCATTCAATTGCGTCGCATTACTCGGGAACGCGATCGCGCCAATCGGGTCACGGATTTCATGACCAATATGTTCAAGGTCTCCGACCCCAGCGAATCCCGCGGCAATTCCATCACCGCGCGCGAAATTCTGGATAAGTCTTCGAAAGAAATCGAAACCGGCCTGGCCAAAGATCCTCAGCTGCAGGCTCAAATGATGAATGTCATGGGCGAGGTCTATATCAATCTCGGTCTCCACGACGACGCCAAATCATTACTGGAGCAATCCATCGCCATTCGCCGAAGGGTTTTTGGCCTTAGGAACAGGGAAACCCTCGATTCTATGGACAAATTGGCCTGGCTGCTTGAGGAGCAGGGAAAGCCGGAAGAAGCGGAAAAGATCGAACGGCAAATCTTGCCGATCCGCATGGAACTTTTTGGCCCCGAAGATCGGGACACCCTGAGTTCCCAAGTCAATCTGGCGAACGATCTTTGTGATGAGGGCAAGTACGCCGAGTCCGAGCAGATCGACAGACAAGCAATTGCTGTTCGTCGCCGGATAGCCCCCGACGATCCGCTCACTCCCATGGAAATGAGCAATCTCGCGGCCACCATCGCCATGACCGGACGTTATCGTGAATCCGAACAGGTCAATCTCGAAGCACTTGCTATCTTGAATCGGACTGTCGGACCAGACCACCCTTTTACCATCAAAGTTCGCAGCAATCTAGCCGATGTTTACGATCGAGAAGGACGCTTCGCCGAGGCCGAACAAATCACCCGGGAAACCCTTGAAGTTCGCCGCCGTATCCTCGGGCCGGAGCATCCCGACACGCTGCAAAATAGCGGCGATTTGGGGACACTTTTATATGAGCAGGGCCGCTACCAGCAAGCAGAAGAGATCCACCGCGATGTCCTCGCCAGGCAGAAACGTCTTTCCGGTGCTGAACGCCCGCAAACCCTCCTTACGATGGACAACCTTGCGGCCGATCTTGCCGCGCTTCATCGTTATCTTCAGGCGGAGCAACTCTCGCGCGAGGCATGGGAAATCCGTCAGCGGGTACTCGGGCCGGATCATCCCGACACGCTACTTTCCGCCGTACACTTGGGCGTCATTAATCGTTTGGAAGGACACTATGCGCAAGCGGAAAAGCTGACGAGTTCCGCGCTGGTTGCGCAGCGCAAGGCTCTGGGAGACACCCATGCGAACTGCGCTTCATCGGAATACAATCTTGCACTGATCGCCGCGGCCCAGGGACATCGGGAAGACGCTTTGGCCTTGCTGCAAACAGCACTTAGCCATCAATTTGGCCAGGATGTTTCCCGCGATCTCCAATCGGACGCTTTGTGGAAGCCTTTCCAATCCGACGCGCACTTCGCCGCTCTCGTTTCCTCGGCGAAACAACCGCCGGTCGGGAATTCTCCTACCACGCCTTGATTGCTCTGGCGATTAAGCCTTACGGAATGACCGGGAAAAATCACGGCAGCCACCAAGCCGGCGAATCCAGCCGCGTACAGTTCGAATACATTGTAGGAAAAAATGGTGCCCGGGGTGGGAGTCGAACCCACATGAGGAAAAATCCCCGGAGGATTTTAAGTCCTCAGCGTCTGCCATTCCGCCACCCGGGCGCTGGCTTTACAAATTTAACCAACGCGCCCGCTTCCTGCAACATACGTGCGGTGGCCAAGCTGCTTTCTGAATCAGCCGTTGGCCGGCTACCTTTGATTTTTCAGGAAGTGAGCCGCAACCACGGCTGGCGTCTCGACGATTCTTTTTTCTTCCGCGCAAACCACCAGCCGCAGGAATTGCGCCATGCTCCAGGCCAGCGGCGTCGCGCTGCCAGTTCCACGCCCAAAAACAAACCCGGACCGCGTCGGCTCCGCCTGATCCCACACCTGTTCCGGAATCATTCCACCCGAATTCGCGAAGTGCAGCATCGCATCTAAGTAAGGCGTCGCGTCGTGCCCCGCGGCAATTTCATACTCGCCGCGTTCCCCGGTAAAAATCGGCCAGAGGCGTCCGATGCCTTCCCCCTGCCACGGCCCGCCAAAATACGCCTCTCCATACCCATCGTGGCTGTAGCGGTAGAACGACGGCCCGTTTGGTGTCTCCACGCGAATCGCGCCATCCACAATCTCCACGGAATGCTGAATAATCGGATCGTTCGCCGGCCGGATCCCCAGCCGCACAAACTCCAGGAACCCCGCGTCCACCACGTCACGCTCGTCCCACACCCCGCCGCCATTCCGCGTGTCCAGCTTAAAGCCATCATTCGGGTCGGTGTTGTTATCTATCCTTATGTAGTAGCCCGGTTCTCCCGCGCTTTTCCCAAGATGCCCCGTCGTCGTCACCATCCACGTTTCGATGTGCGCCGCCCAGTCGTCCGCGGTTTTCATATAACGCTCGGCATCCTCGGTTGCTCCATTCTTCCGCGCAATGTCCGAAGCGCAAACCAACCCCGCAATCTCCGCCGCAATCGTCGAAGGCGAATAGCCTGCCACCTCTTCCCAACGTTCCTGCTGCGTCACCGGTCCGTGCGAGACTACAAACTCCGCTTCCGGCCGCACGTGCTTCGTCCAAGTCTCTGCGTCGGTTCTTCCCAATTGCCACGCCAGAATCATCGGATACGAAACTTCGTCCATCTGTAGCGCCGTCCAGTAAGCCCGCCCATCCAGCCAGCTGTTCTGCGGGAATCCCCCGTCCGGCTTCTGCTGCACCGTATATAAATAGCTTAGGGCACGATCCGCCGCCGCCTGATCGCCCGCCGCCACCAACCCGGTCGCCACTTCATAAAGGTCCCGCGCCCACACCAGGTGATACCCGCCAACCCCCGCGGTATCCGACTTTGCCGCAAATCCCCATGGAACCGTCATCGAGGCGATCATCGCCCCGCGATAAGTCTTGTCCTCATGCGCCTTCAACACCATCGCTGCAAGCTGAAACTCGCTCTCGTACCGTGCGTCGACCTTACGTAGCCCTTTCGCATACTCCTTCCAACCCGCGGCGTACTCGTTGGCGACCTCCCCAAACTTCCGTCCCAGCGATTTCTTGGCCACACCAATCGCCGCCGCCGCATCCGCTCCAAATCCCAGCGCTATTGTGTAGCTACCAGCGCCTCCCAGCTTCGCGGCTTGAAAAACGTTGCCCTTCTCCGCTCGCTCGTATTTCCACGTCAATTTGTGATGCAAAAGCAAATCCGTGTAGCCGTCGCTCTTCCCCGCAAATCCGTTGCTCGCTTCCGAGAATCCCCGCGTGCTCATCAATGCACACGCCACATCTTCTTTCTGAGTCACCAGCGCCCCATCCTGCGTGAATCCCGTGTCGCCATACCCGCTGTTCTTCAACGAAGGATCCGTCAGAACGTACAACTCGTAGCCCGCAGGCGCCGTGAACACGACCTCAATCAGCATCGCATCCCGCTGAGGATCGGTAACGTATGTTTTCGCAATCTTGAATTTCCCGTTGGGATCGCTGCTCGTCTGCCGGTAAAGCAGCGCATCGCTATTCACTCTCTCCAGCGCATGCTTCAAATCCCTGGATTCCGCCCACGTTGTCTTTCCATCGCTTACCGCAAATTCCAGCGTCCGCAGATTCGCCGTGTCCAACCGCGGGTAGTACACTTCGGTCAGAATTCCGCTTTCCAACGTGAACCACACATGGGACTGAGTAGATGTCGCCGTCCCGACTGCCTCTTTGCTGCCGGCCGTCCAGGTAGGCATTGCCCCCGGAGCCCCGGGTGCATTCTGCGCCGAACTTCCCGCAGTAAGAGACAAAGTAAACACAACAATAGCGAGCAACCGTTTATTAGGCAGCAAGGACATACCCTCTCATAAAAAGTTTAACTTGGAAAAAGAGAAGAGGCGGAACAACTCTCCGCCTCCCTCCCGGGGTGCTCGGGGTTAGAAAGTGAACCGCAAAGCCAGTTCGACCTGCCGCCAGCTGTTGGTTTGCACGCTGGTGATTTCGCCGATATGTCCGTCATTCAAATTTGTGTCATTCGGATTGGCGAAGTGCGGTGTGTTTGTGAGGTTATACGCTTGGACGCGGAACTGGCCCTTCACGCGTTCCGTGATGGGGAAGTTCTTAAACACCGCTAAGTCAATGTTCGAAAGTCCGGGCCCTCGGATGATGTCGCGCCCCGAAGTACCGGGCGCAATGTAAACGCCGGCGCCTGTCGTTGCGGGCACGGCAAATGCCGCGGAGTCGACATAGTTGTTGAGATTCCCTGGGTGAACCGAAATCTTGCCAACGAGGTCTGCGCGTGTGGAACTCGGATTGCCGCTGGCAGTGATGCTGAAGGGTGTGCCGCCCTGAAGCGCATAGATTGCATTGAGTTGCCAGCCGCCGATCGCGTAGTCAACCCAGCGGGACACGTCGCCACCGAATCGCTTTCCTTTCCCGAACGGCAATTCGTACAGCATGCTGGCGGACAACGCATAGTCTTGGTCCTGATTGGAAAGGCCCCGTTCGATGCCAAAGTCCGTATAAAGCTGCGGCTTGCAGGCGTCCAGATTCCCGCAGGAGTCGTCAAGCGTCTTGGACCAAGTGAATGCGCCGGTGATCTGCAGACCCTGTGTAAAGCGCCGTTCGTACTGCGCCTGTAAGGCATGATAGTCCGACTTTCCGCTATTGTCCTGGACGGTGATGCTCGCCAAGTTCGGATACAGCTTTGTTCCCGGCGCGGCATCAAATAGCTGCTGGTTCGCGTCATAGTTACGGGTTAGGCGGTCACCATGTGTGCCGACATAGGCAAGACTCACCGACTGATTGTTAGCGATCTGCCTCTGCACTTGCAGATTCCATTGGGAGACTCGGGGAGTCAGGTTGCCGGGCAGTAAGGCGATGACACCAACGCCCGTCGGCGCCGCGAGATCCAGCGTCGTAAAACTCCCGCTGGGCACAGGACTAGTCGCGTTCGGAGAGATGAGCTGGGCCGAAGTGCAAGTCAGGCCGCAGGGCAGGGCCCCTGAAAGGGTGATTCGATATCCCTGCTGATAGGTTACAGAGTTTTCCCCGCCAAATGGAGGATTCTGCGCTAACTGATTGCTGATGCCGCCCCGGTCGATGAAGTAAAACATACCGTAGCCGCCGCGCAGTACCGTCTTACCGTCACCGGTCAACTGATAAGCAAAACCGAGACGCGGGCCAAAGTTGTGGTAATCGTTGGAAATAAATTGCCGGGACGAGCCGTTGCTGCCGGCAACGATCAGCGCACCGGTCACGAGATCGAAGTTGGACTGGCGATTCTGCACTTCGACGGGCCAAGTGAGGATGTCCCAGCGCACTCCGAGATTTAGGGTCAACCTGGGCGTCACGCGGAAATCGTCCTGCACAAAGAACCCGTTTTCCCAGCTGCGAGTTCCAACCATACCGAAGGGGGTGCCGTGAGAGTAGCCGTCGACGAAACCCGCGAGCAGATCTGAGACTTCATAGCCGGTATCAGTATGTCCCGTCGCCCCGCTGCAGCAACCTCCGTTTCCGTTTCCGGCAATCTGGAAATACCCCTTGCCGGCCAGTGGGCGGAACAAGTTCAATTGGCGGCGCAGAATGTCCACGCCAGCCTTCACCGTGTGCTTCCCTTTGATCCACGTCACCGTGTCGTTATAGTTGTATCCGGTCTGCGGAATCTTATAGGTTCCAAAGTCACCCGTATATTCGATCTGGCTGTTGTACCCGCCGATCAGGGCAATGCCCCCTAGCAGAGGCGTGTTGCAGTTGATGATTCCCAACTGCGTGCAGATGTCCACGCCATTAAACGGCGGAAGATATCCAAACGTGGTTCGCACAAAGCCCACACGCGCTTCGTTAATCAGCGTCTGATTGAGTGTGGTGGTCAAGCCGACCGAGGTGCCCCACGGATGATTGAAATTGGTTCCCGAGCCAAACCCGGAAGGAAGCGTAGTCAGACGAGTTGTGTCCGTCTGGTCCGATCTTCCGCGGCTGAACCTGACGAACAGCGAATTCATGCTATTCACCAGATAATCACCGCGAATGTCGAAATCGTTCCAGATTTCGATGATCTTTCGCGTGTTCTTATAGTTGTGGAACACGGAGAAACAGTTCGCATCCTGGGCCTGCGTACAGTTCGGCTCCGGAAACGCGTTGAGGTAGGCGAGCCCCACTTGGTTGATCCGGCCGGTTGGAATAACATTCGGCTGCGCGCCGGTGCCCATGAACTGCAGAGCACCATTTGGATTGCTCGACGTGGCTGCTACGGAACCGTTTGTGGTGGGATCGTAGATCGTGTATGTCTGCCCAAGACCCGTCGTTGTCGTCGGTTGCAGCAGTTCGGAAAAATTCCCCTGCCGCATCAGATCCGTCGGAACCGTCGCGTATTCGGGCCCATTGCTTCCGGGAATTTTCTGTCGGAGTCCTTGATAGTCGCCGAACAGGAACAATTTGTTCTTAATCACTGGGCCGCCTAGCGTCCCGCCGAACATGTTGCGGTTGAACTCCGGCGTAGGGGGGCCTTGGAAGAAGCCGCGTGCATTCAGGTTGGTGTTGCGGTTAAACCAGAAAGCGCTGCCGTGATAGTCATTTGTGCCGGACTTCACAGTGGTCACTACCAACGCTCCTCCGGCACGGCCAAACTGGGCTGGAGCAACACTCGTCTGCACTCGAAACTCATCAATCGCTTCTGCTGGGGGGAATAGCACGATCGTATTCACCAGCGCTTCATTGTTGTCGATTCCGTCCAAAATAAAGTTGTCGGCTTGCGGCCTCAACCCGTTCACCGCCAGGGATGCGCCTCCTTCTTGCCCGAACCGGTATGTCTCCGCGTTGTTGTTCGAGCCCGTTGCTGCGCCATTTCCTCGAGTTACGCCCGGCACCAGTAGCGCCAACTGCGTAAAGTTGCGGCCGTTTAGTGGCATCTCCGCGATTTGCCGCCCTTCCACTACTTCTCCGATTGCCGAGTCTTGCGCGTTGATTACCGGCGACCCCGCTTCAACCGTGATCGTCTCCGTCACTTCACCAACCTGGAGTTGGAAATCCGCCACGCCCAACTGTGCCACTTGCAATTCCAGTGTCCGCGACACTTTCTTAAATCCCTTTTGCGCAATGTCCACCCGGTAATTTCCAGGAGGCAACGCCGTGACGGTGTAATAACCCAGTTCGTTCGTTGTCGCGGTCGACAGCCTTCCCGTCTCCACGCTCGTGACGTTCACCGTCGCGCCCAAAACGGCGTTACCCTGCGAATCCGTCACTGTGCCCTGCAAGCGCGCCGTGTCGCTCTGCGCCAGGCAGACCGTCGCCGCCAAGAGCACAATCAGCAGAACCATCACCCAATTCCGCATCTGTTTCGTCTTCATTCCATGCCCCTTTTCTTCGCTCCAATGGAGTTTCTTCACACCCACACACCCTGCCACAGGACAGTTCTATCCCTGAACGCCTCTCGACTTGCGTTGGAATGGGACTCCTGACCCCGGATCCCGAATTTGGAACATTCTTAACTGCTGAGATTGACCACCCGATACGGGAAACTGCACCCTTGTTGGGCATCAATTTTTCAAATGCTTGCCATTTAAAGAAGTCTCGCCAGGTTTGATACTGTTACAATCAAAACCTCTTCCCTTGCAGCGAGTTCCACCGTTTGTTACGTTGTTACAAAGGATTCTTCCGCCGTCGTTACAGGGGCAGCATGTCAGACAAGGAGCAACACCTACGCCAGGTGGAGAAGATTGCAGCCAGCGCCGTCCTCCACGGCTCGGAGTCCTTGTGTAAGCTCCTGCGTTATCTGGCGCACCACGCCATTGAGCACCCCGGCACCCCAGTCAAGGAATACCAGATTGCGACAGAAGAGTTCGGCCGACCACCGGACTTCGACCCCGCAGTCGATTCCATGGTTCGCGTCCAGGCTGGCCGCCTTCGCTCCAAACTCGCGGAATACTATGCGGGCGAAGGCGCGGAGGATCATGTTCGCATCGAGCTTCCCAAGGGCACTTACACCCTCGCGTTTCATAAGAAGGATGCCGTAGCAAAATCCGACCGCCACGCCCACGCCTCTGCGGAGCGCACCCATCCGGTCAATGAACAGGTTTCCCGCTCCTGGCTGGCCGCGGTAGTTGTCCTTTCTCTTCTTCTGGCCGGATCGTTGCTGGCCCTCTTCCTCACTCGCAAAACCACCCCAACCGCTTTTGCAGGCGATGCCAAGCCCGCTCCCCCCGCCTTCCAGACTTTCTGGAGACCCTTTCTCGCCGGCCCCGAAGAACCGTGGGTCGTCTTCAGTAACGCTGCATTCGTCGGCCGCCCCGAAACCGGTATGCGCTATTACAATTCCGCCCACGATCGGAAAAACGCCATCTGGGATCATTACACTGGTGTCGGCGAAGTCATTGCGGTCCACAACCTCGATCAAGTATTCAGCTTGCTGCATCGCAATCTCCGCGTAAAGCGCGGCAGCCTTTTCTCGCTTGACGACGCAAAGAATACCGACTTGATTTTCGTCGGCTCCCCCTCCGAAAATCTCAATCTTCTTGAAATTCCCGGCACCCGCGAATTTGTCTTCCAGCGTGTGTCCGAGGGGCCCCGTAAAGGCGACCTCGCCGTATTTAACGTCCATCCACAAGCAGGCGAACAAAAATATTATCTCGCCTCACCCTCCGACGCCCTCCTTACAGAAGACTACGCCCTGGTTGCCTTCATCCCAGGTCTTAACCCCTCTCGTTCGGTCATGATCATTGCCGGCACTACCACCTTTGGCACTCAGGGCGCGGTAGAATTCGCCTGCCGCGAAAAATCCGTTCAGGAGCTCCTCCTGCGTCTCTCGGTATCCGACACGGGTGAGCTCAAACCCTTTGAGGCGCTGCTTCACGTGAAAATCGCCAAAGGTGTTCCCGTCGAAACCGATCTCGTCTCCCTACGCAAAGTTTCCTCTCCCTGAGCGAAATTCTCTACAAAACGTAACCTTTCTCCTGCCCCTTCATCACAGTCTTCGGAATATGTTAGAGTTCCCGGACGGTGCCACCCGCCCAGGTAGTCCGTATTAAGAGGTACGCAAAATCGACGGTTTTTGCTGTACAATGCCCCCGCTTCCTGCCGAGCGGCGTCCCCGGCAAACGTTCCTCTTCCGTCGGCATCTTGGTTTACCCTGCGAAGGAGTCTTTTGTGAGCCAGCAAACCGCGGTACCCCAGCAAACGATAGACCGGCTTTGCATCAACACCATCCGCACACTTTCGATTGACGCCGTGCAGCAGGCCAACTCCGGCCATCCCGGCGCTCCCATGGGTCTTGCTCCGGTCGTCTATTCGCTCTGGCAGAATTTTCTTCGCTATGATCCCGCCGATCCGCTCTGGCCCAATCGTGACCGTTTCGTCCTCTCCGCCGGACATGCCTCCATGCTTCTCTATTCCACGCTGCATCTCGCCGGCGTTCGCGCTGTAAATAAAAAAGGTGAAGTCCAGAAAGAACTCTCAGTTTCGATGGACGAGATTAAGCGTTTCCGCCAGTTGGGCAGCCGCACTCCCGGCCACCCGGAATCCCACATCACCACCGGCGTGGAAACCACAACGGGCCCGCTCGGCCAGGGCATCGCCAACAGCGTCGGCATGGCCATCGCTTCAAAGTGGCTCGCGGCGAATTTCAATCAGCCGGGTTTCGAACTTTTCAATTTCAACGTCTACGCCGTCTGCGGCGACGGCGACCTGATGGAGGGCGTCGGCGGCGAAGGCGCCTCTCTCGCCGGACACCTCGGCCTTTCCAATCTTTGCTGGATCTACGACAACAACCGCGTCACCCTCGATGGCCCGGCCAGTTGGTCTTTCAGCGAAGACATGATGACCCGCTTCGTCGGCTACGGCTGGAATGTCACCCGTGTCGCCGACGCCAATGACCTTCTGCAACTCTCCCGCGGCTACAAGACTTTTCTCAACACCACGGGCAAGCCCACTCTCATTGTGGTGGACAGCCACATCGGATACGGCTCGCCGCACAAGCAGGATTCCTACGAAGCTCACGGCGAACCGCTCGGCGAAGCCGAAGTAAAACTCGCAAAACAGAATTATGGTTGGCCCGAAGACGCGAAATTCCTCGTGCCCGACGGCGTTTACCAGAATTTCCAGAACGGCGTAGGCGCCCGCGGCAACGAAGAACGCACCAAGTGGAACGCCCTGTTCGCCGAATACTCGAAAAAGTTCCCCGAGCTCGCCGCTCGCCTCAACAAAATGCAGAGGCACGAACTCCCCGACGGTTGGGACAAACACCTTCCTAACTTCCCCGCCGATCCCAAGGGCATGGCCACCCGTGAAAGCTCCGGCAAAGTTTTGAACGCTCTGGCCCAGAATATTCCCTGGCTCGTTGGAGGTTCCGCCGACCTCGCCAAATCCAACAAGACCAATCTCGTATTCGAGGGCGCCGGCGACTTCTTCACCAACGAATTCAAGGGCCGCAACATCCACTTCGGCGTCCGCGAACACGGCATGGGCGCCGCCGTCAATGGCCTCACCCTCTCCGGCCTGCGTGGCTTCTCCGCCACCTTTTTCAACTTCAGCGATTACATGCGGGCGAGCATGCGCCTCGCCGCCCTGATGGAACTTCCCGTCCTGTTCATCTTCACACACGATTCCATCGGCGTCGGGGAAGACGGTCCCACGCACCAGCCCATCGAACAACTCGCATCTCTTCGCGCGATGCCAAATATGCTGGTGTTGCGTCCCGGCGACGCCAACGAAGTCACTGAAGCCTACAAACTCGCCATCCAACACATGCACGGCCCTTCAACGCTGGTGTTCAGCCGGCAGCCCATGCCCACAATTGATCGTACCAAGTACGCTCCCGCAGCCGGGGTAGCGAAGGGCGCTTATGTCCTCGCCGACGCGGATGGCGGCAAGCCTGAAGTGATTCTTATGGGTACCGGCACCGAACTCCAGCACTGCGTCGCCGCCTATGAAAAACTCAAGGCGGAAGGCATCAAGGCCCGTGTCGTCAGCATGCCCTGTCTGGAAATCTTCGATCAGCAGGACGCCGCCTACAAAGAAAGCGTTCTCCCCGCCGCTGTCACCGCCCGGGTCTCGATCGAAATGGCCGCCACGCTTGGTTGGGATCGGTACGTCGGCCCCAAAGGCAAAATTATAGGCATGCGCTCTTTCGGAGCCTCCGCCCCCTTGAAAGATCTTCTGCCAAAGTTTGGCTTTGGGCCGGACTTCGTCGTCACCGCGGCCAAGCAACTGTTGGGAAGGTAACTCAACCATGAAAGTTGTTATCGGTTCGGATCATGCCGGCTTTCAGTTGAAAAACGCCATGGGCGTTTTGCTGGCTTCGCTCGGCCACGAAGTCCTGGACGTCGGCGCTTACAACGAAAATCCTTCCGACTATCCCGATTTCGCTGAAGCCGTGGGCAAGGCTGTCCTTGACGGCCGCGCCGAGCGCGGCGTCCTCATCTGCGGCAGCGGCGTCGGCGCCACCGTTGCCGCCAACAAGCTCCGCGGCATCCGCGCCGGGATGTGCACCGATACCTACTCCGCCCATCAGGGCGTCGAACACGACAATATTAATGTTCTTGTTCTCGGCTCCCGCATCACAGGTGAAAAAGTTGCCGAAGAGCTTGTGCGCTCTTACATGGGCGCAACCTTCACCAACGAAGAGCGCCACGTTCGCCGCCTCGCCAAGGTAAAAGCTCTCGAGGACAAGTTTTGTAAGTGAAATCCCAAGCCCGCTTCCACGCAGGGGCGTAGAATTGGATTTACGGCCCGTTTTGAAACTTTAAGGAGAAGTGTTATGACAACCTCAGCAACCGTTCCGAATACCGGAAGCCAATCTTCCGCCAATCCTCTCAAAGGCCTCCTGGCCTACGGTCAATCTCCCTGGATGGACTACATCCGCCGCGACCTCCTCACCGGTGGCGGCCTGCAGAAAATGATCGCCGAGGACGGCCTCCGCGGCATGACCTCGAACCCGGCAATCTTTGAGAAGGCCATCACCAGCAGCAACGTTTACGACGATATACTTTCCTCCCCCGACTCCAAAAAGCTCGATGCCAAGGGCGTGTACGAAAGGATTGCCATTCGCGACGTCCAAGACGCCTGCGACCTTTTCAAAACCGTCTATGCGGAAACAAAGCGCCGCGACGGCTATGTCAGCCTTGAGGTTTCCCCATTCCTGGCCAGCGACACCAAAGGCACCATCGAAGAAGCTCGCCGCCTCTGGAAAGCCGTCGCTCGCGAAAACATCATGATTAAGGTTCCCGCCACTCCCGAAGGTGTCCCCGCAATCCGCCAGCTTCTCGAAGAAGGTCTCAACATCAATATCACCCTGCTCTTCGCGCAGTCCGCCTATGAACAGGTCGCCGAAGCTTTCCTCGCGGCTCTCGAGACTCGTGCTGCCAAAGGCCAGGACCTCAGCCACATCGCCAGCGTCGCCAGCTTCTTCGTCAGCCGCATTGACACCCTGGTCGACAGCAAAGTGGATGAAAAGCTCAAGTCCGTCTCTGACCCGGCTCAAAAGTCTCTGCTCGAGAGCATCCACGGCAAAGTTGCCATCGCCAACGCCAGGCTCACCTACAAGAAATATCAGGAACTTTTCGGCGGCCCGCGCTGGAAGGCTCTTGCCGCCAAAGGCGCCCAGACCCAGCGGCTTCTCTGGGCCAGCACCAGCACCAAAAATCCCAAATATCGCGATGTCCTCTACGTCGAAGAACTCATTGGCGCGGATACCGTCGACACCATTCCGCCCGCGACCTTCGACGCGTTCCGCGAGCACGGCAAGCTCCGCCCCAGCCTTACCGAAGACCTCGATGGCGCTGCGAAAACCATGGCGAATCTCGCCAAGGCAGGAATTTCAATGAAGGAAGTAACCGACAAGCTGATCGTTGATGCCGTCCGCCTCTTTGCCGAACCTTTCAAAACTCTACTGGACGCCGTGGGGAAGAGCGCCGGGGTGAAAGCGTGAGTCTCAACAAAATCTCCTACAAGCTGCCGCCAGCTTTAGCCGAGGGAGTAAAGTCCTCCCTCGCCGACTGGAAAATCAATAATAAAGTCGCGCGCCTCTGGCAGAAAGACCCGACTCTTTGGACCGGCGCCGACGAGGGCAAGTGGCTCGGCTGGCTCACCATCGTCGACGAACAATTGAAGGAAGTCGCCAACCTCAAAAAGCTCGCGGCGGAAATCAAGAAAGCCAAATTCCGCCACGCCGTCCTTCTGGGTATGGGGGGCTCCAGCCTGTGTGTGGAAGTCCTGCGCCTCACCTTCGGCAAGTTTGGCGGCTATCCTGAGCTGCACGTTCTCGATTCCACCGATCCGGCCCAGGTCAAGGCCGTAGAGAAAAAGCTCGACCTCAAGAAAACCCTCTGCATCGTTTCTTCGAAATCCGGCAGCACCCTCGAACCCAACATCTTCAAACAGTATTTCTACGAGCGCATTCGCCAGAAAGTCGGCGATAAGGAAGTTGGCAGCCATTTCATCGCCGTCACCGACCCCGGCTCCAAAATGGAGCAGGTCGCCAAAGACGGCGGCTTCCGCCACATCTTCGCCGGCGTTCCGAGCATCGGCGGCCGGTATTCCGCGCTCTCTCATTTCGGCACCGTCCCCGGCGCCGTCATGGGCCTCGATCTTTCGAAATTTCTGAAGATCACCCATAAAATGGTCAAGGCTTGCGGCCCTGCCACCGCCCCTGAGAAAAATCCCGGCGTGATTCTCGGCACGATTCTCGGCGTCGCCGCCAATCATGGCCGCGACAAGATCACCGTCTTCACCTCCCCCGGTATCTCCGATGCCGGCGCGTGGCTGGAACAGCTCATCGCCGAATCCACCGGCAAAGTCGGCAAAGGCATAATCCCTGTCGATCGCGAAAAAATCGGCAAACCATCCGTTTACGGTAACGATCGCGTGTTCGCCTATCTGCGCCTCGCCAAGGAAAATAACCGCGCGATGGACGCCGCTGTCACCGCTCTCGAGAAAGCCGGGCACCCTGTCGTCCGTATCGTGGTCGGCACCAAGTTCGAGTTGGGCCAGGAATTCTTCCGCTGGGAAATTGCCACTGCGACCGCGGGTTCCGTCATCGGCATCAACACTTTCAACCAGCCCGACGTCGAAGCCAGCAAAATCGAAACCCGCAAGCTCACCAGCGAGTACGAATCCACCGGCAAGCTTCCCTCGGAAGCTCCTTTCTTCGAGGACCAGGGCCTCAAGCTCTTTGCCGACGAAAAAAACGCCGCCGTCCTCAAGAACAACGCGAACCTTACCGAAGTTCTTCGCGCGCATCTTGGACGCATCGGCCCCGGCGATTACTTCGCGCTTCTCGGCTACATCCAGATGAATGACGCCCACGAAAAATCTCTGCAGGCCATTCGCCACCAAGTGCGCGACGCAAAAAGATCCGCCACCTGCCTTGGCTTCGGTCCGCGGTTTCTGCATTCCACGGGCCAGGCCTACAAGGGCGGCCCGAATTCCGGCGTCTTTCTCCAGCTCACCTGTGATGACGCCGCCGATATTCCCGTTCCCGGACAGAAATACACCTTTGGCATCGTGAAGGCTGCCCAGGCCCGCGGCGACTTCAGCGTGCTTTCCGATCGTGATCGCCGCGCTCTGCGCATTCACCTCGGCAAAAACGTGAAGGGCGATCTCGCGAAGCTGGCGAAAGCGGTCAAACAGGCCCTGTCTTAACCAAGATTTTCTTTTTCAATTTCTCGCGGAGGAACTTCAATGCAACTCGGCATGATTGGACTCGGCAGGATGGGCGCCAACATGGTGCGGCGCCTGATAAAAAACGGCCATCAGTGTGTCGTCTACGACCGCAGCCCGGAATCGGTCAAGCAACTCGCCGGCGAAGGCGCCACCGGATCCACTTCCATCGACGACTTCATCGCCAAGCTCCAGAAGCCGCGCGCCATCTGGCTGATGGTTCCCGCCGCCGTTGTTGACGCCACCATCGCCGACCTCGCTCCCAAACTCAGCAAAGACGACATCCTTATCGACGGCGGCAACTCCTATTACATTGACGATATCCGCCGCGCCAAGGAACTCGCTCCCAAAAGTATCCATTACGTTGACGTCGGCACCAGTGGGGGCGTCTGGGGTCTCGAACGAGGCTACTGCCAGATGATCGGCGGCGAAAACAACATCGTCAACCATCTCGACCCCATTTTCAAAACCCTAGCTCCCGGCCGCGGCAATGTTGACCGTACGCCTGGGCGCGAACGTGGCACGGGCACTTCCGAAGAAGGCTATCTCCACTGCGGCCCTTCCGGCGCAGGCCACTTCGTGAAAATGGTTCACAACGGCATTGAATACGGCCTGATGGCCGCCTACGCCGAAGGCCTCAACATTCTCAAGCACGCTAACGCTGGCAAATCCCATCGCGAAGTGGACGCTGAAACTACCCCACTCCGCAATCCTGAACACTATCAGTACGACTTCAATCTCGCCGACGTCGCCGAAGTCTGGCGCCGCGGCAGCGTCGTCGCCTCCTGGCTCCTCGACCTCACCGCCATCTCTCTTTTCGATCAGCCCACGCTCGAGCGTTTCTCCGGCCGCGTCTCCGACTCCGGCGAAGGTCGCTGGACCATCCTCGCCGCCATCGAGTCCACTGCGCCTGCTCCCGTGCTCACCGCTTCCCTTTACCAGCGCTTCACTTCGCGCGGTGAAGATGATTTTGCCGCAAAGCTGCTTTCCGCCATGCGGTTCCAGTTCGGTGGTCACCTCGAAAAGAAAGCCGGGCACTAAGCCGCGAAGCCGGAAATCGCGCGCCCCATCTCAAGATAGGATCGTATTCCATGAACACCAATCATGCTGAGGCTCCCAGTGCCACCTCCGCTTGTGCCATGGTCATCTTCGGCGCGACCGGAGATCTGACCAAGCGCAAGCTGCTCCCTGCCTTGCTCAATCTGGCGCAGGAAAAAGTATTGCCACAGCACTTCGCCATCATCGGCGTTGCGGGTGGCGGGGCGACCACGGAATCCTTTCGCAAATCGCTGACAGCCGAAATCCCTCAATTCGCTCCTGATCCCATCGACCTCAAGATGTGGGACTGGCTTGTCGAGCGCATCTATTTCGTCTCCGGTGATTTCGCTGATCCCGAAACCTACAAGCGCCTCCAGGCTCAGATCGAAACCGTGAACAAAACGCACGGCTGCAGCGGTAACAATTTTTTCTACCTCGCTGTCGCCCCACGCTTTTTTGCCACCATCGTCCAGCAGCTTGGCGCGGCCGGAATGACGAAGGAAGAAAACGGCAAATGGGCCCGCGTCATCGTCGAAAAACCGTTTGGCCACGATCTGCAATCCGCCATTCAACTCAACACCGACCTCAAGAAAGTCCTCACCGAAAAACAGATTTACCGCATCGACCACTACCTCGGTAAAGAAACCGTCCAGAACGTCATGGTCTTCCGCTTTTCCAACAACATCATCGAACCCCTCTGGAATCGCCACTACATCGACCACGTTCAGATTACCGCTTCCGAAACCGTCGGTGTCGAGCATCGCGGCGGCTTTTACGAAACCGCCGGCGCCCTTCGCGACATGGTTCCCAATCATCTCTTTCAACTCCTCACCATGACCGCCATGGAGCCGCCCATCTCCTTCGACGCCGACGAAGTCCGCAACAAGCAAGCCGAAATCCTTCACGCCATCCAGCCGCTCAGTCCCGAAGAAGTCCTTACCAACGCCGTTCGCGGCCAATATGGCCCCGGCGAAGCGACCGGTAAGCAACTCTCGGGTTACCGGGACGAACCGGACGTCAATCCCCAATCCAACACCGACACCTTCGTCGCCCTGAAGCTCCTTGTCGACAACTGGCGCTGGGCCGGTGTCCCTTTTTATCTCCGCACCGGCAAGAGCCTCGCCAAACGCACCACTGAGATCGTCGTCCAGTTCCGCCGTACACCCTTCGTCCTCTTCCGCAACACCACCGTGAAGAACATCGAAACCAACCGCATGGTCATCCACATCCAGCCCGAGGAAGGCATCTCCCTCAGCTTCGGTGCAAAAGTTCCCGGCTCCATCATGCGCCTCGGCCTCGTCAACATGGATTTCGACTACGACACCTATTTCGGCACCGAGCACAGCACCGGCTACGAACGTCTCCTCCGCGATTGCATGGCCGGCGATGCCACTCTCTTCCAACGGGCCGACATGGTCGAAGCCGGCTGGAGCGTCATCCAGCCCATCCTCGACGTCTGGCACGCTCTCCCCGCGCGCAACTTCCCAAATTACGCTGCGGGCTCCTGGGGTCCCGCCGAAGCCGACGAACTTCTCGCCCGCGACGGCCGCGCCTGGCGCCGCATTGGCGAAGAAGACATCGACCTCCGCAGCAAAAACATCGCCGAAAGGAAGGCCGCAACCACTTGATGCCTGCGCCGGCACAGCGCGATATTCATATTCTCGCGGACCCCGCCGCGATTACCCGCCGCGCCGCGGATGAGTTCGTCAAAGCCGCGTCCGAAGCCGTCGCCAAACACGGCGTCTTCAACGTCGCCTTCGCCGGCGGTTCCACACCCAAAACTCTTTACGCCCTGCTCGCCGACGACGCTGCCTATCGCGCCAAGATCGCCTGGGACAAAATGCGCGTCTTCTTCGGTGATGAGCGCCACGTTCCGCCCGACCACTCCGATAGCAATTTCCGCATGGCTAGTGAAGCGCTCTTTTCCAAGGGCCCCCTGAAGCCAGAGCAGATTGCCCGTATCAAGGGCGAGTATCCCGATGCCGAAAAAGCCGCGCTGGAATACGAGCAGGTTTTGCGCGCATACTTTCACTTAAAGGACGGCGAGTATCCGCAGTTCGATCTGGTGCTCCTCGGCATGGGCGATGAAGGCCACACCCTCTCGCTCTTTCCCGGCACCAAGGCGCTGCATCCCGGCGGTCGCATCGTGGTGCGCAATTGGGTTGGCAAGTTTTTCACCGAGCGCATCACCATCACGGCCGAAACGGCGAATCATGCCAACCGCGTCATGTTCATGATCACCCGCGCGGACAAAGCCCCGGCGCTCAAAGCCGTTCTCGAAGGTCCCTATGAACCGGAGCAGCTGCCCGCTCAGTTCATTCAGCCCGTGAGCGGCAACGCCCTCTGGCTCATAGACCGTGACGCCGCTAGAATGCTTACGGTAGGAATAAGGGAGTAGAATTTCCGGAGACCGCACTCGTGCGGAGGGATTTGGTTCCTGTATCTGGTATCTGATCGCTGTTCGCCGTTTTACAGTTTCTTACTGATTACCGATTACGGATTACTGATTACTCTCTCAGGAGACACCAATGGCCACAGCAACCGTCAACAACATCGAACAACTTCTCGGCTCCAAGGCCGAATCGCTCCTCGGCTTTAAGTCTCCCAAAATCGCCAAAGAACGCCTTCATCTCCCCGGACCGGATTTCATTGACCGCATCTACGCGCTCACCGACCGAAACGTCCGCGTGCTCACCAATCTCCAGCGCCTCTTTGGCACCGGCCGCCTCGGCAGCACCGGCTATCTTTCGATCCTCCCTGTTGACCAGGGCATCGAGCACTCCGCCGGCGCCAGCTTCGCCAAGAACCCCGACTATTTCGACGGTGAAAACATCGTCAAGCTTGCCATCGAGGGCGGCTGCAATGCCGTCGCCTCCACTTACGGCGTCCTCGGCTCCGTCGCCCGCAAATACGCCCACAAAATTCCCTTCGTCGTAAAAATCAATCACAACGAACTTCTTACTTTCCCCAACAAGGCCGACCAGATTCTCTTCGGCACCGTCGAAGAAGCCTACAACATGGGCGCCGCCGCCGTTGGCGCCACCATCTATTTTGGCTCCGATCAGAGCGGCCGCCAGATCGTCGAAATCAGTCAGGCCTTCGCCAAGGCCCACGACCTCGGCATGGCCACGGTTCTCTGGTGCTACCTCCGCAACAACGCCTTCAAAAAGGACAAGGACTATCACGTTTCCGCCGACCTTACAGGGCAGGCCAATCATCTCGGCGTCACCATCCAGGCCGACATCATCAAGCAGAAGCTTCCCGAAAATAACGGCGGTTACACGGCCCTCAACATCGGCGATTCCAGTTACGGCAAGTTCGACAAGCGTATATACACCGACCTGGCCAGCGACCACCCGATCGATCTCACCCGCTACCAGGTCGCCAACTGCTTCATGGGCCGCTCCGGCCTTATCAACTCCGGCGGCGCTTCCGGCGCCAACGATTTCGAAGACGCCGTCGCCACCGCCGTCATCAACAAGCGCGCTGGCGGCACAGGCCTCATCAGCGGCCGCAAAGCCTTCCAGCGCCCCATGGCCGAGGGAGTAAAACTCCTGAATGCCATCCAGGACGTCTACCTGAGCAGTTCGATCACGGTAGCGTAGAGATCGCTTGCCAACACCTGAAAATGTAGGGGCGGCTTTAGGCCGCCCTCTTTCTTTCTCTGCGCCCTCCTCTCCTCCCTCTCTGTGTTCTCTGTGTTGAATCTCTTCCTCTCTCTTCGTGAATTAAAATATTTTCTCCACTCCATCGAAATTTTCCGGCGTATCCCTAACAACAACTGCGCCACAATCGCTCATGCGCACGCGCTTCCGCTCCGCGTAAAATAGAAGTGTAAATTCTGCAAGGAGAGAAGTATGTCGAAGACGAAAGAAGCCCCGGCGCCCAAAGCAAAAAAGGCCGCTACCCCAAAATCCAAACCTACCCAGGACCAGGTCGCTGCCCGCGCCTACGAAATCTACCTCGAACGCGGCTCCACTCCCGGCGACCCCATGCAAGACTGGCTGCAAGCCGAACGCGAACTTTCTGCCCCTGGCAAAAAATCGCGCTCCAAATCCAAGGTAATCACCTTCGCCGCCTGATCCTGGCGTTTGCAGTGGCTGACCTTTAGGTCGGTCACTCCTGTCTGTTCTCGAGGTTTTATCGTGTGGAAAGGCATAACGATCGAACTCGCCAAGAAAAGCGGGCGATGTCATTCTGAGCCTATCCGACGAGGATAGGCGAAGAACCTCAACCTAAACAGTCGCGCAAACTCCCACTAGCGAGGATTCCCACTCGCCCCTACGCCCTCGTCAGCACCGCCGCCCGCGCCGCCTCCAGCAATTTCGCCGCGTTCCCCCGAATATCCCCCTGCCCAAACACCGCACTCCCCGCCACCAACAATTCCGCTCCCGCCTTCACGACATCGGCCACCGTCTCCAAATCCACGCCGCCGTCCACCTCAATCCGGAAATCCAGCTTTCGTTCCGCCCGTAGCCGCGCCAGCGCCGCAATTTTATTCAGCGCGTTCGGAATGAATTTCTGCCCGCCAAATCCCGGATTCACACTCATCACCAGAACGTGGTGCACCAGGTCCAAAACTTCTGTCAGCGTCTCAACCGGCGTAGCTGGATTGATCACTACTCCCGGCTTGCAGCCATGCGAAGAAATCAGGTGCAGCGTCCGGTCCAGGTGAATGCAAGCCTCCTGGTGTACCGAAATCCAGTCCGCTCCTGCCGCCGCGAATTCCGGGATGAACAAATCCGGATTCTCGATCATCAAATGGCAATCCAGCGGCACCTTCACCGCTTTCCGCAAACTCTTCACCACCGGCGGCCCCAGCGTAATGTTCGGCACAAAATGCCCATCCATTACGTCTACGTGCAAGAGCGTCCCGCCCCCTTCAATAGCCAGCAGCGCATCGCTCCCAAGCTGCGCAAAGTTTGACGAAAGTATCGATGGCGCAAGTTCAATTTTCATAGCCACCCTTCCACTCCTTCTTTCAATCCCAAATTATACGCCGCGCCACCCGAAATCCCCCCGATTCCCGTAGCGGCCACCTTCAGGTGGCCCCGCAATCCAGGTTAGGGCGGCCTTACGCCGCCTTCTTTCCTTTTTCTTGCTGCTTTTGTAGCGGGCGCCCTTTCCGGACCACTCACACCGCCGCCTCTCTCCACGGCACCGAACACCTTCTTTCGCTGCTCTCCCTCACCAACTCCAAGCCCACCATCACACGCAACGCCTGCTCCGGCGTCACCTGCAATTCCGCCTTCCCCAAAATCGCATCCCGAACATTCGCATAAAAATCCCGCCAGTCCCCAAACGATTCCACCTTCCACTTCCGAACGTTCTCTCCATCCGCCTGCGTTACTTCCCCAAAATTTTCCGGCTTCTCCAGCATCCACGATTCCCCCGGCCCCGGCGTCCTCGTCCGCAACACACTCTCCAGCGGATCAAACTCCTTTTTCAAATACGTCCCGTTCGTCCCCATCACCACAAACCTCGGCCGCAGCACCGCGCTTAGCATCGACTCACCCAACACCGCCATCAGGCTCCCCGGATAGTGCAGCCAAATATCAAACGCATCATCCGTCAAAAATCCCTCGCGTTCTGTCCGTACATCCGCCGTCACCCGCTCCGGCACGCCAAAGAGTGTGAACGCATAATCCAGCAAGTGCGGCCCCAAATCCGCCAGCACCCCGCTCCCTGGTCCCGGCACTTCCCGCCACGCCCCGGGCTTCAATTTCGGCCGGAACCGGTCGTAGTGCGCCTCAAACCGCACAATCCTTCCCAATTCTCCGCTCGTCACCAGCTTCCTCAGCCCCTGAAAATCCGCATCAAATCGCCGGTCGTGATACACCGTCAAAATGCGTCCCAGCCTTTTCGCAGCTCGCACCAGATCCACCGCTTCCTGCACCGTATTGGTGAACGGCTTGTCCACCACTACATCCCGCCCTGCCTCCAAACAGTGCATGGCAAACGGAAAATGCGTCTGGTTCGGTGTTGCGATCACTACCAACCGGATCGTCTCGATCGCCAGCAACTCGTCAATGCTCCGCACAATCCGTGTGTCCGGATAAATCTTCTTCGCCTCGTCGCCCGTCCTCTGCACCACAACCGCCAGCCGCAACCCCTCGATTGCCTGAATCACAGGCGCATGAAACCAGCGTCCAGCCAGTCCAAAACCCACCAACCCCACATCGATCAATTCCAACTCCCTTCTTCAAGCGCCAGCACGCGACACAAGTTAGCCCAGTCCGTAAGCACTGGGTCTACTCGAGAAAACCGTTCAAGCCCCGGAGGGGCGACACTTGCCGCGATCATCTAATTCGCGCGAAGAGTGTACCACCTCCTAATCCTGCCCAACTCACTCACGGACATTTTCCACCCCCATCATCCAACCCCAAACCACTTTGCCCCCAAAATTTCCTCTCCGCCTTTCTCTTCCCCTCTCCCGCGTTATATCCTTTCCCCGGTGCAAAACTCTTCTCCCCTTCAACACGCTCCTACCCGCGGCCTCTACCTCGGCCTCGTCATTACCGTCCTCGCCGTCCTTGCCTACGCCGCTTACATCACCTTCCAATTCGCGGGCATCCGCAAAATGCAAAGCGGCCTCGTCGACCGCAACCGCCGCGATTCTCTCCAACTCCTGCGCATTCAGAACGATCTCAACTCCCTCGGCCTCGCCATGCGCGACATGCAGGATCCCACCGAACCGTATCCCATCATTGCCTGGGTCCCCCAATTCGAACGCATCCGCACCGACCTCGAAGATGCCATCGAGCACGAATCCGCTCTCACCCAAGCCACTCCCACCAGCGACCAACTCCTCTACCTAAATCAATCCCTCGCTCAATTCTGGGACTCCGTCAATCGCATGTTCTCCCTTGCGCAAGCCGGCTTCGATTCTGCCGCCGCCCAGCAAATCCGAGACACGCTCCAGCCCCGTCAGGCCGCGCTCAGCTCCGCCGTCTCTCGTCTCCTCGTCCAGAACAATGAAGCCGAGGAACACGCCACTCTTCGCATCTCCGCCATCTACGACCGCGTCCAGCGCCAACTCTATTTCTTTCTCGCTGCCATTCTCGTCGCCATCGTCTTCACCAGCCTCTATCTCATCCGCAACAATCGCCGCCTCTTCGCGCAAGTCGCCGAACTCTCCTCGCAACGCAGCGACCTCGCGCAAAAACTGATTGCCACCCAGGAGTCCACCCTCCGGCACATCTCCCGTGAACTCCACGACGAGTTTGGCCAGGTGCTCACTGCGATTGGCTCTCTCATTCGCCGTACGAGCAAAAATCTATCGGCCGATTCTCCCGTTCACGCCGATCTCCAGGAAGTCCAGGGCATCGCGCAATCCACACTCGACAACATCCGCAGCCTCTCCCAAGCGTTGCATCCCGTCCTCCTTGATGAAACCGGTCTCGTCGCCACTCTCGACTGGTACATTCCCACAGTGGAAAGACAGACGGGTCTTGTGCTTCACTACGAAAAGTCAGGAGAGACCTATCCCGTGGGAGCATCCGCCGGCGTCCAGATCTATCGCATCCTTCAGGAAGCGCTCAATAATGTCGCCCGCCATTCCGGTGCCAAAGAAGCCTGGATTCGTCTTCGCTTCGAACCTGCTGAGCTGATGCTCGAAATCGAAGACCACGGCAAAGGCTTTCGCCCCGCTGAAGGCCAAACCGGCATCGGCCTCGTCGCCATGCGCGAGCGCGCCGAAATTCTCGGCGGCTCTCTAAAAGTCTCTCTCCTCCCGGCCGGCGGCACGATCGTTCAACTCCAGGTCCCTCGCGAACAGGTGGAAATCCATGTCGAATAAACTCACTGTCTTCCTCGTGGACGACCACGCCCTCGTCCGCCGCGGCTTCCGCCGCATCCTCGAAGACGAACCCTCTTTCCAGGTCGTCGGCGAAGCCAGCGACGGCCTCGAAGCTGTCCAACTCGCCGAACAACTCCATCCCAATGTCATCGTCATGGACTGCGCCCTTCCTCAAATAAACGGCATCGAAGCCACCCGCCGCATCCTCGCCAAGCTTCCCCATATTGCTATCCTCATGCTCAGCATGCATTCCGAAGACACTCTCGTCCGCCAGGCCCTCGAAGCCGGCGCCCGCGGTTACATCCTCAAGAACGCCATGGACCTCGACCTTGTCGCCGCCATCCAGAAAATCGCTGAAGGCAAAACCGTGCTCGATCCTCAAATCACTCTCACCGGCAATTTAAGAGGCGAGCGCGACACCGGCCTCACTCCCCGCGAACTCGAAATCCTCCAGCACATCGTCGCCGGCAAATCCAACAAAGAAATCGCCACAGAGCTCGGTCTGAGCGTCAATACTGTTTCCGTTCACCGCGCCAACATCATGGACGCGCTAGGCATCCACAAAACCGCGGAGCTCGTCGTCTACGCCATCAAAAACGGTCTGGTGAATCTTCCGTGAAGCGCCGCGATTTCCTGAAACAATCTCTGGGTGCCGGGATCCTGTCCGCCGGTTTCCCATTTTCTCCCCCAACAAACACCGTGGGGTTTCAGTTCGCCGATGTCACCGCGCAAGCAGGCATCCATTTCCGCCACAATAGCGGCGCGTACGGCGGAAAACTCCTCCCCGAGACCCTCGGCTCCGGCTGCGCCTTCCTTGATTACGACGCCGATGGTTGGCCCGACATTCTCCTCATCAATTCCATGGACTGGCCCGGCCACAAACGCCAGCGCTCCACGCTCAAGCTCTACCGCAACAATCGCAACGGCACCTTCACCGACGTTACAAAATCCGCCGGCCTCGACATCGAACTCTACGGCATGGGTGTCGCCGTTGCTGATTACGACAACGACGGCTTCCCTGACATTTTCATCTCCTGCGTCGGCCAAAGCCGCCTCTTCCACAACACCGGCAAAGGCTCCTTCAGCGACGTCACGCAAAAATCCGGCCTCCTCAACAAGCTGGGCTTCAGCACCTCTGCCGTCTGGTTCGACTACGACCGCGACGGCCTCCTCGATCTTTTCGTCTGCAACTACGTTCGCTGGTCCGCCGATCACGATGTTTTCTGCAGCCTCGACGGAAAAAACAAATCCTATTGCACGCCCGAAGCCTATCGCGGCGACACCTGCTGGCTCTTCCACAATCGCGGTGACGGCACCTTCGAAGACGTCACCTCCACCAGCGGGATCTTTGACACCAGCTCTAAATCCCTCGGCGTCGCCATGCTCGATTTTGATCAGGACGGCTGGCCCGACCTCCTCGTCGCCAACGACACGCAGCCCAACAAGCTCTATCGCAACCTCCGCAACGGAAAATTCAAGGACGTCGCCGTCGAAATGGGCCTCGCCTTCAGCAACGAAGGAAAAGCACGCGCCGGCATGGGTGTCGACTCCGCCGACTTCGACAACTCCGGCAAACCCGGCATCGTCATCACCAACTTCGACAACGAGATGCTAGGCCTCTATCGCTCCAACGGAAAATCTTTCGACGACGTCGCGATGCAAGCCGGCCTGGGCTCCGCGTCCCGCAATACCCTAGGATTTGGCTGCGTCTTCTTCGACGCCGACCTCGACGGCCGCCTCGATCTCGCCGTCGCCAACGGTCACATCGATGACACTGTTCGAAACATCCGCGGCAACGTCGGTTACGCCCAAGCCCCGCAACTCTTCCTCAACCAGGGCAACGCGAAATTTCTCGAAGTTGCCTCCCAACTCGGCGGCGGGTTCTCTCAATCCAAAGTAGGCCGCGGCCTGGCCGTTGCCGATTTCGATCGCGATGGAGATCTCGATCTCCTCCTCACGACCAACAACGGCCCCGCGTACCTCTACCGCAACGACCAACTAGCCGGAAACCGCAGCATCCGTCTCCACCTCGTCGGCACAAAATCAAATCGCGACGCGATCGGCGCCACCGTCCGCCTCTACTCCAACAGCCAAATCCAAACCCGCCAGGTCCGCAGCGGTTCGAGTTACCTCTCCCAATCCGAATTCCCCCTGACTTTCGGCGTCGGCCATCAAGATGAGATCGAAAAAATTGTAGTCGATTGGCCCAGCGGCAAAACCGAAGACCACCCCAAACTCAAATCTGGGAAATCCTACCAACTGACTGAATACAAAGGCATTATCGAAATGTAGGGGCGGCTTTACGCCGCCTTCTTCTCTGTGACCTCCGTGCCTCCTCCTATGATCTCTGTGTTAAATTTTTCTCTTCTTCCTTCCCCCTAATGTTTTCCCACTATTGCGCTCGCTCTTCTCAGGAAATATAAATGTCTGAACTAAGCAGTCGCTTCCCACCTGGCTTTCCCAAGCCAAGACTGGAAGCACCCCAACAAACATTGCGGCCGGGCCAACGACCCCCGGCCGCATTTTTTAATGGCGATGGCGCCTGTTAAGATTTGACCATTCCCCGGGGGAAAATACATGCAACGCTGGCGCTCCCTAAGCGTTCTCGTTCTGGCCATCGCTGCCGTTTATCTCTACGCTTTTCCCGCCGCCAATATCCCTTACGCAATCGCCGTCCTGCTTCACACCGGACTCGGCGTCCTCGTCACGATTGGCATCCTCTTTTTTCTCTTTCGCGGCCTCAACCACGAACCGTTGCTCGCTCGTTTCGGTTGGTTCTTTCTCCTCACCGGCGGCGCTCTCGGTATCATTCTCATCAAAATAGGCACGCCTCATCGCCTCAAAGCCTGGCTCTATTCGCACATTGCTCTCTGCCTCGTCGGCGTGCTCTTGCTTGCATCCTCCTGGCTCGCCTCGCGCGGTTGGCTCAATGCTAATTTCTTCCAGCGTTCCCTCCGCTTCGCCGCGATCGCGCTCCTCCTCGCCTGCATTTCCGCCGGTGCTTGGTGGACCCGCGCGATTGCCTGGAAGAATGCCTATCGTGTCAGTAATCCCTCCCTCGCTCCGTCTACCATGGATCAAGAAGGCGACGGACCCAACGGTAAATTCTTTCCCAGTTCCGTCCAAACCAAAGATGGCAACTACATCCCCTCTGACTATTTCCTGAAATCCCAAGCCTGCGAGCGCTGCCACTCCGACATCTACAAGCAGTGGCAAGGCTCTATGCACCACTTCTCTTCCTTCAACAATCAGTGGTATCGCAAAAGCATCGAATACATGCAAGAAGTCGACGGTGTAAAACAATCCAAGTGGTGCGCCGGCTGCCACGATCCCGCTCTCCTCTTCAGCGGCATGATGGACACGCCCATCCAGCAAAATATCCACAAGCCCGAAGCGGACGCAGGCCTGAGCTGCATGATGTGCCACAGCATCGTTCGAGTGAAAAGCACGATGGGCCAGGGCGACTTCGTTCTCGAATATCCGAAGCTCCACGAACTCGCTGCCAGCGAAAATCCCGTCGTCCGCGCGCTCCACGATTTCATGGTCCGCCTGAATCCCGAACCGCATCGCCGCGTCTTTCTGAAACCCTTCATGCGGGAACAGGTTCCCGAATTCTGCTCCGGCTGCCACAAAGTTCATCTTGACCAGCCTTTCAATAATTATCGTTGGCTGCGTGGCTTCAACGAATACGACAATTGGCAAGCCAGCGGCGTCTCCGGCCAAGGTGCCCGCGCTTTTTATTACCCCGCAACTTCGATGATGTGCGCCGACTGCCACATGCCGCTCGTCCCCTCCAAAGATGAAGGCAACCTCAACGGCTACGTCCACTCGCATCGCTTTCCCGGCGCCAACACTGCCGTCCCAACCGCCAATGAAGATTCCGCGCAACTCGCAGCCAGCCGCAGTTTTCTTCAGGACAAGCAGCTCAGCGTGGATATCTTCGCCATCTCTCCAATTTCGAAAAATGAAGCTTCACCAAAAGTTTCCGAATACCCCAAGCAGGAGATCTCTACCACCTTCGCTGTAGGCGAGGAATCCGACATCTCGACTCCTCATGGCCCGGCAGGCGAAGCCCGCCCCATTACCGCCCCGCTCGGCCGAGTCGACGCCGCCGTCCGCCGTGGCGACGACATCCTGGTTGACGTCGTTGTCCGCACCCGCATGGTCGGCCACTTCTTCCCCGGCGGCACCGTCGACGCCTTCGACGTCTGGCTCGAGCTTCAGGCTACTGATGAAAACGGCCAGACCATCTTCTGGAGCGGCAAAGTCGAAGACGAAGGCAAAGGCCCAGTCGAACCCGGCGCGCATTTCTACAAATCTCTTCAAATCGATGGCCATGGCAATCCCATCAACAAGCGCAACGCTTGGGCCACCCGCGCCGTTGTCTACGTCCATCTCATCCCTCCCGGCGCCGCTGACACCGCCCACTTCCGCCTGCATATCCCCGAAACCTCCGGCGACCACATCACGCTCCACTCCAAGCTCAACTACCGCAAATTCCAGTGGTGGAACACTCACTTCTCTTTTGCTGGCGCTCCTGCTCCAAATCAATCGAACGCCGTCGCGAAGGATCACGACGATCGTCAGTACAGTTTCAACGGCGATCTCTCCGACGTCTCCGCGAAATCCAAATCCATCCCGAATCTCCCTATCATCACAGTCGCCGAAGATTCCAAAACCCTTCGCGTCCTCCCGCACTCCGCCGCCACGCCCGCGCCGCAAGTGGCCCTCTCCAAAGACGACTGGACCCGCTGGAACGACTATGGCATTGGACTCTTCCTCCAAGGCGACCTCAGCGGCGCCGAACAAGCCTTCACCAAAATCACCGAAATGGCTCCCGACAATTTCGACGGCTGGACCAACGTCGGCCGTGTCCGCGCCCAAGAAGGCAACACCGAGGGCGCAAAGGCCGTCCTCCTCAAGGCCCTCGCTCTCAAACCCAATCTCCCTCGCGCCAATTTCTTCTACGCCCACGTCCTCAAGGAGGAAGGCCACTACGACCAAGCCTCGCAAGCCCTCCAGTCCGTCCTCGCCCAATTCCCCCGCGACCGCGTCGTCCACAACGAACTCGGCCGCGTCCTCTTCCTCCAAAAACGCTACGCCGACGCCGTCAAAGAATTCCAGCAAACGCTGGCGATCGATCCCGAAGATCTCCAGGCCAATTACAACCTCATGCTCTGCTACACCGGCCTCGGCGACGAAGCGAGCGCCAACGCTCATAAGGAGCGTTACCTCCGCTTCAAAGCTGACGAATCCTCCCAGGCCCTCACCGGCGCCTACCGCCAATCCCACCCCGAAGACAACAACGAGCGCCAATCTATCCACGAACACATCTCTATCCCGCTCCAAACCCAAAAAGTTCCAGCACCAAAATCATCCGCAGGAGCCGGCCGCTAGTAATATGATTTGCTCGATCCTATGTGGCACAGGCATTCCTGCCTGTGCGCTTTTAGCTAGCACCACAAACTCCAGCTCACATGTGACTCACATATATTTCCCACCCGCAGCAACCCCTATCTGCATCAGGAGCCAATCGCATGACCTGGATCAAAACCCTACGCCTCGAAGACGACGAACGCGTCCGCGAACTGGTCCTGAAGCAGCGCCAACTGTACCCCATCGAATACTCCACGCCCGCTCCCACCGTCGACCGCGGCTTCGAAAACAGCATCGTCGGTTCCCACACCCTCTTCCCCGATGTCATGTTTCACTCGTTCAGCGCCTTCGGAGCCATGATGTCGCCGGATCTGCCTCTCAAACGCTACCAGCACGAAATGATCGCCACCATGGTCTCGGTCACCAATCGCTGTTTTTATTGAATCGAATCCCACGCAGAGTTTCTGCGTCGCACCAGTCTTAACAACGAAATGGTCGCTGCCTTGCAAAAAGATTTCCGCACAGCGCCCATCAGTGTTCAAGACAAAGCCATGCTGGAATACGTAGTAAAACTCACCCGAGACGCCACGCAATGCACCCGCGCAGACCACGACAATCTCCACGCCGCCGGTTTCGACGACCGCGGCATCCTGCAAATCACCCTCATCGCCTCATGGTTTAACTACATCAACCGCGTCGCCGACGCCCTCGGCGTAGGCCGCGACATTCCCATGGAGTCTCGATGAAGAAACTCGCTGCCGTGTTGCTGCTGTTATCTTCCCCACTTATCTCCAGCACGCAAACTAAGCAATCCCAATCTTCGATCACTTTCCGTGACATCACCGCACAATCCGGCATCCACTTCGTCCACAACAACGCCGCCTTCGGCAAGAAATATCTTCCCGAAACCATGGGCCCCGGCGTCGCCTTCATCGATTACGACAACGACGGCTGGCCCGACATCTTCCTCGTCAACGGCACCAGCTGGCCCGGCCAGCCCTCTAAACACTCCACGCCCAAGCTCTATCACAACAATCACGACGGCACCTTCACCGATGTCACCCACAAAGCCGGCCTGGACATCGAACTCTTCGGCATGGGCGTGGCAGTCGGCGATTACGACAACGACGGCTTCGACGATCTCTTCGTCACCGCCCTCGGCCAAAGCCGTCTTTTCCACAACAACGGCAACGGCACTTTCACCGACGTCACGCAAAAAGCCGGTCTTGCGGGCCCCAAGGAATTCAGCACCAGTGCTGCCTGGGTCGACTACGACAAAGACGGCAAACTCGATCTCATCGTCGCCAATTACGTCCAGTGGTCTATCGAATCCGACCTCTACTGCACCCTCGACGGCAAAAGCAAATCCTACTGCACGCCCGAATCCTACAAGGGCGCTTCCGTCCGCCTCTGGCACAATCGTGGCGATGGCACCTTCGAAGACGTCACCACAAAAGCCGGCCTCGGTGATCCCACATCCAAAACCCTCGGCATCGCGATCCTCGACTACGACAACGACGGCTGGCCCGACATCCTTCTCTCCAACGACACGCAGCCCAACAAGCTCTATCGAAACAACGGCAACGGCACCTTCACCGAAAAAGCCGTCGTCGCCGGCGTCGCTTTCAGCGAAGACGGCGTCGCCCGCGCAGGCATGGGCGTCGACGCCGCCGATTATGATCATTCCGGAGCGCCCAGCATCCTCATCACCAATTTTTCCAATCAGATGGTTTCGCTCTATCACAACGAAGGAAAAGGCCTCTTCGTCGACGAAGCCCCGCGCTCCGACATCGGCCGCGCTTCCCTGCTCACTCTCGGCTTCGGCTGCTTCTTCTTCGACTACGATCTCGACGGCTGGCCGGACATCTTCATCGCCAACGGCCACATCGACCGCGACATCGAGCGCGTCCAGCCCAACGTGAAATACGCCATGCCGCCGCACCTCTTCCGTAATTTAGGCAAAGGAAATTTTCAGGAAGTAGCCAACTCGCTGGGGAAATCTTTCAACACGCCGCGCGTCGCTCGCGGCGCCGCCTACGCCGACATCAATAACGATGGCCGCCCGGATCTGCTTCTCTCCACTAACGGCGGCCCGGCTTATCTTTTCTTGAATGAAGTCGCAGGCACGGGGGCAATCAACAAAAGCCTGCGCATAAAACTGGTAGGCACCAAATCCAATCGCGACGGCATCGGCGCCATCGCAAGACTCACCGCTGGCGGGGTGACTCAAACTCAAATGCTCCGCAGCGGCTCCAGCTACTTCTCCGCAAGCGAACTAATCCTGACCTTCGGTCTCGGCCAAAACTCCCAAGCCGACTCTCTCGAAATCCGCTGGCCCAGCGGCCAAATCGACAAACTCTCCAACATCCCCGCCGGCCAGACCATCACCATCTCTGAATCCAAGGGCCAAACCGCCTCCCTCAAATTCTCCGTTCACTAGATAAACCAAACCAAAGGCCTTGTCATTCTGAGCCTATCCGACAAGGATAGGCGAAGAACCTCAACTTCCACCCAACCACTCAAATCAACCCTTCGCACTTCTTCTCTGCGAAATCTCTGCGCCCCCTGTGTCTCTGCGTTATCCTCTCCTCTTCTTTCTCTTCCCGCAGATCACGCCCCAACTCTCCGCCCCGCAATCACCGCCTGCCCTAAACTGATCCCCCCATCCCCCGCCGGCACTTCCGTATGGAAAAACACTTCAAACGACCGCTCCTTCATCTCCGCGATCATCGTCTCCAGCAGCAACGCATTCAAAAAGCATCCCCCGCTCAGGCAAACCCGGTTCAATTCCGTCTTCTCCCGGATCTTCTCCGCCGCTTCCACCAGCACCAGCGCCACTCCGTTGTGAAACTTCCGGCTCATCTCCGCCACGCTGGTCTGTTTCCGGACATCCCGCACCAGCCACTCAAACAACGACTTCGTTCCGATCTCCCAGGTCGCGCCGCGCAGATTCAAATCCAACGGGTACGCCGACTCGCTCCCCGAATCCCGCGCTGCCATCTCCAACTCAATCGCCGCCTGCGCCTCAAAGTTCACCATCCCGCGCAATCCAACCAGTGCGGCCACCGCGTCAAACAGCCGACCGCAACTCGACGTTCGTGGGGAATTGATCTCCCGCTCCATCATCTGCAAAACCACACTCAACTTCCGCGAATCGGTCTCCGCCAGAAACGGCAATCCCAGTTTCTCCACGTCCTTCCCGAAATGTTTCGTCAGATAGCTCACCGCCATCCGCCATGGCTCATGAATTGCCGCTGCTCCGCCCGGCAACGGCACGTACTCGAAATGCGCCGCCCGCTCGAATCCCGCAAAATCCGCCACCAGCACTTCCCCGCCCCAGATCGCTCCGTCCGTTCCGTAGCCCGTTCCATCCAGCGCAATCCCGATCACTTTCCCGTCCAGATGATTCTCCGCCATGCAGGCCGCCACATGCGCGTGATGGTGCTGCACTCCCACCAATTCCACGCCCGTCCGTTCCTGCGCCCATTTCGTCGAAAAATAGTCTGGGTGCAAATCGTGGGCGATTATCTTCGGCTCTGTCTCCAGAATCCGCTGCATGTGAGCGACCGCTTCCTCGAAAAACTTGTAACTTTCCAGATTCTCCAGGTCCCCCACATGCTGGCTCAAAAATGCCTCGCTCCCCCGCACGACGCAAACCGTATTCTTCAGTTCCCCGCCCACCGCCAGCACTGCCTGCGACTCTTTCTCCAGCTGTACCGGCACCGGCACGAATCCGCGCGACCTCCGCAACTTCTGCGGCTGCCCCACCGCCACGCGCACCACCGAATCGTCGCATCGCCGCACAATCTCCCGATCGTGCACCAAAAACGCATCGGCAATCCGGTTCAATCTCCGGATCGCTTCTTCGTTGTCAATCGCAATCGGCTCTTCGCTCAGGTTGCCGCTCGTCATCACCAGCGACTCAAACTTCCCGCTCTGAAACAACAGGTGGTGCAGCGGTGTATATGGCAGAAACAAACCCAAATACCGGTTCCCCGGCGCGATCCCCGGCACATGCGCAACCTCCGCCCGCCGCGGCAACAGAACAATCGGCCGCTCAAACGAGCTCATCATCTTTTTCGAAAGCTCATCGGCCACGCACTGCCGCGCCGCATCCTCCACCCGCCGCACCATGATCGCGAATGGCTTTTCCACCCGCCGCTTGCGCTCGCGCAATTTCGTAACCGCCTTCTCGTTCTGCGCGTCGCACGCCAGGTGGAATCCGCCCAGCCCTTTGATCGCCACCACCGCGCCCTGCTGCAGCAATCGTGCCGCCTCGCGAATCGGTTCCGCCACATCCACGTGCGTTCCATCCGCCCCCAGCAACGTCACCTGCGGCCCGCAATCCCAGCACGCATTCGGCTGCGCGTGGAACCGCCTGCTCGCGGGATTGTCATATTCCGCTTGGCAAGCCGCGCACATTTTGAATTTCGCCATCGACGTGCGCGCCCGGTCGTAGGGAATGTCGTGGATAATCGTGAATCGCGGCCCGCAATTCGTGCAGTTGATGAAGGGATACCGGAATCGCCGGTCGCGCGGGTTCATCATTTCCCGCAGGCAATCCTCGCAGATGCTCACGTCTGGAGAAATCAGCGCCTTCGCGGCGGCTCGTGTGCTGCTCGCTTTGATTCGGAACGCCGTCTCCTGCTGCAATTCCGCGTCCCGCGGCGCGATCCCGGTAATTTTCGCCAGAGGCGGAATCTCCTTCGGCAGCCGTTCCAGGAATCTCTCCACTGCCTCTGCGTCGCCCTGAACTTCAATGCTTACGCCAGCCGGCGTATTCGCAATCAATCCGGTCAACCCGCACTCATTCGCCAGGCGGTAAACGTACGGACGAAAACCCACGCCCTGCACGATCCCGGTAATGTCAATCGCCTTTCGAGCAACACGAGTCCGCACAGTTTGTGTCATGGTGTGAGCCTACAGTGTACGGAAAATTCCTCAAAATTGTCATTCCGTCAGGCAACAGTGCGGACACCGCGGGCAGGAGGCCGGAGGTTCAACGCGTCTATTCTTAACTTGTCATTCTGAGCTCATCCGACGAGGATGGGCGAAGAACCTCAACTTTAGAGGCTTTGTCAAATTCAAATAGCGATTGCCTTTTACAACGTCAGGAACCCCTCACGAAACCGCCACCTCTTCTTCTTGCAACTTCCGTTGCAGCGCCCTCAACCAATTCATCCACTCCCCAAATCCCTCCCCCGTCCGCGACGACAGCTCAATCTGCTCAATCTCCGGATGCACCTTTCGCGCATTCTCCAGCGCCAACTTGGGGTCAAATTCCACATGCGGCAGCAAGTCCGTCTTTGTCAAAATCATGAGCGACGACCGGTGGAAAATCCCCGGATACTTCAGCGGCTTGTCCTCGCCCTCCGTCACGCTCAGCAGCACGATCTTCGCCGCTTCTCCCAAATCGTAGCTCGATGGGCACACCAGGTTACCCACATTCTCCACAAACAGAATCCCCGGCCCGCGGAACCCCATCTCATCCAGGTGCTTCACCACCATCCGCGCATCCAGGTGGCATGTTCCCCCGGTCACAATCTGTCGCACCGGAAACCCATATCGCGCCAGCCGCTTCGCGTCATTGTCGGTCTGCAAATCCCCAGTCAGCACCGCCACGGCCGAGCCCCTGGTAAACGAAGCCAGCGTCTTCTCCAGCAATGCTGTCTTTCCGGACCCCGGCGAACTGATGATATTCACGCACAAAATATTCTCTTCGCGATACCGTTGGCGCAGCTCCGCAGCCACGCGATCGTTCTCATTGAGCACTTTCTTCTCTACAACTTCGCGCATGGCTCCTCCAATTCCAGGTAAGCGATGTCCAGTTCTGTCCCGCCGATGCAGCTCGTCTTGTTCCCGCGGCATTTCGGGCAGCTCAAATCAAATTCCTGCACCGCAAATTCTTCCCCGCAGTCAAGGCACTTCTGCCGCCGCGGGCACCATTCCACTTCCAGCTTCAAATTCTCCAAAGAAGTCTTCCGGGTCAGCGCCTCAAACGCAAAGGCCAGCGCATCCTGGTCCACATTCGAAAGCTCGCCTATCCGGACGCCCACGGCCGCAAACCGCGCGTCCCGCCGTCGCCGAGCCTCGGTCTCCACGCTCTCCAGAATCGATGCCGCAATCCCAACTTCGTGCATAACCGCTCCTGTAGCATAGGCTTTAGCCTGTGCGTCCTGCCCCACCCTCAGCAAATCCTCGGCAACTGATCTCCCGCCAACATATCCACAATTCTTGTGGTCCCAAACGCCGTCCGCATCACCACCATCCGCGGATGCTCTTTCGTCACTCGTCCGATGATTCGCGCGTCGGCACCAAGCGGATGGCTTCGCAACGCTGCCAGCGCCCGCTGCGCTGCTCCCGGCGAAACAATCGCCACCAGCTTTCCCTCATTCGCCACGTAAATCGGATCCAGCCCCAGCATCTCGCAAGCCCCACGCACCTCTTCGCGCACCGGGATCTCCGCCTCGTCCAGCTCCATTCCCACCTTCGAACTGCCCGCAATTTCGTTTAAGGTGCTCGAAAGCCCGCCCCGAGTCGGATCTCGCAAGCAACGCACCTCGTGCGTCGCATCCAGCAACGTCTTTACTAATTCGTGCAGCGGCGCCGAATCGCTTCGCACTTCCGTGTCGAACTTTAATCCTTCTCTCTCAGCCAGAATCGCTATCCCATGATCCCCCAGCATCCCGCTCACCAGAATCGCGTCGCCCACCCGCGCCTGGCTTGCCGACAGCACAATTTCCTCGCGCACCAGCCCGACTCCCGTCGTGTTGATGTACATTCCGTCCGCGCTGCCCTTCTCCACCACTTTCGTGTCGCCGGTTACGATCTGCACGCCCGCCTTATCCGCCGCTTCCTGCATCGAAGCTACCACCCGCCGCAACACGTCAATCTCCAGCCCCTCTTCCAGAATAAATGCCACGCTCATCCAGAGCGGTTTCGCCGCTCCCATGGCCAGATCGTTGATCGTTCCGTGCACCGCCAGAGACCCGATATCCCCGCCTTTGAAAAACAACGGCTTCACCACAAACGAATCCGTCGACATCGCCAGCCGCGTTCCATTCAGGGACACGACCGCCTGATCCTCCAGCCGGTCCAGCACCGGGTTTCCCAGCGCCGGCAAGAAGATGTCCTGCAGAAGCTCCGCGCTCAATTTCCCGCCGCTTCCATGCCCCAGCAGCACTCTTCCGCCCGCCGGCAGCGGCACCGGACAGGAAAATCCCGTGCTCTCTTTCTCAGCTATCTTGATCGTCGTTTCAGAGGGTAACGAGGTGGCGTCGATATTGGTGATAGGCAGCACAGGCACCTTCCGTGGAAACCATCGGTGCGCCCAGCGGCTTCTCCGGCGTGCACCGCGTCCCAAACGCGGGACAATCTGTCGGCTTCTTGTGTCCCAGCAAAACTTCCGCGCTGATGCATTCGCTCGGCTCTTCCGCCCGCACATCCTGCAATCCAAACAAGCGCTCCGCATCAAACGCCGCGTACTTCTCCTGCAATCTCAATCCGCTCGCGCCAATTTCTCCCACCCCGCGCCATTTCCGGTCCGTCACTTCAAACACCCGCTCCACCGCATCCTGCGCCGCGCGATTCCCGCCATACAGAACCGTGCGCGAATAGGAGTTCTCCACTTCCGTGCGTCCCTCTTCCAACTGCGCCACCAGCAGCCGGATCGCCTCCAGCAAATCCACCGGCTCGAATCCGCCCACCACGATCGGCACGTGAAACTCCCGCGCCAGCTCTTCGTATTCGGTCACGCCCACAACCGTGCACACGTGCCCGGGCGCGATAAATCCCTGCACCCGGTTCCGCGAAGATTGCAACAGCATCCGAATCGCCGGCGGCACCAGCACATGCGAAACCAGCAAGCTGAAATTCTTCAACCCCAGCCGCTCCGCCTGCAGCACTGCCATCGCGTGCGCCGGAGCCGTGGTCTCAAATCCAATCGCGAAAAACACCACTTTGCGGTCTGGTTCGCTCCGCGCCAGCTCCACAGCGTCCGTAGGCGAGTACACAATCCGCACATCCCCGCCTTCGGCCTTTACGTGAAACAAATCCGTCTCCGACCCTGGCACCCGCAGCATGTCCCCGTATGACACAAGCGTCACATCCGGTCGCCGCGCCAGCGCGTTCGCGCGATCAATCATTTCCAGTGGCGTCACACACACCGGGCACCCCGGTCCATGCACCAGTTCGACGCTCTCTCCGAGCAGCTCGTCAATTCCATACCGCATCAGCGTGTGCGTCTGCCCGCCGCAGATCTCCATCAGCACCCATCGCCGCGTCGACCGCCGCCGAATCTCCGCTGCAATTCCCCGCGCAATCTTTGCGTCCCGGTATTCGTCCATATACTTCATGACGTTCGCGACCCTTCCGCGTTCAATCCCAGTTCTTCACTCAGCACGCCCATGCTCTCCAACAGCGCGTATGTGCGCTCCGCTTCTTCCTTGTCCACCACGCTGATGGCAAAGCCCACATGCACCATCACGAAGTCGCCCTCGCGCGCTTCTGGCACAAAGTCCAGGCACGCCTGGCGCGCGATGCCGCCAAACAACACCCGTCCTGTCCGGACGCCTTCTTTGACTTGGATTTCTGCGACTTTACCCGGGATGGCCAGACACATGAGCGAGTCCTTCCACTAGAGAGTCCGTTCTAGCTTCCTTCTCCCACCAAATCGACGGCACATCAGGCCGCGCCTTCAATTTCACAGGTGCTCCCAACTGTTCCAGCTCCACCAGCACCACGCCAATCGCCGTTTCCACTCCGGCCTGCACCGCCGCGCTCAATCCGCAGTTCAGTTCACAGGTCTCCGGCACCACGCCGACCAGCAAAACTTCTTTCGGGCACTTTCCGCTCAGCTCCGCGAACAGCAGCGCTTCCACCAGCGCCGGATCATGCGGGCTGATTCTCTGCTTCAGCGGCACAAGCACAAGTTCGTCTTTCCGGTATACTTTCACTTCCCCCGGATTCTTCTTCGCGTTCACCGCGTCAATCAAAATTACCGCGTCATACTCGGAGAACACCGAAGTAATCCCCAGCCCTGGCGTTCCCACATCCTGCAACTCCACCTGCTTCGGGAATTTATACCGCGCTTCCAGCATCTTCACCGTGTAAGGACCGACGCCGTCGTCGCCCATCAACACGTTCCCGATCCCCAGCACGCCGATGCGCCGTGTCTCGCTCACGCCGCTGTCCCTTGCTTCTTCAAATAAATCCCGAATGCTGCATCTTCTTGCGCGATATGCGTCACCAGCCACTCGCGCAATTCCTGCACCAGCACCAGGCTCGGCGCATTCTCTCCCCGCAGCAGGTTCGACCGGACTTCCCGCACTTTCTTCATCAACCTCGTGTGCTCTTCCAGGTGCGGCTCATACCCCGGATATCCGTGCAACCTCATCACCAGCTGTTCCGAAAGAAAATGCATGTCCGAAAACTCGATAAATTGCTCCAGAATGTACTTCATCGGAGAGAGCTCCCCGCCGCGTTGAATCGCCTGTGCCAGCGAATCCAGCAGTTGCATCTGCAGGTCGTGTTCTGCGTCAATGCTCTTTTCGCCCACGCGCACCGTCAGTGCGCCCGCCTGCTCGCTCATATGGACCAACCTCCTACCGGACGTCCGATACGCTGACCACTTCCTTGCCTTCCGGATCGAACGTATGAATCGCGCAAGCCAGGCACGGATCAAACGAATGGATCGTCCGCAACACTTCCAGCGGCTTCTCCGCATCCGCCACCGGGTTGCCGATCAGCGAAGCCTCGTACGGCCCGTGCGTCCCATGCTCGTCCCGCGGCCCGGCATTCCACGTCGTCGGCACAACCGCCTGGTAGTTGGCGATCTGCCCGTTCTTCACCACCACCCAGTGTGACAACGTTCCGCGCGGCGCCTCATGGAATCCCACCCCGTGCAGCTCCTTGTCGCCAAACTGCGGCTTCACGAAAATCTTCGCGTCGCCCGAAGCGATATTGTTCACCAGCAGGCCCCAGTGCTTTTCTGCCAGGTCTGCCAGCATCGAAGCCCGTATCGCCCGCGCCGCAATTCGTCCCAGCGTGGATTGCAACATGCCTGGCGTAACCTGCCTCTTCGAAACCGCCGACACCGTCTTGATTGCTTCGCTTGCCCACTTCACAGTCAGTTTGTGCCCTTGCGCGAACCCAACCAGCACCTGCGACAGCGGCCCCACCTGCATCGGCTTGCCTTCAAACCTCGGCGACTTCACCCAGGTATACTTCCCGTCGTCCTTGAATCCCGTGTAGTGCGGATTCGTTTCGCCCTTCCACGGATGCAGCGTTTTGTCGCCCTCGTACCAGGCGTGCGAAACGTTCTCGGTAATTCCATTCCGCACCCGCTCGTCCAGGTGATTCTTGATCGTGTAAACCTGGTCCAGTTTCCCGTCGAAGATAATTCCACCAGGCAGGTCGAATTCTTTCATGGCACTATCCAGCGGCAGGTCCGGCACCGCAAGGTAATTTGTCACACCTGCTCCGTAGCTGAACCAATCCGGATACAAGGCTGCCACCGCGCATGCATCCACGAAATAGACCTTGTGCACAAATTCAATCAGGTCCGCGAACAAGCTCTTGATCATGTATAACTTATCCATGTTCAAGGTCGCTTCGTTGTCCAGGTTGATGGCGTTCGCCACCCCGCCGACGGCCAGGTTCTGGATGTTCGGCGTCTTGCTTCCCAGGATCGCTACGATCTGGTTCGCCTGCCGCTGGTATTCCAGCGCCTGAAGGTAGTGCGCCACCGCCAGCAGGTTCACTTCCGGCGGCAACTTCATCGCCGGATGGCCCCAATAGCCGTTCGCAAAAATTCCCAACTGCCCGTTTTCCACGAACGCTTTCACGCGGTCCTGCACCTGCTTGAAGTCCTGATAGCCGTTCCGGTGCCAATTCGAAAGGCTCCCCGCCAGCGAAGCCGTTTTCGCCGGATCCGCTTTCAGCGCAGAAACCACGTCCACCCAATCCAACGCGCACAGGTGATAGAAGTGCACAACATGGTCCTGCAGCGCGTGCGCGATCAGGATCAGGTTGCGGATGTACTGAGCGTTCAGCGGCACGTTGATCCCCGCTGCATTTTCCACCGCCCGCACCGACGCGATCGCGTGCACCGTCGTGCACACCCCGCAAAACCGTTGCGTGTACAGCCACGCTTCGCGCGGGTCGCGTCCCTGCAGGATCGTTTCGATCCCGCGGAACATCGTTCCCGACGCCCAAGAGTCGCTCACCTTGCCCGCGTCCACACTCACGTCCACGCGAAGATGCCCTTCGATTCGGGTTATTGGATCGATCGTGATGCGATTGCTCATTGCCTGTTCTCCCCGCTACAAGGTGTCGCTACAATGTGTCGAACGGCCTCATGGCCTCTTCCGCCGCGATCTTTCCCTGTGAAGCCGGAAGAATCGCGAACGTCTTTACTGCAAACAAGAACACCGCTACAGCCAGCGCCGTAAAACCGATGCTCATCAGGATTTCTGCAACCGATGGAAAATACCGGTAATCGCCCAACGGCGAAAACGCCAGGGTCGTCGGCGTGAACCGGTAGAACAATCCGCCCAATGTCGTCAGGAATGTCAGCCGAAACAACGATCCCGGCGATTCCCGCTGCGCTTTCGACAACAGCAGCAGCGCCGGCAAAAGGATCAACGCTGTCTCCAGTAGGAAATATACGCTGAACTTGTCGAACGACAGTGCGTTGCCCAGCACTCCGCGGTACGCCAGGTCGCCGAAGCGAACCGCCAGCCACACCAGTGATGTCCAGGACATTACTTGCGCTAGGCGTCCCAGGATATTCGCGTCCCAGCCCAAGTCCCACACATACGAACTCAACGCCAGCACCAGCAAGACGCACGCGAATCCCAGGATATAGGCCATCACTAGGTACAACAGCGGCAGCATCGGCGTCTGCCACAGCGGGTGGACCCGCGGCCCTGCCAGGTACATCAGCGATCCCAGGGAAGACTGGTGCATCGAAGGCAGCACGAAGGCCAGCGCGATGCCGAACGGAAACGTCTTCTGCATGAACTGAAAGACCTTCATCGCTCGTTCTCTTTTCTTGGGGTCTTTGCTCCGGTACATCCGTTCGAGGAATGGCGGCATATTTTCCACGTCCAGCGCCAGCATGAAGTACGCCGTCATGCACACCGCCACTTCCCACAACACCGAGTAGTGGTTCCACGTCCGCGGATCCGCCAGCCACACGAAGTTCCATGGGCGCCCGACGTCAAATCCCAGCGCCATCATGCCGGTTCCATAACCCAGCAGGCTGGTAAGCACCGCTGTGCGCATGATCGGGTGGAATCTCTTCTCGTTGAAGATCCACGCCAGCACCGCCACCGCATACCCGCCCGATCCCAGCGCGGTCAGCGCGGTGACGTTCCAGTTCTTGAAGAGTCCCCAGGAATACCCGTCATTCAATCCCGTTACATAACCGAGGCCCGTCACTTCGCGGTATAACCCAAGCAGCAGTCCCAAACCTGCAAGTCCAGCAAAAATCAGAAACGGTTTTGTCTTCAGCGGTTCTTTCAGGCGTATGCAGCGTTCCCATTGTTCGGTCATGCCCGCTTCTCCTCTCCGTGGGCTTCGCCGCTTCCCGGTTTATCCACGTGCTTCAGGTGATCCTTCCAACGGTTCTTCACGATGGCCACGATTCCGCCGTACACCACCACCGGCGTCAGGAATCCGCGGTACACCACGTCGCTCACCCGGCGTGTCTGTGCCGCCGCCGATTCCTTGCCCAGCTTCGGCAACCCCAGGTTTGTGTAGTCCACGTGCGAAAGCACCAGGCACTGCGTTCCGCCCGCTTCTGTTTCTCCGTAAACGCGATCCTCAAAGTAAAATCCCGGCTTTTCCTTGATTCTCCGGTGCGCCTCCGCCAGCAGGTCTGTCCGCTTGCCGTAAATCACCGCGTGCGTCGGGCAAACCTTGGTGCAAGCGGGTTCTGTCACGGACGTTCCCACGATGTGCCGGCACAGCTCGCACTTCACGATCTTCGGGTTCACCTTTTCCCATTCAAACTTCGGCACGTTGAACGG
This sequence comes from Candidatus Acidiferrum sp., assembly GCA_035935335.1. Classification (GTDB taxonomy): domain Bacteria; phylum Acidobacteriota; class Terriglobia; order Acidiferrales; family UBA7541; genus Acidiferrum. The sequence goes on from DASYXF010000119.1 coordinate 89,126, forward strand.
ACAGGCCACCTGGCAGTACCGGCATCCGATGCACAGCGTCGGGTTCCAGCCCACCACTCCGTGCGGTTCCTTGTGCAGAGCTTCCATCGGGCAGCCCGAAACGCAAGCCGGGTCCACGCAATGCATGCACTGCCTCTTCATGAACGATCGTTCGTGTCCGTCGGCAGCCACATACAGCGTGATCAGGTTTTTCGTGTGCGCGTTCAGCGAATCCGGCTGCATGTACAGCCCGCCCGATCCGCCCGTGTCCGGCTTCAACCCGTTCGCGTTCTGGCACGCCGGCATGCACGCCCGGCATCCGATGCACTTCGTCGCGTCGTACATCAGTCCCAGCGCATCCGGCTCCACCGCGAACGATTCCGGCTTCCCGGCCTTTGCCACCGGCACTCCCGCCGCCGCAACCGCGGCCACGGCCGATCCACCCATCAACGCCTTCAGTACATCTCTGCGATTGACGTCCATGGCTTACTCCTTGCTCGAAGTGCCGGAATTGTCGCTCTTCTTTTCCGTCGTCGCGGGCGCGGGCTCTTCTTTCTGTGCGATCTTCTTCGCCGCCATCCAGCCGGCTCCGATAATCGCGCCGCCGATCAACCCGCCGACTCCCGTCGCGATCGGGCTCACGTACCCTTGCGGCGGTGTCACCGGTGCGTACGTCGATGGCGGCGTCGGCCTCACGATTTCCGCCGGCTTCAACATCGGAACGCGGAACGCCGTGGCCTGCTCCGTGCATCCAAAGCACGGGTGCCCCAGCCCGATCGGCCACGCATCCACCACTTCGCAGAAGTGCAACACAGAGCAACTCGCGTGTGTTGACGGTCCTTTGCAGCCCAGCTTGTACAAGCAGTAGCCCAGCCGGTGCCCTTCATCGCCAAACTCTTCCGCGAATCGCCCGCCGTCAAAATGCGCGCGCCGCGGGCAGTGTTCGTGAATCGTGCGGCCATACGCGAACTTCGGCCGCCCGAGTTCATCAAGTTCCGGCAACTTTCCAAGCGCCACATACTGCAGCAGCGTTCCCAGCAAAATGTACGGATTCGCCGGGCATCCCGGCAGCGTCACAATCACCTTGTCCGGCAAAATCTGGTTGATCCCGGAGGCGCCCGTCGGATTCGGATCCGCTGACGGAATTCCTCCCCACGATGCACACGACCCGATCGCCACAATCGCCCCCGCCGACGCCGCTACTTGCTTGAGCATGTCCACGCCGGTCTTGTTCGCGATCTGCATATAGATCCCGTTCTCTTTTGTCGGGACCGCGCCTTCCACCACCAGAATAAATTTCCCGGCGTTCTTCTTGATCGCCGCTTCCAGCGCTTCTTCCGCCTGGTGCCCGCTCGCTGCCATCAGCGTTTCGTGATAGTCCAGCGAGATCAGGTCGAACAGCACTTCTGCCAGTCCTGGGTGTGACGTGCGCAGCAGCGACTCCGTGCACCCCGTGCATTCCTGAAAGTGCAGCCAGATCACCGAAGGCCGCGCCCCCTTTTCCACGGCCGCGATCATCTTCGCGGCCATGGTTCCGCTCAGCCCGATGGCCGCCGCGGCTTGCGCCACCACTTTCAAAAATGTCCGGCGGTCTACGCCGTTCCGGAATGTCGCTGGTTCCGTTGTTTGAATCGCTTCGCTTGGCACGATGGGGCCTCCGCTTAAGGCTTTCGGAAGTTCAATTTTGTTCCGTGGATCTGCCCGATTTTGGAAAAACAATTGTCGGCAGCTGGAATCGGTGGGAATGAGCAAGGGCACACTTAGAATGCCTTGATCTGCGCTCGAATACTCCTGGACACCACATCCACAGACTTTGCATGTCGCAAGCTGTGTACCAACTCGAACAATCGTTCGCTTCAGCTCATCTCACTGAGAACCTAAACACTTAGTTGCGTTATGAAACGTTGTTCAGGCGTCACTCTGTGTGCTAAGGCGCACCCTCCTGCTGAGATATTCATCAATCTGTGTCTTTCTCCGCAGCCTCCTTCTTTTCAATCACGTACGCGACCAATTCAGTCCCGTTTCCTCTTTAATTCTCACTAATCCTTATTGCTTCTCTTCTTCATAGCCCTCTCTCGTTATCTCCACCGTGAATCCGTTCGTCCCATCGCCGGTGCATCTCACGCAATACTCACCCACACGTGTACGCCATCGCTGCTGCTACGCCTGAGCCACAATCTCTACCACCGCGTGCCCGAACGCACCTTCTTCCTCACCATCGGTGCACAATCCTTCGCCTTCTCTATTTCCCTCTCTGCCCCTGTCCAACGCGCCATCCCCGAAGCCCTCTCCCGTATCCAATCCATTCTCGAAGGTGCCACCTTTCCGCCCAGTGTTCTCCATGTTCTTTCCGTTCCGTAGCTGCGTAGGGGCGGCTTTATGCCGCCTTCTTCCATTCGGATCGCTCCGTCCCGGCTAAAAAGTAGCGCGAAGTTTTAGGTTTAAGTTTTTAGGTTTTAAGTTCTTAGCTCGAACTAAGAACTCTTTAGTTTTTACTTCCGGCTCCTTAGCTGTAAGCTGTTGACTGTTGACTCTCGATTGTTGGCTCCGAAACTAAAAACTAATAACGAACAACTAAAAACTCTCTCCCTCATGTTCTCCACTCGCACCAACTGGCCCCTCGCCCACAATCCCCTCACGATCGCCCTCGAAGAGTTCCGCGCCACCGGCACTCCCTTCCTCGATCTCACCGCCTCGAATCCCACGCAATGCGGCTTCCACTACGATTCCTCGGTCATTCTCGCTGCGTTCCAGAATCCCGCCGCCCTCGTCTACGATCCGCAACCCAAAGGGTCTCTCTCCGCCCGCCGCGAAGTGGCCCGCTACTATCTCGATGATCACCAAACCACCGTCGACCCCGATTCCATCTTTCTCACCACCAGCACCAGCGAAGCCTACTCTTACACCTTCCGCCTCCTCGCGGATCCCGGCGATGAACTTCTCCTTCCCAAGCCCAGCTACCCCCTCTTCGAATTTCTCGCCGGTCTCCAGGATGTCCGCCTCGTGCCCTATTCCCTCGCCTACGCTCATGGCTGGTTCATCGATTTCCAATCCCTCGAAAACGCTATTACCCCCCGTACTCGCGCCATTCTCCTCGTCCATCCCAACAATCCCACGGGTTCCTACGTCCAGCCCGAAGAACTCGACCGCCTCAACGCCCTTTGCAAAAAACACAATCTCGCTCTCATCGTCGACGAAGTTTTCCTCGATTTCGCGTTCGACTCCGCTCCTCGCAAAACCTTCGCCGCCAACACCGATGTCCTCACCTTCACCCTCAGCGGCCTCTCCAAAATCTCTGCTCTCCCCCAAATGAAAATCGCCTGGCTAACCATTACCGGTCCCGCCTCCCAGGTCCGCCCCGCTCTCGATCGCCTCGAAATCATCGCCGACACTTATCTCTCTCTCAGCTCTCCCGCCCAAGCCGCCATCCCCACGCTCCTCGCCCAGCGCCACTCCCTCCTCCCCCAACTCCTCGCCCACATCAAGGAAAATCTCACCCACCTCAAATCTCAACTCCGCTCTCACCCCTCCACCCAACTCCTCCACGCCGAAGCCGGCTGGTATGCAACCCTTTGTTACTCCGCCAACTCCACCACCCATGCTTCCGACGAAGACCTCGCCATCCATCTCCTCCGTCATCACCAGGTCCTTCTCCACCCCGGCCACTTCTACGACTTCCCCTCCAACAACCACCTCGTCCTCAGCTTAATCACACCCCCGCCCAACTTCGCCTTGGGCGTCCAAAAACTCCTCGCCTATCCTTAGTGGTTCCTAACCGGTCAATTACTCTGCGCTGATGTGGGAGTGGAATTGTCGATAAGCAGCAAATTCAGGAAACGAATGATTTGTGTCTGCTCCCGTTCTTGTTCAAAAGTGCCGTCCGTGTTTTTCGCAAGGTCCGCGAGCCGGCCGGACAAGACTCGCATGGCAACATCACGATTGACATAAGCAGTGTCCTTGAGGGGACTCAACACCCAGCCTCTTTTGGTCTTTTCAAATTCCAGAGACTCTTCTCTCCAGCGAAGCTGAGCGCCCGTTTGCGGTTCCGCAGGAGCGGCTAGCGCTTCGACCTGAATGAGCGCAGTTCCGCGTTTGCCCTTAATTTGCACGGCTGGTACACGCAGCTCGCGGTAAACCACAATGGATTTGCCGGGACCGTTCAGGCTGCCCGTCCGCAGGGATTCACCGAAATCCCGGTTCATTTCCGCAAATGCGGCTGCGACTTCTCCTGGCGAAGGGTTTTTCGCTGCCACTCGAATGATGATTTCGCGAGGAGTCTCGACTGTCGTTGAACTCGAGGTATCGGAGGCAGGGACCGGGCGCGATGCGCGCACAGGTACCGGCTTGGACAATTCGGAAGGCGGACGGTTCTCCGAGCTGCGGTTGTCGCCCTGAACCTGCAGAGGTTTGCGGCCCGGGTGATCGGCGGCCTGGAGCGTTCGATCGGCATGGAGCGGCTTGTCGGCCGCGTAGCGGTAGAAACGAGCTATACCGCGCGAGCGCCAGTAGGGCGAGTCATAAAATTGCGTGTCAGGGCCGGAACTCACGAAGCTGAAGAACGAGTGTTGTTGGGGATTGATGACGATGCCGACATGCCCGCGCCAGACAACCAGGTCCCCCGCCTGAGGCACCCGCACGCGTGTGAAATTCGTGCTGCCGATGTATAGCTCGCCCGAACTGGCGTACTTATAGGGAAAGCCCGCTTGTTCGTAAATATCGTGAACCAGGTGTGAGCAGTCCGTTTCGGATTCCGGCTCGAGGTCCACTGTTGAAATGGCGGCCAGAATCTTCCGGCCCTCCGCTCTGGCGATGGGACGTGGTCCGTGCGTTTCCGGAGAGGCTGGCAAAACATTCTGGCCTAGCGCCGTCGGGGGCGCCGCCAGGCACAATGCTACGAAGATGAATCGACCCATCATGTTGTAAGTCTCGCAGATCGCGGCAACACCGCACTGGCCATGCCGCGTAGACAACACCGTCCGGCAGTACAGGTCCTTATTTTTTGTTGGGCTGGAAAGGTATTAACAAGAAGCTTCGAGGATGATGGCTGTGGACCTCTCTATGATGTTTGAGCGATTCCAAAGGTTGCAGCACGAACCCCCAATTCGCCATGGAATCATGGATTTTCAGCCAAGCGGCAAAGTGGACCTTTGCATCGAAATACGGGGTACTATCCGCGTACCATTGAGACAACTCATCCCTACTGATATTCTGAATGCTCCCCTACCCACCCTCAGACTCGTTGAAGTGTCTCTACAAGGTGGCGAGCCATGGATGCCGAAAAACTCCGCGTCGCGCGGGAAAAGCTTACTCGCGTCTTCCGCTATCTCGAAGCGCTGAACCAACACCGCAATCCAGCGAAACGCCAACTTCGCGAACAACCCTGGACCTTATGGATGCGCGACCTCCCCGATCACGTGTCCGTTCAAAGAGGCGCTGCCAAGGCCAGCTCTTCAAAGGCCAAATCCCAGAACGGCCAGACCGTGGAAGATCCGAGTTTCATCTTGAAAATTCGGCGTCCCCGCTTGACGCGCCCGCCCGACCCGCCTGAAGAGATTTCGGCATGGCTCGAGGACGGATGGGACGACCCTTGGAACTCAGTCGCCGTCGAGGAATCACAAGAAGGCTCCGAGAACCCCGCCGAACCACGGATTGTGAAGTTTGCCGACGATCCTGCTCGAACCGCAGCTCTGACCCGATGGAGGCTTCTGCGCGACCAGTGGGTAGAGAGCGAAAAGCCTGCTCGTGCAGCGATGAAAATCTTCGAAACCTTCTACACCCTCTACGGCCGTATCGATCGAGAAGCCGAGCGCGTGGAACTCATTCTCGGAGATGGCATCCTGAGCTGGCGGCGCGCCGAAGGCGTCATCTTCCATCCAATCCTGCTGCAGCGTCTTCAATTGCATTTCGATGCTTCTGTACCCGAGTTCACCCTCTCCGAAGCGGACCATCCGGTTGAATTGTACTCGGCGTTGTTCCAGTCCATGTCGGATGTGGACGGACGTGTAATCGGCCGCTGCCGCGAGGAATTGGATGAAGGCGGTTTCCATCCGCTCACCAACGGATCGACCTCTGGCTTTCTGAAGCGCCTCGTTGTCCAGTTGTCTCCGCGCGGAGAGTTCCTCGAAGACCAGGCGCCGAACAAGGAAGCAAGCGACCCTTGTATTGGCCGCGATCCAGTGCTGTTTTTGCGTGCGCGCAACTTGGGGTTTGCTGCTTCGATCGAGGGCATCCTCGCCGACCTGCGGACACGGGAGGATTTACCGTGGTCCCTGCTGAATATCGTGGGAGAGGAGTCTCCAAGTTCCGAATCGGGAGACCCGGATTTGTCCACCAACAACATTCACGCGGATGGCGAAGTGCTTCTCAGCAAACCAGCCAATCCAGAACAAATCCGCATCGCTCAGCAACTCGAGGAGCAAGGAGGCGTTTTGGTGCAGGGCCCTCCAGGCACGGGGAAAACGCACACCATCGGCAATCTTATTGGTCATTTGCTCGCACAGGGCAAAAGCGTGCTGGTCACCAGCTACACAACCAAGGCATTGCGGATGGTGCGCCATCACATTGTTCCAGAACTGCGCCCGTTGTGCGTCAGCGTTCTGGAAAGTGACCTGGATAGCCGCAAGCAACTCGAAAGCGCCGTTGGTTCCATTGCCGAAAGATTGTCGCGCGCCGATGCCGGCTCGCTTGAAATGGAAGCGAAGAAATTGCAAGCCGAACGCCTGGATGTGCTGAAGAAACTCGGTGAACTCCGAAACCAGCTTGCTGACGCCCGTGCCGACGAATATCGGGAGATCGCCATTGGTGGAAAGTTGTGGACGCCTGCCGACGGCGCACGCCACGTCGTTCAGGCGAAGGAAGCGCACGGTTGGATTCCCGGCCCCGTCGCTGCTGTAGCGCCGCTGCCGCTTTCACCCAGCGAACTGGCCGACCTTTACCGAACGAGTGTCTCGATCTCCCGCGAAGACGAAATTGAGCTTGCCGGTTATCTTCCGGATCTTGACGATCTTCCGCGAGCCGACGACTTCGAAGCCAGTGTGAGCGAGCGCAACCGTCTCGGCGCGGAAGACCTGGATGTACGCTCCGATCTGTGGGACTCGCGTGCCGCAAAGAGCTCGCCCGAAGAAATCGAAAGACTATCCGCAGCTCTTGTTCAGGCAGTCGAGCCCCTTTCCGGTAAAGACAAATGGAAACTCGCTGCTGTCTACGCGGGCAAATATGGTGATGTGCACCGGCAACCCTGGGATCAACTTGTTAGCTTCGTGCGGCTGGTCCATCGCGAAGCCGCAAACGCGCAAGAATCATTCGTCAAATACGGCCCAGAAACGAACAGCACTTCCCCGGTGAAAGAGCAGGAGCGCATCGCCGGCGAAATCCTTGCGCATCTTGAAGAAGGCGGCAAGCTGGGTTCTATTACTTTGTTTACCCATAAGGCTTGGAGTCAATTTCTCGAGCAAACGAAGGTAAACAAAGCGCGCCCACGCTTGCCCGAGCATTTCCAGGCACTGCGCCAGTTCTTCCGGCTCAAGGGCCTCCGCGAGGATCTCTCTGCGCGGTGGGACCGGCAAGTCGCGGCTCTCGGCGCTCCTGATTCCGCAGAAATGGGTGCGGAGATCGAGAAAACTTTGATGCAGTTCTGCGACTCCATTGAACAATGCCTGGACTGGCAAAAAAATACTTGGTTCGCGTTGCAGCGGCAACTCGAAGACCTTGGCTTTCGGTGGGACAAATTCCTCGCCGAACAGCCGGCCATCGTTGGTCCGGAGGGTGAGTTGGCGCGTATTCACCTTGCAGTGACCGGTGCCCTGCTTCCCATTCTCGATTCGCGCTACAAAAAACTGAGACTGCTTCAACTCGATGAAGACTTTCGTGATCTCAAAGGCCGGCTCAAACTCGCTGCGCGCGTAGCGAAGGCTTCCAAAGTCATCAATCAGCTTCTCGATGGTGTGACCGACGAGAATCCCAATCGCTATCGTCAAGCCTACGAGCGCCTGCTCGAACTCAAGAGCAAGCAGGCGGACCTCGACCTGCGCCGCACTTTGCTTGCAAAACTGGAAACCGCTGCCCCGGCCTGGGCCGGAGCGATTCGCAATCGTACGGGTGTTCACGGACGAGGCGAACCGCCGCGCGACGTTGCCTCCGCCTGGACCTGGCGACAGCTCAACGACGAACTCGATCGGCGCGGCAGTGTTTCACTTGAGGCGCTGCAAACCAAGAACGAAAAACTGACCGAGCAGTTGCGCCGCACGACCGTCGAGCTTATAGACAAACTCTCCTGGGGCTCGCAAGCCCGTCGCACATCTTCAAAGCAGCGCCAGGCGCTCGTCGGGTGGCTTGACACCATCCGCCGCATCGGTAAGGGCCACGGAATTCGTGTTTCTCTTCTGCGCACCGAAGCCGCCAGGAAAATGAGCGAGTGCCGCGGGGCTGTGCCCGTGTGGGTCATGCCGCTCTCGCACGTAGTGGAGAACTTCGACCCGCGCACGACTCGCTTCGACGTGGTCATCATCGACGAAGCAAGCCAAAGCGATGTGATGGCGCTCGTCGCCTTGTATCTCGGCAAAACCGTCCTCGTCGTGGGCGACCACGAACAGGTCAGCCCGTCGGCAGTCGGGCAGGACCTGGGCGTCATTCAGAACCTCATTTTCCAATATCTGCGCGGTATCCCGAACTCCGATCTATACGACGGGCAGATCTCTATCTATGATCTCGCCCGCCAGTCTTTCGGCGGCACCACCTGTCTCGTCGAACATTTCCGGTGCGTTCCCGAGATCATTCAGTTCAGCAATATGATTTCTTATGACGGGCGCATCAAGCCCCTGCGCGATGCGAGTCGTGTCCATCTGCGCCCGCACACCATCGCGCATCGCGTTTCTGGTTCCAGTCGCGATGGCAAGGTCAATCGCCAGGAAGCTCTGACCGTCGCTTCTCTCGTTGCCGCCGCGATAGAGCAACCCGAATACCGCAAGAACGACGCGGGCCAGCCTTTGAGCATCGGCGTGGTATCCCTCGTCGGTGATGAACAAGCCGTCGAAATCGACAACCTCATCCGTGCAAGCGTTTCGCCCGACCGCTATGAGCTTCACCGGGTTCTTTGCGGCAACGCCGCGCAATTTCAGGGCGATGAGCGTGACGTGGTGTTCGTTTCGCTCGTCGATACTGCGGAACGCGGCCCGCTTTCCCTGCGCGATCAGGAACTCTTCAAGCAGCGCTTTAATGTTGCGGCCAGTCGGGCCCGCGATCAGATGTGGATCGTGCATTCGCTCAGTCCCCACAACGACCTGAAAGCCGATGACCTGCGCCGGCAATTAATTGAACATGCCGAGGACCCCGCGCGCCTCATGCGCGCGCTCGAAGAAAAAGACAAACGCACGCAATCGAATTTTGAACGTGAAGTGATGAAACGCCTCGCCGCGGCGGGCTACCATGTTACGCCCCACTGGAAGGTCGGAACGTTTCGCATCGATCTCGTTGTCGAAGGCAAAGGCAAACGTCTGGCCATCGAGTGCGATGGCGACCGCTATCACCCGCTTGAGAAGTTGACGGAAGATATGGACCGGCAGTCTGTTCTCGAGCGCATGGGTTGGATTTTCACGCGCATCCGCAGTTCGGATTTTCTCCGCAATCCCGCTCGTGCGATGAAACCCGTCTTCGAAAAATTAGAAGCCCTGGAGATTCCGCCTGTCGGCAAAACCAGGGAAATCCAGGAAGGTCCGTCCTCACATGAGGTAATCGGCCATGTAATCCGCCGCGCGGAAGAACTTCGCAAGACTTGGTCGGAGAAGAATGGGGTGGGTACGCGTTCGCCGGCCCTGGCGTCATCAGCCGCGAAAGTTTAGCGCGGATCGTAGCCAAGCTCAGTTTGGCAGCCGTAACTTATTGATTCTGCGGTGTTGGTAGCGATACCGGGATTCGAACCCGGGTTTCCGCCGTGAGAGGGCGGCGTCCTGGACCCCTAGACGATATCGCCATTGCCGATCGCAGCCATTTTCGCCGCGTTCGCCACAGCTTTAAATGTTCTCACGCCAACACTCCCCGCGCAAGCAGCCTTCTGGCCTCGTCTCTTCCGTCGGTTCTCTCATCCTCATTCCTCTGCTAAACTTGTCTCCGTTCCGCGCTCCAAACTTCGCTCCTGGAGAGTCCCCGATGATTCCGTTCGTTCCCTCCAATCGCAGACAATTTCTATCCAACGCTTCCCGCTTCACCGCTCTCTATGCACTCGCGGGCTCTCTTCCCCTTCCCGCGTTTGCTTCCGCCATCGCGGACGATCCCCGCGTCTCCCAAACTCCTATTGCTGACGCTGGCTTCGCCTCCGTCCGCAAAATCGGCGACGGCCTTTACGCCACCATCTCCGACACTTCCAAGGGATTCACCACCATCTGCAACGGCGGCTTCCTCGTCGGCAAAGACGCCGGACTCCTTCTCGAAGCTTACGGCTCCGCTCCCGGCGCGGCTTTCCAGATGGATGCCTACCGCAAAGTCACCCAGGTCCCCGCTCCCAATGCGCTCCTCACCCACTATCATTTCGATCACTCCATGGGCAGCTCCTTCTACGGCGCCAACGGCATTCAACTCTGGGCCCACAGCGCCGTTTCGAAGCGCATTAACGAATCCTATGTCTCCCTGCAAGGAGCCGATCGCGCCGCCGTTCTCGCTCCCATTGAAAAACGCATTAAGGACGCCAAAACCGACGTCGCTCGCCAACATGCTCAGGGCGATTTAGGCGCCGTTGGCAATGTTTTCGACTTGGCCAACAAAACGCCCCTCGCCTTCCCCAACAAGCCTCTCGATCCCGCAAAGCTTCCGATGAATCTCGACCTTGGCCACTTTCCCATCGTTATCGAACACTTCCCGGGCCACTCCGGTACCGACCTGATCGTTCGCGTTCCCGATCAAAAAGTCGTCTACGCTGGCGACCTGGTCTTCAATCACGCGTATCCCGCCTGCTTCGACGAAAAGTGCACCATGTCCGGCTGGCGCAAGACTCTCCAGACCTTCGCCTCCTGGGACAAAGACACGCTCTTCGTCCCCGGCCACGGCCCCGTCTGCGGTCAGGAAGGCATTCAAAGCCTTCGCGATCTTTTCGACGACCTCGCCATGCAAGCCGACAAAATGCACAAAGCCGGCGTTCCCCTTTCCGATGCCACCGACCAATACGTCATCCCGGAAAAATTTAAGACCTTCCCCGTCTTCGCCTGGGGCTTCTGCATCGCCGGCGCCATCTCCAAGCTCTACGCCGAAATGGGCGCCGCCTAACCCCCCATCCAAAAATAAAAAGGCGCTCCAAAACATCGGAGCGCCTGCTAGTGCAATTGTAGGGCCCGCCTTCTGAGGCGGGCCGCTGTTCAAATTGCGTAACGGCCACTTTCAAGTGGCCGCGTCTGAGCCGCGACAGCGCAGCCATCGCTTCTGTATTCTTACAAGCGCCACAGGACCGTTTGGCGCCTCTTCACTGGCCACCGGTCACCGGCCACAAACCAGTTACCAGTCACTGATCGCCAGTCACCTTCTTCAAAACTTCACCAATATCGACAAATCAATAAACGACTCATTCTTCCTCAAATCCGGAAACCACACGCTGTTCAAACCCCCTCCACACGAAGTCTCCGCCGCTCCCAAACTGGTCTGCCCCGAGGATGCTCCATTGCTGCAGACGAAGAATTGTGGCGATCCAGTATTCCCATTCGGCGGCGTGATCCCGCCCTGCCCAGTCCAGTAAGGCACGCTCGCATGACGGTAGTCGTACTCCGCCCGGAACGTAATGTATTGCTTCGGCATATAGTCAAACGTAATCGAAGAATCCCACGCCTTGAACGGGTCCCCCGGATTCCCGGAAAAGTATGGCGAACTCGTCGCCGCCGTCACCGCGCTCTCCCCATTGATTGGCGGAATCAGCACAAGATATCGCCCCGGATTGTTGATCTGCCCGCCGCCAATCGTCACCCCGAACAAATCCCGGTGGAACCAGAATCGGTTGTAACCCATCCAGCCCACGAAACTCTGCTTTGGCCCTCCCTTATGATTTCCGTAGCAGCTCACTCCGCTTCCGTATTCGCATCCCAAATCCCCCGTCAGCGAAAACGCCATCTTGTCCAGCGTCTTTTCCGGCTTGTCGTAATATTTCACCTCGATGCTGTTGTCCGTGTGAATGCGCGAACGCCCATGGATAAACAGGTCGTCCTCGCCAAGGCCATAATTGTTCGAGATAATGTTCAGCCACGGCTTCGGAGTCCACTTGATCTGTCCCCCCAATCCCGGCTTATGATTCGCCGATCCGTATGACTGCCACCCGTTGATGAACCATGGCTCGATCTTCAAATGCGCCGTCGGGAAAATCTGCACCCGCACTCCTTGGAAAAACCATGGCGTGTTCGACGAAACATACGACGGCTGATAAGCCCAGTTGTCAAAGTTGTAGTAGCTAAACAGCCCGACGTAGGACATGAAAATTCCCGCGTCCACATTGATCCCGTGCAGCACGTTAAAGTGATACCCGCCGTAGGCCTCCGACAAATATCGGTAAGCGCCTGTCAGATCCCATTGACCGTGCCCTGGGCTCGGATCGTTCCTTGGCGTCGTGACCGAATACATCCCGAACTGCGTCATCAGCCGCCCGCGCACGTTGTCATAATGAAAATCTCCCCCGGCCCCCAGCTGTTCCAGCTGCACTTCCGATGACCGGAATAACTCGCTCGACCCTCCGATCGAATGGTCCACCGGATGGTTGAAGTCCTGCACGTAATTGATGTCCGCACGGATTTCCGGCGTGAAGAACTTCGAATCCCAAAAAATCTCTTTCGTCCGCGGATTTCCGTTAAGCCACGTCCAGTCCGCATCCGAAAACGGCTCGATTTTTTTCTTCTCCGGAACCTGAGTCGCATTCGTAGACGTACTTGATTCATTTTTCGGCCCGATCGCCGCCGCAATGCTCGTGGACATGGAAATTGGCACAGCGCCCGCTGCCGCATTCGTCATTGTTCCCGGCGCTGCGCTTGTAGCCGGCTTCGCTTCTGCCGTCATCTCATTCGATACACTCGGTGCCGGCGCTGCTGTCGCCTCTACCGGCGGCTTCGCCTCTTTCGACTCTAGATCCGCCACGCGCTTCTCCAGTTGTTCCACACGCTCCAGCAGCCACCGCTCCCGGTCCGTCAGCGCTGCCTCCGGCTTGCTCCCCGCAGGCTTGACTGCCGCCGGTTTCGAATCATTTCCCGTTTTGGTTTCGTCCGCGCGCCCAAAATCGCAGACACTCAAACTCACCAACAGGCTCAATCCAAACGCCAACCAACGATTCACCCACTTGCGCATGGCTTATCTCCTACCCGATTTTGGGCAACGAAGTTGCATCAGGCACGGCACCTACCCAGTGCCGCAAAATGTCACTAGATGAAAAAAGAACGGCGCTTTCGTTGCATTCCAACCATACCGCCTCACCCATAAGATTTCTGTGAAGCCCGAATCAGCCTTCCCTAAGACACTTCCCTCATTTTTCCCTTGACAATATGTTACCACTCAATATAATTACCCACGAGTTAAGTTGTGCCCGATTCCATTCCAATTGACTCCAAGTCATTTCGTCTACCTGCGCCGTTCTAACCGTCTTAGATTCCGCACTTACCAGGACTGACCAAATAACTTCTTTCCTGTCAGCACTTACAAACGCGATCCAAACTACAGCAAAACAAACAACCTATAACCCGTTCAGAACCAACACTTACAGACACCCGTCCGTCTAACTTCTTTCTATCCAGCACTTACAAAAAACAGGGGGGAGGGGGTAGCAATGTTTTCGGGATAGCGCCGGAGGCGCGACAGAAGTTAGCCCAGCGCGTAAGCGCTGGGTGCACGAACTCGGACTACCAAAGCGCCGTAGGTGCGGCAGATCCTTACGATCCAAATGCTTGGAATTTTCCAACCGACAAAAGCTTCACGTGGATTCCGTGCGCGCCGCCTGTGCGCCATACGGATCACTTCCCAACTACGCCCCTAACTTCTCTTTCTTCTTAATCTCCGCGGCCATCTTTTCCATCTCCGCGTGGATCAACCCGTTCGTCGCCAATATCGTTTTGCCACCGAGGACATACGGCTTCCCGTCCAGGTCGCTGATCTTTCCTCCGGCCTCTTCCACAATCACAACCCCGGCCGCCGTATCCCACGGCTTCAATCCAAACTCCCAAAATCCGTCAAACCGCCCGGCGGCAACGTACGCCAAGTCCAAAGCCGCCGACCCGTCGCGTCTCACCCCGTGCGAGCACAATGTGAAATCCCAGTAGTAGTGAATATTCGGATGCGCATGCCTCTTATGATTCGGAAACCCAGTGCACAACAAACTGCCCCGAAGTGCCGGTATTTTCGAGCACTGCATCCGCTTCCCATTGAAAAACGCGCCTTCTCCCCGCGCCGCCGAAAACATCTCTTCCGCCATCGGGTTGTAAATCACGCCCAGCAGCAACTCATCGCCCTTCGCCAGAGCCATCGAAACGCAAAAACACGGATAGCCATGCGCGAAATTCGTCGTCCCATCCAGCGGATCCACGTGCCACTTAAATTCCGAACCGGTCTCTCTCCCGGTTCCCTCTTCCGCCGCTACTGCATGCCCCGAAAAATATTTCTGCAAGCGGCCCACAATCACCGCCTCCGACCGCTTGTCCGCCTGTGTCACCAGGTCGTAGTCGCCCTTATAGGAAATATCGGGTGGCCTCTGCGCTTCTTCGCGCAACACCGCCCCCGCCTCCCGTGCAATCTCCACCGCCGCCTCTAAATACTCAATCGCCATTCGTTCTCTCAACATGGATTCCGAATCCGCTCTGACCGATTGCTGATTACCGATTACTGATAATGCGCGTTACCGGACCCTGCTATCTGATCGCTGTTATCTGTTATCCCTCAACCTAAACGCGCACCGGGCACTGTCACCCTTACTGTGCGCCCACCAAATACGCCGTCCGGTGCCGCGCCGCGTACCCCGGCAGCATTTTCACCTCAATCTTACGATACGTATTCGCCGGCCCCCGCGGATTCGGGTAGTACGCCAAACGGTATTGCGTCCTCAACTCGGCATCAATCCGGTCAAATATAATCGGCAACTCCTGCGGCGAATCCGGAAAAAACATCGCGCCGCCGGTGGTCTCTGTAATCGTCTGCAACGCATGCTCACCCGCGGTGTTCCGCCCGTTCTCACTCTTCATTGCTCGGATTAGAATCGTGTACAGCAAAACTTCGCCGCGTAGCGCCGCCCGCCTCGCCGCCTCAAAATCCGCACGACTCGTGGTCTCGCCTCCGTCCGTTACCAGGACGATCACTCGCCGCCGCTCGCCGCCCCGCTTCTCCAGCGCCTGCGCGCCCAGCGCCACCGCATCGTAGATCGAGGTTCCCGCTCCGTCGGGTATCTTCGCCACCGCATCGGTCAGTGTCTGTACTTTCCCGGTGAAGGCCGATCGCTGCGTCACTGCCTCGTCAAAGGAAAACACAGACATGCGGTCATCCGGCCGCAAAACCTGACGGATAAACCGCGAAGCCGCCTCGCGCTCATACTGAATGTCAATATGCGCGCTCAGGCTCGCGTCAATCATCAATGCCAGGTCCAGTGGCAGCTTGGTCTCCGGCTCAAAAAACTCAATCTTCTGCGGCACGCCCTCTTCCCGCACCTCAAACGCTTCTTGCGGCAGGTTCGGGGCCGGGCGCTTGTTCTCGTCCAGCACGCTTACCAGCACGTTCACCAGGTTCACGTTGACCTTGATCGCGCCCTTCGGTGTTTGCGCCTCTTTCTGGTGCTCTGGCACCGGCGCCGGAACCATAGGTCCGGGAGTCCCTGTTGGTTGCGGCGGATTACTCGGCGGGTTGGCTGGTGGTTGAGGCTGCGTGGTCGAAGGCTGTGCCCACGGCGGCCGGTCCGGTTTTTCCTGCGAATTCACGGGAAAAACTCCGGCGAAAAAAGCCAGGAAGGCTAGGCACCACGGGAAAATTCGGCTGACCTGGAGATTCATCAAATAGCTAGGATGCACTTTTTGCACTTGGGGGTGTAGGAGGTAGTTCGCCATCCGCCCATACCGCCCCATCCGCGAAGTACTCTTTCTTCCAGATGGGCACCGTCCGCTTCAGCGTATCAATCGCAAACCGGCAGGCGTCAAAAGCCGCGCCCCGGTGCGGCGCGCTAACCGCAATGAACACGCTGGTTTCGCCAATTTCCAGCCGCCCCAGGCGGTGCACAATCGCCACCCGGTGAATCGCAAACTTCTCATGAATCTGCGCCGCAATCTCCTTCATCTTCCCCAGCGCCATCGATTCGTACGCCTCATACTCCAGGTAGCTCGTCTTGCGCCCATGCGACTCATTCCGCACAAATCCATCGAACGTCACGATCGCCCCGTCCTGCCCCGCGCGCACATGCCGCACCAACGCCTCAGCGTCAATTGCCTCGCGTACAAGCTCAAACTTGTCCTCTTGAAGGTTTGCGGTCATACAGGCAGGCTCAGCCCCCACTCACCGGAGGCAAAAATGCAATCTCATCGCCAGCTGCAACGCGCGTATCCCAAGCCGCAAATTCCTGGTTCCTCGAAACTACCATCGAATTCCGAAACCCGGCCAACTTCGGATACCGCTCCGCATACCGTTCAAACACCTGCGCCAACGTCGCCCCTTCCGGCAACTCTCCCGCTTCCTCAGCCAGCCCGGTCAATTCCCGCAGCCGGCCAAAGAACAGTACCTTCACGCGTATACTGGGCATAACGGATGGCATGCGAAAATTGTAACCTGAGGGGCATCGCGCCGCCAGCAGGCACGGGCGCAACCCGAGCCTGCCTGCAAACAGCAACAAGGACCCAATGAAAATCCTCATCACCGGCTCTACCGGCCTCGTCGGTACCGCCCTTGCACAGGACCTCCGACGCGCCGGCCACACCGTCTGCCGCTTGGTCCGCCCTGGCACTTCCCCGGGCAGCTCTCAAGGCTTTGACGTCAATTGGAATCCTGCCACCGGCGAACTAGGCGGAGCCGCCGTTGGCGCCGACGCCGTGGTCAATCTGGCCGGCGCCTCAATCGCTGAAAAACGGTGGACGCCGCAGCGCAAAGAACTCCTCCGCTCCAGCCGCGTAGACACCACGCGCGCCTTGGTCCAGGCGCTCGCCAAAATGTCTGTCCGTCCGCGCGTTCTCGTCTCCGCCTCCGCCACCGGCATCTACGGCAACCGCGGCGAAGAAGCGCTCACTGAATCCAGCCAACCTGGCAATGATTTTCTAAGTGAAATCGCAAAGGAGTGGGAATCCGAAGCCCGCAAAGCTGAAGCCCTCGGCATCCGGGTAGTCCGCGCTCGTTTCGGCGTAATCCTCTCTAAACAGGGCGGCGCTCTTCCGCAAATGCTGCGCCCTTTTCAAGTTTTCGTGGGTGGAAAAATCGGCCCCGGCACGCAATGGCTAAGCTGGATCACCCTCGACGACACAGTCGCCATCCTCCGCCTCGCATTAGAAAGCGCCAACGTCACGGGCGCGCTAAACGTCGTCTCCCCACAACCGGTGACCAACGCCCAATTCACCAGAATCCTCGCCGCGGCCCTGCACCGCCCCGCGCTCTTCCCAGCCCCAGCCTTCACCCTTCGCCTTCTCCTCGGCGAAATGGCCGACGCCCTGCTGCTCTCCAGCCAGCGCGTCCAACCCGACCAACTCCAGAAACTCAATTACCCGTTCATCCATCCCAATCTTGCCGAAGCTCTGACAGCCATTTTGAAGTGATCCCTCAATCTACTTCACAACATTCATGGTCACATTAATCGCCAGCACTTTGCCCGACAGTGGATCCGTCGCTAGCGTGCTCTGCACCGTTTGCCCATCTTTCATCGTCACCGCGAGTTCCGTCTTGAACTGCCGTATCACCGGCTCGCGAAATTGCCCGGCGGCGGAATCGCCCACGAGCACTCTTCCCGGCTGGGATCAGTACCAGCTCCCGCATTCGCAATCTCGGTTACACCAAGCTAGACGCCGCTACCAGCAGTTCGGTTCAATCCCGAAACTGTTTGAGGCTCAGATATTCAACATCTTTAACAACTCTTCCAGGTTGGAATCATCCACCGCCAACCGCGCCTCGCGCGCCGCCTCCGCCGTCAGCGGAACCACACCCTCGTCAAATGCCTGAAACAACCGCATCTTCGCCAGCGCATACTCTTCGCTCACCGTCAGCGAACGTCCATTCGCCGCGGCCCATGCCTCCAGCGCCGCTTGCATCACAAGAATCCGCAACCCAAAGCTCGCCCCGCGATCCGCGGAAATCGCATACACAAATTCCCCGGCCGCCCGGCCCTCCACCGAGACCCGGTTTAGCTCATAAAAGTAATACTGATACACATACCCGTTCGCCGCGGAATAACTCTTGATTCGTCGCACTGCCTCAGGCTTGGTCATGGCGCGATTATTCGAGCCGTCCGTGCGAATGTCAATCGACTGGCAGCCATTCCCAGTTTGGGAAGTCACCCTAGCATCCCAGTTCAATTCGGAACGTCTCTAAGCTTTTCGGCACACTGCCGCGCTCGCATTTTTCGTTCGGCCTGTTTCTGTTCACAAGCTCCAAACCATTCGTTCGATTCGCTTTAGAGGAACACATTTCCGCCGATCGCCCAGTCACGGCCCCTGCACCGCCGCTCTGTTTCGCTGGCCCTTCGTCTGCTTTCCCACTCTCCATGCGCCCTCTCTCGCAAACGCGCTCAAAGCAAGGCCCCTCTACTCGGAGCTCTTACGCCCCTCCTTGCATCATTCAGGCCATTCTTCTATTCGTTCTCACACTCTCCCAGGTCGCATGCGGAGGTGGAGGAGGCGGCACGGCGCCTCCGCCTCCACCGCAAATCACGGTCACCATCGTTCCCAATTCCGGCTCCGTTCTCCTCGGCAACTCGCTCCCCTTCTCCGCGACGGTTAGTAATACCTCTGACACTTCCGTCTCCTGGAGCGTAAACGGCATTTCCGGCGGCTCTCCCCAAGTCGGCAGCATCGCTCCCGACGGGCTCTTCACCGCTCCCGCCGATCTCCCGATCGGCGGAAAAGTTCAAATCACCGCCACCAGCCACGCCGATTCCTCCAAATCCTCCACAGCGGGCGTCACCATCTCCAGCGACATCACGATCACACTCTCCCCGCTTTCCAC
This sequence comes from Candidatus Acidiferrum sp., assembly GCA_035935335.1. Lineage (GTDB taxonomy): Bacteria > Acidobacteriota > Terriglobia > Acidiferrales > UBA7541 > Acidiferrum. Next base: position 108,227 of record DASYXF010000119.1, read on the forward strand.
TTCCGTCGAGCTCGGTGCACTGCAGTCTTTTCAAGCCAGCATCACCAGCAGCGGCAAACCCGATCCCGCCATTCGCTGGAGTCTCTCCGGCCTTCCTTGCCCGAACAATTGCGGCGCGGTCGACGCCAACGGCAATTACACCGCGCCCGCTATTCTCCCCTCGCCTGCGAGCGTCACGCTCACTGCCACCAGCGTCGCCGATCCTTCCAAACAAAATTCCGCGCTCCTCACCATTGCCAGCCACTTCACGCTACAGGTCGCCGCACCCGCAACCCTGCAACCCGGCGTAACTGCGGCGCTGGTCGCAACGCTTTCTCCCGTTCCCGGTTCCAATCCCAGCGCCGTTCTTTCCTGGTCGCTCTCCGGCACCGGCTGCAGCGGAAGCGCCTGCGGCATTCTTACCGTCATCACCACACAATCAGCCGGAAGCGGCGCCATCGCCGACACCGCCAACTACACAGCGCCCGTCACTCCTCCGCAGCCCAACACCGTCGTCATTACGGTCACCCCGCAAGCCGATCCTTCCAAAAAAACACAAGCAACCATCGCCATTCAGTCCGGCCCCGGCCTCGGCCTCACCCCCACCACAGCAACGATCGCCGCGAATCACCGTGTCACCCTCAACGTCGCCGAAAATGGCCCTACCGGTTCTTCACTGGTCTGGAGCGTCAACGGAATCTCCGGCGGCAACTCCACCGTCGGGCGACTCTGCGCCGTCGCCTCTTCTCCCTGCCAAAGCATCACCACCAGCACAGCCACTCAGGTCGACTACATCGCCCCCGGCACAATTCCTTCTGTAAATCCCGTCTCCGTCCAGGTCGCGATCGCCGGAAATCCCGCGATCTTCTCCGCTGCCCAAATTACCGTCATCAATCACATCCTCGTCAGTGTTTTTCCTGCAAGCGTTACGCTGCCCTCGCTCGGCGTGCAGGGTTTCACCGCTTCTGTCCTTGGCACCGGCAACCAGGCCGTCGTCTGGCAAGTGCAAGGTTCTGCCTGTTCCGTTGTCGGGGCTTGCGGCTTCATCACAACCGGCGGCGCCTTCACCGCGCCGCCCACGCCGCCAGTTCCTAACGCCTTCCAAGTCGTCGCTGTCAGCCAGGACGATTCCACTCAATCCGGTTCCGCCAACGTCACCATCTCCACCGGCGCCAACATTCTTTCCCTGCATCCCGGCAGCGTATATGCCGGCGGTACAAATGGTTTCACCCTCACCGTTGACGGCAGTGGTTTCATTCCATCCAATCCCGGTCCCGGCTCCACGCTCTTCGTCGGCGGCACCGCGCGCGTCACCACTTGCTCCTCTGCCAACTCCTGTTCCGCCCCGGTCAATAGTCCGGACGTCGCGAAATCTGGAAACGTTTCCGTCCAGATCCAGAGCCCCTCCGGCCCCCTCTCCAACATCGTCTCGCTCGTCGTTGCCGCTCCCGGCACAACCGACGATGTCATCTTGGTCACCACTTCCACACCTGCCATCTCCGGCAAAAACGTCGTCGTCGTCGAACCCACCACCGCTGGTGTCGACGACTCCTCCGTTTCCTTCGATCTCAACGTCGCCGCCCTCGGCGTCTTTAACACCTCCACCAACGCTTGTAACCTCGGCGGAAATCCCGTTCCGCTCGTACGCCCCGTTTCCGGCACCAGTGCCGCTGACATCTGCCTCTTTTCGCAGTCCGGTTTCGACACCAGCATGGCCTATACCATTTCCGGCTCCGGTGACGTCGCCGTGATTTCCAAGCAACCCGCCGGACTCGGCATCATTCACCTCACCATCCAGATTCCTTCCACCGCGCAGCCCGGCGCGCGAACACTTTTCATCCAGAACGCCAATCTCGACAAAACCGCCGCCTCGGGGGCGCTGGAGATTCAATGAACAGGAGTGAACAATCATGAGCTACAAAGACCGCCGTCGAGTCCTGTGGGTCCTTTTTCTGATCGGCCTCGCTCTACTCGCTGTCGTCGCCCAAGCCACCACACTGGTGCGCCTCCGCTTCCAGGATCTCGTTCACCACTCCAATTCCATCGCTCGTGTCCGCTGCCTCCGTGCGGATACCCGCATGGAGAACGGCGAAATCTGGACCGACACCACTTTTCGTGTGCTCTCCCGCAACAAAGGCTATCTTCCCGAAGAAATCGACGTCCGCCAGCCTGGCGGACAATTTCAGCACTTGCACTCCCACGTCGATGGAACGCCCGAATTTCGCCCAGGCGAAGAGGTCTATCTTTTCCTCGCTGCGCACAATGGCAATCAATTCTTAATCGTCGGCTGGTCTCAAGGTACTTTCCGCATTCATCGCGACCTTCGCTCCGGCGGTGAAACCGTCACTCAGGATTCCGCCGAAACTCCGGTCTTCGATTCCGCCTCCAACTCATTTACAAAAAGCGGGTTCAAAAATGTCGCGGTCAACGCATTCGAGCAGCGTATCCACCGCGAAATCTCCCGCGAATCGGAATGACCTTCGGAGAAAAGGAAAAAACCATGCAGAACACACTCCGCCAATTCACCTCCCTCGCTATCACGCTCTTGCTTGTTCTCTGGTCCGTCATCACGGCCCAGGGATACGCTTTCAACGAAATTGTTCCCGACGTGCGCCAACCCGGTGGCGTTTCCAGTGGCTCTGCTTGCCCTGTGCCTTCTCATCAGCTGACCAGCGCTGCCGCCATCGCATTTCGCTGGAGCACCATGCTCGGCACAAATCCCAAAACCATCCTGACGCAAAATCAAACGCCCAGCGGCAGCCTCAACGAAATCGAGCAAGTCATTCAGCAATCCCTCAGCATCTGGACCAGTGTCGCCGGCACCGCTCTCACCGCCGCGTCCGTCGCCCCGCCCGTTCGCAACTCCTCCGCAAATCTTTGCGGCTCCGATGGCATCAACTCGATCTGCTTCGATCAGCCTGACATGGCCTTCACCCCCGGCGTCCTCGCCTTCACCCGCGTCATTACCGCCGATCAAATCGGCATACAACTCGGCAGTGGCGCTCCCTCCGCGCAGGTCGGCCAGATCCTCGACGCCGATATCTATTTCAATCCCAGCGATTCACTCGTAACCTTCTCCACTCCACTCGCTCTTGCCGCCAACCCGAAGTCCTACGACCTCGAATCCCTCCTCACTCACGAGCTCGGCCACACCCTCGGCTTCAGTCACTCCGCCGTCTGGAGCGCCATGATGTTTCCCTTCGCACCTGCGCCGGGCACTTTCACCGGAATGCGTCCTACCGCACAGCTACCCGATGCTCCGCTCGCCGACGACGACCGCACCGGCACTCGCGTTCTTTATCACGATCCCGCCGACACGCAATTTATCGGCTCACTCCAAGGACACATCATTCCAGCGAATCCGCTCTCTCTCCCCGCTTCTCCTCCTGGCGTCACCGGAATCTTCGGGGCACACGTTGTCGCTGTCGACGCCGCAAGTGGCGCCGTTATCGCAGGTACCATAGGTGGATGGAGTTGCCAGGCGCCCGGCCCGGCTCAATTCGATGGCACTTACCAAATCAGCGGCCTCGCCGTGAATCGCTCTTACAAAATTTATGCTGAACCGCTCAACGGCGCCGTCGGCCCCGCGGAAGTTTCCAACGCTATCAGCAGCCTCTGCCGTAACGCCACCACCGACCCCGGCTGGCCACCGCTCCAATCCTGCGTAGTCCCCGCTCCCAGCCTGGAATTCACCACCGCCACACGCTCATCCCCATAGCAACGGCCCAATCTAGGTCACAGTGAACAAGTACATTTCTCGAAACGGAAGGAACTCCACTATGTAGGATTTCAATTCAACTCCCCACCGGCACCATCCATCCGCCCCCGAACAACAACCCCGGCGCTAACGAAGCCAAAAAGACTGCCGTCCGATCGCTTGCGGATTTCCCGGCGGCTTTCTCAAATGCGGACTGCAGCGTCGCCCCGCACATCGAAGAACCCAGATTCCCCTTCGTCACCGCAATCGGTGGAAACGCGCTCGTTGCCACGCCCAGTTGCTTCGCCAGTAACGTCACCAGCCGCGGATTTGGCTGATGCGTCGCAAACGCTCCCACCTTGTCGCGCGAAATTCCGCTGCGCTTCTCCACTTCGCTCAGCACCTGCTCCATGCGGTAAACCGCTGCCCGCGAAAGCGCCTCGCCATCAAACTGAATCTCCAATCCACTGCCCGCCGTGTCGGTGATGGAAATCGCTTCCGCATATTGGGCGGCGCACCCAAAAAAGAATTGCCCGAACCGGTAAGCAAATCGTCCTTTTTCCGGCGCTTTGTTCGAGAGCAGAAACGCGCTCGCTCCATCCCCAAACAGCCCGCCGAATTCTCCCGCCGTCCGCCCCGGTCCCAGCGTCCGGCTGTGGACATCCGCCGTGGCCACCAGAATCTTCTTCGCCTGGCCGGACATCAGCATCGCCTGCGCCACGCAAAGCACTTGCAGCAGCGCCAGGCAGCCGCTGCCCACGTCCAGTGCCGTCGAGTGCTCGCGCATTTTCAACCGAGCGTGAATCTGTGCCGAAAGTGACGGATACGCATGGTCCGTTTCACTCGCTGCAATCACACCATCCAGGTTCTGCGCATCCTCTCCACACTGCTCCAGCACTTTCCGGCAAGCCCCGGCTGCAAGCGAACCTTCCGTTTCATCCTCTGCCGCGTAAGCTACCGACACGATTCCGGCCCGTGTCCGCAATTTTCCGGCAGGCATGCCAAACGCTTCATCGACTTCTTCCGAAGGAATAGTGCGGGAACCAAACTCGCTGGCGGCACCGGTCAGATAAACATTCTTCTCGTCCAAAACGTCAGCCCCTTTGTGCAATGGCCTTCTCTCTCATCCGCCCCCGAATTGACCCGGACGAGAAAACGATTGTCCTCCATCATCCGGCACCGCGCACTACTTTTCCAGCCCGGAGACAAATTAGTTACTCCGTGCCGGCTGCCTGCCTACGCACTGAATTACTTCTATGGTCATCCTTCGGCCTCTCCCCCATGCATGCTATCTTGGAAATACTCTCGCGCGCGCGAACCAGGCCGAAACGCCAGATGGCGCATACTCTTCTTGGTAATGAACGCTAAATCACTGTTAATTTGCCTCTCTCTCCTCGCCGGCCTTTACTGCCTTCCCGCGGCGATACCCGCCCGCGCCCAACGCCTCCGTGGCGAACTCCATCTCGAAATACGCGATCCAAAAGGCTCCAGCCTCGCTGCCAAGGGCGAACTCCTCAGCGAAGGCAACGGTTTCCAGCGCCAGTTCCAGATTCCCACGGATGGCCACATCGTCCTTCAAGACCTCCCTTTCGGTGTCTATCGCCTCAACCTCACTGCCGAAGGTTTCGCCGCCTGGAGCGATGTCGTCGAAGTCCACTCCGAAGTCCCCCTAAAACTCGGCATTACCCTCGGAGTCGCACCCGTCACGACGCAAATCCAGGTGACCGATGAACTCACGCTCGTCGACCCTACGCGCACCGGTACGCTCTATTCCGTAGGCCGGCAGTCCATTCGCGAGCAGCTCAGCCTCCAGCCGGGCCGCGACCTCTTCGATCTGGTCAATCAGGAGCCCGGCTGGGTTTACGAAGGCAATGGTACGCTGCATCCCCGCGGCTCTGAATATGACGTACAGTTCGTCGTCGACGGCCAGCCGCTGGTGCAGAATCGTTCGCCTGCCTTCGCGCCCGACATGGATTCCGATTCCGTCGAATCCCTTCGCCTGCTCACGGCCAGCTATCCCGCAGAATACGGCCGCAAACTCGGCGGCATTGTCGAACTCACCACCGACAAAAATTCCCTCCTCGGCTGGCACGGAGATTTCGCCGCTTCCGGCGGCAGTTTCGACCAACTGGACGGCTCTGCTGCGATTTCCTACTCACGCGAAAAAGAGCGCTACTCTGTCCGCGCTTTCGGCCTGCATTCGGGCCGCTACCTCGATCCGCCGGTCACCAGCGATTTCGGCAACAGCGGCAACTCCGGCGGATTTTCCGCCGCTTACGAACGCGACTTCACCGACAACGACCGCCTGCGTCTGACCATTTCCAACAATTCCCTGCGCTACGAAATCCCCAACGATTTCACGCAGCAGGCCCTACTGCAGCGCCAGGACGCCGCCAGTTCCGAGACCAGCGGCCGGCTCTACTTCCAGCACACCATCTCCTCCAATCTCGTTCTCAGTTTTTCAGGCGGCGTGCGCGATTCCACCTTTTCTCTTCGTTCCAATCCGTTGTCCACTCCCGTCGTGGTCCATCAGGATCGCGGCTATCGCGAAGGCTACATTCGCGGCGATATCGCCGGCCACCGCGGCCATCACGACTGGAAAGCAGGCGCCGACTCTTTCTTCACGCCGGTTCGCGAAGCCCTGCAATACCAGATCACCGACCCCACGCAATTCGATCCCGGCACGCAGCTGAATCTGAATTTCGCGGGCCGCAAATGGGACGTCGAGCCATCCTTTTATGTTCAAGACCAGATGCGTTACGGTGGGTGGAACATCAGCGCCGGGCTGCGTTTCGACCATTACGGTTTCGTGGTTCACGATTCCGCCGTCAGCCCGCGTTTCGGCGTTTCGCGCTTCGTTTCTTCGCTCAATCTCTTGTTGCACGCCTCATACGATCGCGTTTTCCAGACGCCTGCGATGGAAAATCTTCTCCTTGCCAGTTCACCGGAACTCGATTCGGTAAATCCTGTGGTCCTGCGGCTTCCTGTCCCGGTCGCTCGGGCCAATTATTACGAAGGCGGTCTCACCAAATCGTTCCTCGGCAAGTTTCGACTGGATGCCAACGTCTTTCGCCGCGACTTCCACAACTATTCCGACGACGATGTTCTTCTCCAGACCGGCGTAAGTTTTCCGATCTCCTTCGCCAAAGCCCGCATTTTTGGGGAAGAAGTCCGCCTCGACGTTCCACATTGGGGCCGCTTCTCTGGATTTGTGAGTTACGCCAATCAATCGGGGATAGGACGGGGACCAATCAACGGAGGGCTCTTCCTCGGCAGCGACGCCAGCGCAGGGCTCACGGACACCGGCAAGTTCGGGGTCTCTCAGGATCAGCGCAACACGCTCCACGGACGCGCGCGTCTCGAAGCCGGCCACGGTTTCTGGTTCGCCGCCGGCGCCCAATACGGCAGTGGACTACCCGCCGACTTAAGCGATAACACGGATGTAGCAACGCTCATCGCACAATACGGCGCCGCCGTCGTCTCTCGCGTCAACTTCACAAAACAACGGGTGGAACCAAATTTTTCGATGGATCTGGGAATGGGTGCGCAACTCTACCGTAAGGAAGCCCGCTCGTTGCAAATTCAGCTTCAAGCCAGCAACATCGCCGACCGTTTCAATGTCATCAACTTCGCCAGCGTCTTCTCCGGCACCGCCCTGGCAGCACCCCGCAGCGTCTCTGCACGCCTCCGTGTCTCGTTCTAGCGGCGGCGCATCTGGCTAAGCAGACGCAACATTCTAAGGTACAACCATACCAGGGTAACCATCAGCCCGAATGCGCCGTACCATTCCATGTACTTCGGCGCTCCCATGCGGACTCCAGTTTCAATCATGTCGAAATCCAATATCAAGTTCAGGGCAGCGATAACGGTAATGAACAGACTGATGCCAATGCCCAACGGCGAACTGCTATAAAGAATGCCGAATGGCGAATGAAACAACAAAGTCGCCACCAGGTTGGCCACGTAAACCAAGGCGATGCCGCCGGTGGCAGCAATGACTCCCAGCTTGAACCCGCGCGTCGCCTGCACGATACGGAATTTGTACGCCAGCAGCATTACCAACATTACACCGAACGTCAGGCTAACAGCCTGCATCGCGATGCCCGGATAAGACCGCTCAAAGAGCGCGGAAATCCCGCCGAGGAAAAGACCCTCGAGCAGCGCGTAAATTGGAGCAAGGATAGGCGCCCATCCCGTCTTAAACGCCGTAACCAGTCCAACGACTAATCCCCCGATCGCACCACCGAGCAGCCACGGATAAACGGCATCCGGGGTATCCGAATGCGCCAGTCCCCATGTCCAGGCTGCCGTCACAACCACAAACAGTAGAAGCAGGCCGGTCTTGTTGACAGTTCCCTGAACCGTCATCGTTTCCCCGGTCGCGATTGCTCCGCTGAACGCTTTTTCTTTCAATACAGGATTGTCGGAACGCAGCAAATCAGCCATGGGCGGTGTCTCCTCTGAAGCTATTGTGCTTGAATGTTAAGAATATCACTAAGTAGGTAGGAGCATAATTCAGGAAGGAAAAGTTTGGTACCGCTAACGGGAATCGAACCCGTATTTTAGCCTTGAAAGGGCTACGTGCTAACCGTTGCACCATAGCGGCACTTTGGACGAACTGCAATCTTCCAATTATACGGAAAACCTTAAATTTGCGCTACGCGGCTTTAGTCCTTACGATCTTCCCACTCTTCGTGCCAGGCCGCCTGAATTGCTTCGAGCTTGCTCTCGTTGGACTTCTGCGGATCGCCAGCAAACCCTGGCAACTCCGTAATCCATTTGTGCATATCAGTGAACCGCACCGTGTAAGGATCAAGGTCGGGAAACTTATCCGTCAGCCCGATCGCAATGTCTTCCACATTGTCCCAATCAAACGTCCGCGGCATCTCGCTCGCTCCCAAATCGAATCAGTCACTCTTACTGATAACTGATTACCGATTACTGATTACTTTCTCCCCTCAGTGCCCGTCCAATTCTTTCGCATAATTCTTATTCCACTCCGGAATTTCCACCACGATGTCCGTCGTACCATCTGGCACGGTCTGGCATCCGAGCCGCGACTTCGGCGTAATGCCCGGCGCTTCATCGAGTTCATCAAGCTCCGCATCCGTCGCTTCGTTGCAGGATTCCAGCCCCTCTTTTACCATCACATGGCACGTCGAGCAGGCGCACACGCCGCCGCATGCGTGGTCGAGGCCCATTTTAAAACCCTCGGAAATGTCGAGGATGCTCCCCGGCAAACCGTTGTGGCCGTAAGGAAATTTCTCCGGATCCACTTCCACGGTCTTCCCGCTCGGCAGAAACGTCACCTTGAATTTCCGCGTCGCCTTCTTGTACTTCACTTCTTCGATATACGGATTGCTGCCGCCCATAGCTTCTCCCTAAACTTCCGCCAATTTCTTGCCTTCCAGCGCCCCCTGCACCGCGGTGTTCATCAGGATTTCCGCCAGGTGCTCCGTCGCATGGTTCAGCTCATCAATCTTTTTCCGAATTAATTTATAGTCGGCGCCTTTCACCGATTCCTGCAACGCCGCTACGGTCTGGTCCACCTTCACCCGCTCCGGTTCGGACAAGCTTGCTGCCTTCGGATTTGCCAGCGCCTTTGCAGTCGCCGTCAGGATCGCTTCGGCTTCCGTCCGCGCTTCGATCAACTGCCGCTCGGCGAAATCCTGCTCCGCATACTCGATCGACTCCTCCAGCATGCGCTCGATGTCCGCATCGTTCAGGCCATAGCTCGGCTGCACTTCGATCTGATGCTCCACCCCGTTGCGCAAATCCTTCGCCGCCACCTGCAGGATGCCGTTCGCATCAATCAGAAACTTCACTTCAATGCGCGGCAATCCCGCCGGCGCCGCCGGTATTCGCAAATTGAAACGCGCCAGCGACCGGCAATCCTTCGCGAGTTCCCTCTCACCCTGCAGCACGTGAATATCAATTCCCGTCTGGTTGTCCACGCCGGTGGTATACATTTCCTGCGCGCTCGCGGGAATCGTCGAATTGCGCGGAATAATCTTCGCAACCGCCCCGCCATACGTCTCGATGCCCAGCGAAAGCGGCGTCACGTCCAGCAGCAACATGTTTTGCACGCCGCGGTCGAGAATGTTGGCCTGCACCGCCGCTCCCAGCGCAACCACTTCGTCGGGATTCAACTCCGTGTGAGGAGCGCGGTCGAAAAATTCCTGCACCGTCCGGCGGATCAGCGGAGTTCGCGTAGTGCCGCCCACCAGCACCACTTCCTCGATCTGCTTTGGACTCAATTGCGCGTCGGCCAGCGCTTGCCGCACCGGCGCCATCGTCCTGTCCACCACCGGCCGGATCAGCGCCTCCAGCGCGCCGCGTGTGAACTCATGTTCGAATACCTTGCCGTTCGGTAGAGGAAACCGCAACGCAACCTTATCCGTTTCAGAGAGGCGGTGCTTCACCGCGATCAGGTCCTTACGCAACTCCTGCGCTAACTCGCCATGCGGCGAAAAATCGATCTGGTCGTGCTGCAGAATCTGCTCGTGCACAAACGCCTGCAAAAGATGGTCAATGTCGTCGCCGCCGAGATGCGTGTCGCCGTTCGTCGAAAGCACCTGGAAAATGTCGCCTTCGCCCGTAGAAATCACCTTCAGCACGGAAATGTCAAACGTGCCGCCGCCCAGATCGTAGACCGCCACGGTTCCGCGCTGCTTTTCGTGTAAACCGTAAGCCAACGCCGCTGCGGTTGGTTCATTCACCAGCCTTAACACTTCGAGTCCGGCAATTTTCCCGGCGTCTTTCGTGGCCTGGCGCTGCGCATCGTTGAAATACGCGGGGACGGTAATCACCGCACGGTCCACGGTTTCGCCGAAGTACGCTTCGGCCCAATTCTTCAATTCGCGCAGGATGAAGGAGGAAATCTCCGGCGGCGTGAAAATCTTGTCGCCCAGTTGCACGCGAATCACGCTCTTGCTCGCCGGGTCAATGCGAAACGGGAAAAGCCTCAGCTCGGATTGCACATCGGCCGGGCCGCGCCCCATCAATCGCTTCACGGAATAAATCGTCCGCTCCGGCTGCGTCAGCAATCTCCGCCGCGCCGGTTCGCCGACGATGACGCTGCCGTCGGCATCAAGGCTCACCACCGAAGGGCAAAGCGCGCTGCCCGATGGCCCGGGAATGCACTTCGGCTCGCCCGTCTTCGCGTCCACATATGCGACCAGGCTATTCGTAGTCCCAAGATCGATTCCGACTGTGCGTGCCATAATCCCTGTAGCTCACCCCTTCAGGGGTGAGGCTTTCCATCACCCATTCGACCAACCTTGCCCACCGGGAAACCCTCAGGCCTAAAGGCCTGAGCTACAGCAATTCCTTCTGCACGTTCACGACAAGATTGCGAATATACGAGCGGCGATTCAACAAATCATTCAACCTGGCCATGACGCTTTTGCGCCTGGCTTCATCTGCGTTTGCACCCACGGCAGCGTCCCATTCCTTGGCCACACTTTGCAACTCGCCATCCACTTCTTCGAGCTTGCTTTGAAAGTTTTCTTGCGCGGATTCCAATTTCTGCTTTAGCGCAGTGGTGTCGCCGCTCGCGGCTTTCGCCTCCCGCAACTCGTCCAGCGACTCATTCAACTCGAAGACCTCTTCCAGCAATTCCGGCGGCGCCTGCTGCTTGTTCTTACCCTCCACACGCGCGCCCTCAATCGCCAGCAGGTATTCCACGCGCGCCACCGGCTCCCGCAGCGTACGGTACGCGTCGTTCAACTCCGAGCTGCGCTTCAGCGAAATTTCGCGCTCCTCGGGAGTCGCGTTCACGTAATTGTCCGGGTGCAGCTTCCAGCTGAGTTGCAGAAACTTCTTTTGGAGCGCGCCCATCTCGATCCACAGCTTCCGCGGGATCTCGAACATCGCGAAATAATCGCTTTTCTCCGGCACCTGCAGCATCTTGCCGCAGGACGAGCAGAAGTGGGTGCCAATGGTGCGCTCGTGGCAACTCCAGCAGACCAGCGGTGAATCGGTGATGGGAAACGGTGTGCTCATTTCAGTTCTGTTCGGTCAACTTCAATCACAAAAAAAGTGGCTGGCGCACGATGCTGCCAGCCGGAATTGCTTAAGTCCCCTGTGCTGGGTAAGGCCAGCTGACAGGCTAAAGCCTGTTCTACTTTTTACGCCGTAAAACTGCTGCCGCAGCCGCAATTGCGCGCCGCGTTGGGGTTCTGAAACACAAATCCCTGGCGCATCAGCGTCTCTTCGTATTCCAAAGTTGTGCCGTTCAGATACAGCAAACTCTTCGGATCAACAAACAAGCGTGCGCCATACTCCTCGAAGATCTTGTCGCGGTCGCGTGCCTGCGTGTCCAGCCGCATCGCGTACGACAATCCGGAGCAGCCGCCACCCTGCACACCCACGCGCAGGCCGCCAACCTGCGGCGACACGCCATCCTTTTCCAGCAGCGCGATGATCTTCTTCGCCGCCTTCTCGGTCAGGTGAATCGCCGGTCCGGCCTTCTCTTTTTCCGCTGTCTGCGTTGTGATTTCCGCCGTCATAATCCGCATCTCCAAAAATATTTCTGGAGCGAATTCTTCGACAGCATCCTCCGACGGTCGCAATTCTCCGCCGGAAGACGCCACTACGCCCGCGCTGCCTCGCAACTAGTGCGACGACTTTTCGTGCGCGGGAACTTCAATACCGTGCTTCTTCTTCCAATCGCCGATGGCCGCCTTGATGGCGTCCTCGGCCAGAACGGAGCAGTGAATCTTCACCGGGGGCAGCGAAAGCTCGCGGACAATGTCCGTGTTCTTGATCGCCAGCGCCTCTTCGACGGTCTTCCCTTTCACCCACTCCGTGGCCAGGGAAGAGCTGGCGATGGCCGACCCGCACCCGAAGGTCTTGAACTTGGCTTCTTCAATCACCTTGGTGTCCGGATTGATCTTCATCTGCAGCTTCATCACGTCGCCGCATTCCGGCGCGCCGACCAGGCCGGTCCCGACATTGGGATCTTCCTTGGGCATGCTGCCGACGTTGCGGGGATTGTTGTAATGATCGACTACTTTTTCGCTATATGCCATGGACAGGTTGCTCCTTCAAGTTTCAATTCCAGTAACAATCAGCCCTTCGCCGCAACGAGAGAGCCAAAACCCGCGTTCTTAATGGCCTTTTCGGTCAAGGCGATGTTGGTCAAAAACGCCGAACGCCCCGCGGTCAATTCCCGCAGCGCGTCGCGGACATAATCCGCTCCGAGGCCCAGCACGTTCAAAAACGCGCGGACATCCTGAAGATGATGAAAAGAACGCTCCGCGGCTGGGGCCGGCTCGTCACCATCCTGATACGCCTGATACGTCACGCGAAACGGCGCGGACGTACCCGCGATCGAGCGGTGAATCCTCAGTGTTCCTTCACTTGCAATTGCGCTTGCCATTTTTTTCCTTCCAGTCTTCACGGGATTAGGCGGTCTGCCACTTGACCTTGGAAATGTCTATGCCTTCCTTGGCCATTTCATATAACGGCGAGAGTTCGCGCAGCTTGGTTACAACCTGCACCATCTTGTCTATCACGTAGTCAACTTCTTCTTCGGTCGTAAACCGCCCGAGTCCGAAGCGGATCGACGTATGCGCCAGGTCCTCGCCCACGCCTAAAGCTTTGAGTACATAACTCGGTTCGAGGGTTGCCGAAGTACAGGCAGAGCCGCTCGAAACCGCAACGTCGTTGATGCCCATCAGCAGCGATTCGCCCTCGACATAAGCGAAGCTCATGTTGAGATTGTTCGGCAGCCGGTGCTCCATCGAACCGTTGATGTAGACCTCGTCGAGCTTGGCTTCCAGGCCCTTGCGCAGCCGTTCGCGCAGTCCGAGCAGCCGCTCCGATTCCTTCGCCATTTCCTGCTGGCAAAGCTCCGCGGCCTTGCCGAGTCCCACGATGCCGGGGACGTTCAGCGTGCCGGAACGCATGCCGCGCTCGTGCCCACCGCCATCAATGATGGCCGAAAGCTGCACGCGGGGATTACGCCGGCGAACATACAGCGCGCCCACGCCCTTGGGTCCATAAAACTTGTGAGCGGAAATCGCCAGCAGATCGATGTTGTCCTTCTGCACGTCCACTGGAATCTTGCCGGCAGCCTGCACGCCGTCCGACGCGAAGATAATCCCGTGTTCCTTGGCAATCTTCCCGATTTCCTGAATCGGGTTGACCGCCCCAATTTCGTTGTTGGCGTACATGATCGCGATCAGGATCGTCGTCGGCCGGATCGCCTTGCGCACATCCTCCGGATCCACGCGGCCATCCTTGCCCACCGGCAAGTACGTCACTTCAAAACCGTGCTTCTCCAGATTCTTGCAGGTGTCCAGCACGGCCTTGTGCTCGATAGCCTGGGTAATGATGTGGTTGCCTTTTTCGCGATACATTTCCGCAACGCCCTTGATCATCAGGTTGTCGGATTCCGTTGCCCCGCTGGTGAAAATAATCTCCTTTGCGGTCGCGCCGATCAGCGAAGCCACTTGTTGGCGCGCATTCTCCACCGCTTCTTCGCCGGCCCAGCCGAACGAGTGGTTGCGGCTGGCCGCGTTTCCGAACTTCTCGGTGAAATAGGGCAGCATCGCCTCCAGCACCCGTGGGTCCATCGGGGTGGTGGCGTGATTGTCCATGTAAATCGGCAGCTTGACGGCCATTTCCGTGTTCTCCTCTAAGTCCCGGACTTCCCGCCTAGCGGCTCGCCGCCAGTTGGTCCATCCCTTTCAATTCCACGAGCGCCGGTTCCTGCTTCTCCTCGCTCAACTGCGCGATGGTCACCGTGCTCAAAACTCCCAGAATGCTTTCATTGACCCGCTGCAATGGTTCTTTGATGGAGCAGCGGTCGGTTGCGTCACAATTTCCATGGCTCGTCACGCACGAAGTAATCAGCACCGGCCCATCAATCGCCGTAATCACTTCCAGCGCGCTGATCTTCGCCGGCTCTTTCGCCAGTTGGTATCCCCCGCTCGAGCCGTGCTTCGCCACCACTAGCGTCTGCCGGGCCAACTTCTGCAGCACCTTGGCCATCAGCATGGAGGAAATCCCATACTCCTCGGCAATTTCGCTGGCGCTGCATGCATGCTTCTGGCGGTGATTGGCCAGGTGCTTCATGGCGATCAGGCCGTAATCCGCCTTCTTGGATAATTTGAACATCTTGCGCCCCCAGCGCGGTCAAACGGAGCGAAGTCAATTACGACTGAACCAGTCGCATATTCACTATACGACTTTGACCCGCTCTTTGTCAACCCACGCCAGTGGACAAATTCTAGACAAATCTTTATTTATCCATTACTTAGACTAAGACCGGTTTAGTCGTAGTTGGAGCTATTTCCACTTAAATGCTGGATTTCATCTTCGAACGGCGGTAATACTGCCTGAATGGCTCCATTCCCGGATAGTTTCCGGGTATTCTGAAAGCCGCACAGATTGCTGGAGGCACGCTGACCAACATGGGGCTAGTTCGAGGGGCAGGCGGATTTGCTAGGGCAAGTTTCATAAGCCTTCTACTGGTTGCAGTTGGAACGGGTAACATACGGTCGCAGGAACCTGTCGCTAGGCAATCGGCGACTCCGAAATCCCTCTCGAAATCCACTCATAAAAGCTTGGCCGAGACGTTCACTCTGGTTGGCGCGGGCGATATCGTCAGTTGCTTCGATCTTACTGGCGCGGAGGCGACGGCAAAACTGATTGACGCGATTCCCGGCACGGTCTTCGCTGCCGGCGACCTGGCCTATCAGCGCGGCACCTACGAAGAGTTCCTCAAATGCTACGGTCCGACTTGGGGCCGCTTCAAGTCCAGGACCCGCCCGACCCCGGGAAATCATGAATACAACGGCGCACCTGCCACCGGCTATTTTCGCTACTGGGACGGCCGTGCAGGCGACCCCGGTAAAGGCTATTACAGCTACGATCTTGGCTCGTGGCACATCATCGTTCTGAACACCAATTGCGGCGTAACCCAATTGGGCGGCTGCGCGGAAGGCTCGCCGGAAGAAACTTGGCTGAAACAGGATCTCGCCACGCATCCGAACGTTTGCACGCTCGCCTACGGCCATCATGCTCTCTTCAGCAGCGGCCTCTTGCCGAAACACGCGGAGCATCCCGAACTGCGCGCCTTCTGGCAGGATCTCTACGATGCCCAAGCCGACCTCGTCCTCGCCGGACATGAGCACTCCTACGAACGCTTCGCTCCACAAAATCCGGAGGGCAATCCCGACCCCGACCACGGCATTCGCGAAATCGTGGTCGGCACCGGCGGTCGCAGCCACACACCGCTTGGCTACGCCAGACCCAACAGCGAAGTCCGCGACGACAGAACCTACGGCGTCCTGAAACTCACCCTCTCGCCCGGAAAATACCGCTGGGAGTTCATCCCCATTCCCGGCAAAACCTTCCAGGATTCAGGCGAAGGCGTTTGCCACACCTCAACGGCTCAACCAAACAAATAAACAATAATTGGTGAGTCTTACTTCCGGGAATCGCTCGTGATGGACGGCTTGTCGCCTGTCTGATGGTCGATAATCTGAAAAAGCAGGAAAGCGTGAATCGCGTCGACAGCCTGCGAGTTCTCCGTGCTCAAACGAATGCGGCCCCCGCGTTCCGTCTCGAAATAGTCGTACTTGATCGACTCTTTCAAGCGGATCATCGCCGGAACGCCGGGCGGGTTTGTGTCATGAATCAGCATGGGAGCCTTGAAATTGCCTGCGGCAAACATTTTGGCGATGTGGCTCAAGTGCGTGCGGATCTGTTCCACACTGCCTTTGTCGTTCGCATCGTTTGCACTGACGTTAATCTCTCCGCCGTTCGGATACAGCAGGAAGTGATGTGTCGTCTTCTCATGGGAGAAGCCCATCACATGGTCGCCACGCTCCGCTACGCCTTGCTGCGGATTTGGAGTTTGCGGATTCTGCAGCAAGATCGCCGCGAACAGAAGAATCGCTGCTCGCATAAGCTACCTCCATCGTGAAAGGGTTTCCACAGGGGCACCTGTTTAGACGCCATAGAACAGATTAGGGCAGCCTCGCGCTCGCTGGATCCTTAAAAATCGAGTGTTGCCAATTCATCGCGCGCAGACACTTCCGACGGAAGCGGCCTCCACCAGCTTCTGAAATGCAGGCAGCTCGGGTAGTGTCAGCTGTGTTTTATGCGTCTGCTGCTCCAGCGCACCCAGGGAGTCGAGTTGCCGTTTCGTCTGATCCGCGGAAAGCGGCGCGCCTTTTTGGATTGCGTCCAGCGCGTTCATCGCAATTTTCGCAGTCTGCGAAAGTGCCGCGGACGCCGGAGCCGTCTCCTTCACAAGCAGAGAGCGCTGCGCGAGCGCTTGCAGACGCTCGTCAACGGTCGCCCATTCGGCCAACTGCCTGCGAATTTCCGCCTCGAGCACTCGATCTTCGCAGCTTGAGCCAACGAACGAATCCACCATCAACGAAAAACGCCGGGAGCCATCACTCTCCGGATAAACCGCGTCCACTAAGCGATTCAATGGCGTGACGCTGGTCGGCGGCGCGCTGGCGCTGGCCTCTCGCGCATAGTCCTTCTCGTGTTCCAGCGCCTGGGCCAGTCCTCGCAGCGCATCGAATTCCGCAGCAGACCACGACCCCGCAATCCGCTGCAGCATCGTGCGCTGAAAAGACCGGTGCGTAAGGCCCAGCCATTCAAGCCGAGCGGACTCCGTCTCCATCCGCGAGTACATCGAGGCAATATCGTTCGTTCCTTCTGGCGACCACAGACGTTCGGCAATCGCGGCGTTGCGCGGCCAGATGCGCGAATCGATATTCTCCGCGTTTACGTACTCGGACCAGATGCACGATTCGCCGCCCAGAATCAGTTGTTTTTGTTCCGGCGTCAGTGCGGCCGCAGGGCCGCCCAGCGGATCCATCGCATAGTGCCGCGCGGCGCTCCAGCCCAGGTCCAGGTAATAGCCATTCGAAAGAATGCTGCGATAGCCATCCTTCGCGGCCGCGGCCAGCGCATCCACTCCGCGCCAGGATTGAATCACAATCGTTTTCGGCACGCCCGGCCCCAGCACTTCGTCCCAGCCCACCGGCGTCTTCTTGTGCTTCGTCACTAGGTCCTGCACGCGCCCGCTGAAATAAGCCTGCAAACCCGCGTTGTCTTTGATTTTGTGCGATTTCTTGAACGCTTGAATTTTCGGATTGGCATCCCACTCCTTGCCGTTCACCTCGTCGCCACCGATATGGAAAAACTGGTCCGGAAACAGTTTGGCCATTTCTGCGATGAATTCGTTCAGGAATTTGTAAGTTCTCTCGTCCGTTGGATCCATTGCCGGATCGAAGACGCCCCACTTCCTTTCGACCTGGTAAGGCCCGCTGCCGCTCGCCAGTTCGGGATGGCCAACGAACCACGCCGTACTGTGGCCGGGCATGTCGAACTCCGGCACCACGCGGATGCCGCGGTCACGCGCATACTCCACAACCTCTCGAATCTCGTCTTGCGTGTAGTACAAACCGTCGGAGCCTTGCTCGTGCAGCTTGGGAAATTTCCTGCTCTCCATACGGAACCCCTGGTTATCGGAAAGGTGCCAGTGAAAGACATTCATCTTTACGGCTTCCATTCCATCCAGGTTGCGTTTGATGACATCCAGCGGAATAAAATGCCGCCCGGAGTCGATCATCAACCCGCGCCACGGAAATCGCGGCCGATCCTCGATGTGCACGGCCGGAACACTAAAACCGTCTGGCGAAATCGCGATCAACTGGAGAAAAGTCTGCAGTCCGCGAAACACTCCGACCGGATTCGGGGCGTGCAGTTTCGCGCCGCCGGGGGTCACGTCGAGCCAGTACGATTCGTCCTCGCCGAGCTCCTGGATCGCTTTGCTCTCATGGTCCGTCTTGATTTCCAGCGTTGCGGCGCCGGTATTCGAACTCGCGGGGAGCAATACGATTCCTGTTTGCCGGCGCACTTGGTGAAGAAACCTCTGGCCGGCACGCTCCAGCCGCGGCTCGCGGTACCCGACAAACGCGATCCGGAAGCTCGAATCAATCTTCAGCGAACCTTGCACACGCTCCGCCTTCGCCGGAAGCGGCATAATATTTAGCGGTGTATTCGATTGCGCGTTTGCCATGCAAGTCCCCGAAGCCGTCAGAAGAATCACTGTCAGAATATGTCGCGCCCGTGCCTCCACCGCGTTCATCGGCAACTCCTCTTCGCCCGTTTAAATCGGTTCAATAGTGCGCAAGCCTTTAACCGGACCGGAGAAAGAGTGTCACAACTCCTGCGCCAGGACAATTCCCTTTCCATGCCTCCCTCTAAATCGCCATCAAAAAGACCCCTTGGGGACGGGCGAGCAGGCGTATGAATTGCTCTTCCTTCGAAATGCGGGTTAGAATGTGCCGCGGTGCGCGTGCAACCTTCATGAAAACTTCGATCGCCATCTATCCCGGCTCTTTCGATCCCGTCACCAACGGGCATCTTGACCTGATCGGCCGTGGCGAAAAAATGTTCGACCGCCTGATCGTCGCGGTTCTGAAGAACATGGAGAAAGAACCGCTCTTCACGGTTCCCGAGCGCGTCGAAATGCTGCGCGAAGTTACCAAGGAATTCCCCAGCGTGGAAGTGGACGTTTTCCAGGGCCTGCTGGTCGACTATGCCCGCAAGCGCGACGCCGCCGTCATCCTCCGAGGCATCCGCGCCGTTTCCGACTACGAGTACGAACTCCAGATGGCGCTGATGAACCGCAAACTCGAACCGCGCCTCGAAACTGTGTTCATGCTTCCCGGCGAAACCTATAGCTACCTGAGCGCGAAGCTTGTCCGCGAAATCGCGCAACTCGGCGGCCCGCTCACCGGCCTTGTTCCGCCGCTCGTCGAACAAAAGATCCGAGCCAAGTTGGCTGCCACCGCCCGCTAAACCCCGTTTCCTTCCCCCGCCTCGGTTCTCGATTGAAATTCGCGCGCTTTTCCTGAAAACTAGTTAGTCAAAGTCTCGCTCGGGGGAGAACACGTGCAACTAACCAACCGCATCAACCGCATTCAGGTTTCCGCCACCGCCGCCGTCATCAGCGCCGCCGAACAATTAAAAGCCAAGGGCGTGGACATCGCCGACTTCGGCCCCGGCGAGCCGGACTTCCCGACGCCCGACCACATCAAGAAAGCCGCGATCAAGGCCATCGAGGAAAACCGCACCAAGTACACTCCGACCGGCGGCATCATGGCGCTGCGCGAAGCCATCACCGCTTGGCACAAGCGCGAACTCGGCTCTGACTACAACGCGAAAGAATGCGTCGTCACCGTCGGCGGAAAGCATTCCATCTTTAACGCCATCAGCGTGCTCATCCAGAACGGCGATGAAGTGATTCTGCCCGCGCCCTATTGGGTCAGCTTTCCGGACATCATCAAGTACGCCGGTGGCACGCCGGTGATTGTCCAGACGCGCCCCGAAGATGGATTCGGCGCGAAAGCCGCCGACATCGAGAAGGCCATCACGCCAAAAACAAAAATGGTGATCATCAACTCGCCCAGCAATCCTTCGGGCGGGGTAGTGGCTGGGCCGGAGTTCGAGAAAATCCTGGCGATCTGCAAAAAACATAATATCTGGGTGATGGGCGATGAATGTTATTCGCACTTCGTTTACGATCCGCACAAGCCGTTTTCCATCGCCAGCGCGAAAGATTCCAAAGGCAACGTCATCATCATTGGCAGCGTGTCAAAAACGTTTGCCATGACCGGATGGCGCATCGGTTACACTCTGGCGCCGGAAGAATTAATTCAAGCCATGATCAAGGTGCAGAGCCAGTCCACTTCGAACCCCACTTCTATCGCGCAGTACGCCGCGCTCGAAGCCATGCGCGGCACGATGGACACCGTCCCGCCGATGCTCGCCGAATATGGCAGGCGCCGCAAGCGCATCGTGGAGGGCCTGCGCGCGATTCCCGGCGTTACCTGCGAATGGCCGGGTGGCGCGTTCTACGCTTTCCCGAATGTTTCCGCTCACCTCGGCGAAGGCAAAAACGCCGCCGCGAAAACCTGCACCGAGCTTTCGAAGCTCCTGCTCGAAAAGGCGCACGTCGCCCTCGTAGCCGGTGAAGCGTTCGGCGCACCCGGCTTCCTCCGCCTCTCCTATGCCACCTCAATTGAGCGCATTGACGAAGGGCTCCGGCGCCTGGAAAAGTTCTTTTCTCGTGCGGAGGCCGCCGCCTAGCCTGTGATGCATCCTGTTCCCTTGCGACTTGAACCCTTCTTCAGCCCGCGGATCTGGGGCCAACGCTCGCTCGCTCCCTGGTATCCCGACAAAGTGAATCTGCAAGAACCGCTCGGCGAGGCATGGCTCACCGCTTTCGATTCCCGCGTTTGCAACGGTCCGTTCGCCGGCAAAACGCTGCGAGAGATGTGGCACACAATGCCGGCGGATTGGCGCGGACGTCGAAACTCTTCTCTTGTCGAATTCCCCGTGCTCATCAAATTCATTTTCCCCAACGACAAGCTATCCATTCAGGTGCATCCCGACGACTCCTACGCCGCGAAGCACGAGCAGAAAGCCGGAGGCCGCGGAAAAACCGAAATGTGGCATATGGTCTGGGCCAGAAAAGGCGCGGAAATTCTATTCGGTTTGAAACCCGGCGTGGACAAACAGATATTTCTCGGCGCCCTCGGCCGCAACGCTCTGGAAAATCTGTTGCCACATATTCCGGTCGAGACCGGCGATACCTATTTCGTGCCCGCCGGAACGCAGCACGCGATGGGTGCGGGCCTCGTCGTCTGCGAAATCCAGGAATATTCCGACCTCACCTATCGCGTTTACGATTTTGGCCGCGTGGATTCGTCCGGCAAATCGCGCGAGCTGCACATTGAAAAAGCCCTGGAAGTGACCAATTTCAGCGCTGGGCGCGGCGGCAAAATAGAGCCGCTGCCATTGCACTCTCCTGACGCGAAAAAGTATCTATTGGCTGCGTGCGAATATTTCGCCACCGAGCGGTGGGATTGCAACCGGACCACTCCGATCGAAAGCGATCCCGAGGAGTTCCAGGTTTTCGTGATTCTTGAGGGCGCCGGTTCGTTTCATGATGCCGACCACGCCTATCCCTACCGCCCAGGCGAAGCGTGGTTTCTGCCGGCGAGCCTTCCGACCACCTTGCTGCAACCGGATGGAGTAAGCTCAGTCTTGCGCGTCACCGTTCCGGACACCGGAATTCTGCGGCGGCGGTTACACAACCAGGGATTCGAGGACCAGGCGATTTCGCGTGTTGTCATAGGTGCGGAGTGAAAAAGGAAAAAGCGCTGGCAACCCACGCCGTGATTCTTGCCGGAGGCCGCGGTACGCGCTTCTGGCCGCGTAGCCGCACGCGCACGCCCAAACAACTTCTGAACATTGTCGGCGCGGGCTCGATGCTGCAGCAAACGGTGGCGCGTCTCGCACCCCTCATTTCCGCCCGGCATGTCTGGACGGTGACGAACGACGAGCAAGCCGCGGCTCTCGTAAAACAATTGCCTGCGGCCGCGCGAAAGCTCGTGCTGTCCGAGCCGGTGGGAAAAAACACCGCTGCCGCAATCGCGCTGGCTGCCATCCACGTTCGCCACGCATCCAGCGGCGACGCTCTGCTTGCGGTGCTTCCTGCCGATCATTACATCGCTCAACCCGAGCGCTATCGCGAAATCATGCGTGCCGCTTTGGACGAAGCTCGCAACCACGGCTGCATGGTCGTCCTCGGCATCCCTCCGACGCGCCCAGAAACCGGCTACGGCTATATCGAACGCGAGGGCGAATCCATCGCAACGAAGGGAGCGCCTATTTTTGCGGTGCGATGCTTCAAGGAAAAGCCGGAACTTGCAGTCGCGAAAGAATACGCGGCCTCCGGCATTTTCCACTGGAACGCGGGGATGTTTTTCTGGCGCATCTCTACTTTCCTGGATGCGTTGAAGGAATTCCTGCCGAAGACCCACGCGCTGATTGAGGAACTGTCAAGACACATCGGCAAACGCACCTATACCGCAAAACTAAAACGCATTTACCCGCAGCTCGAAAACATTTCAGTGGACTACGCCATCCTCGAACGCGCCACCCGGCAGCCCGGGCCGCAACGCGTCTTTGTCATCCCCGCCGAAATAGGCTGGAGCGATATCGGCTCCTGGGCCGCGGTTCACGAACTTCTTGCCAAGCATCCCGCTGAAAATATTTTTGCCGGCCCTGGCCACACGCTGGATGCCGAAGGCAATTTCCTCTGGAGCCCCGGCAAGTACGTTGCCGTCATTGGCGTAAGTGGCTTGGTCGTCGTTGAAACACCCGACGCCCTCCTCATTTGCCCCCGTGATCGCGCCCAGGACGTCGGCAAAATCGTAAAAGCCCTCGAAGACCGCAAACACAAAAACCTTCTCTAGCGTTATGCCGCCTTTGGATATTTTTTGTCTCTCCGTCGCTCACCATGTTCGCGGACAGTTCTTTCCCGCCCATCAGCCGCACCACGCAACCGAGATTCCTTGTCATTAAGATAGCGGCGCCTTTCACTTTTCCTAACCCGTGCTTAACGCCTCAATCTTTGGCGGCTCGCCATCCTCGCGTATACTCGAAAGCAATGGCTTCGATTCAATTCGGCACCGATGGATGGCGCGGCATCATTGCCGAGGATTTTACCTTTGCCAATGCGCGCACCGTGGCTGCCGCGATCGCGCGCTACGTAGTACGCGGCGAGGACGCGCGCAAGGGCGTTCTCGTGGGCTATGACCATCGCTACGCCGCCGACGGTGTCGCTGCAGCCGTAGCGGAAGTAATCAGCTCCACCGGAACACCCGTTTGGCTCGCCGACAAGCCCTGCCCCACCCCAGCGATTTCGTTACTCGTCCGCCAACGCCAGGCCGCGGGTGGTTTGGTCATCACCGCGAGCCACAATCCGTATTCCTGGAACGGCATCAAGTACAAGGCCAGTTACGGCAGCAGCGCCCTGCCGTCCATCGTCGCGCAAATTGAAAATGAACTCGACAGCGTGCTCTCGAACGGAGTGCCGCCGCTGCCGCCGCGAAAAGATTTAATCCACTGGCTGGAACCGCGAACGCCGTATCTCGACACCATCGAAAAACTCATCGATTGGCAACGCCTCCGCGATGCCAAATTCCGCTTCGTCGCCGACCCCATGCACGGCTCGGCTGCTGGCCTGCTGCATGAACTGTTTCAGCGCAACGGCGTCGTATGCGATGAAATTCGCGGCACGCGCGATCCCCGCTTTGGAGGGGTGAACCCTGAACCCATCGAACCGCACATCGAGGCGTTGCGCAAAGCCGTGCGCGCCGGCAAATACGACGCGGGCTTTGCCGCCGACGGCGACGGCGACCGCATTGGCGCCATCGACCGGGATGGTAGTTTCGTCAATCCCCATCAGATCTTCGCGTTGATGGTCTGGCACCTCGCCGGAACACGCAAACTCCCCGGCGACATCGCCAAGACTTTCTCCGTCACCAAGCTCATTGACAAGCTCGCCGCCAAATTTTCCCGCAAGCTCCATGAAGTGCCCATCGGCTTCAAGTACATCTGTGAACTGATGCTGGAGCAGAACATCCTGATCGGCGGCGAAGAAAGCGGCGGCATCGGCACAAGCCTCTATTTGCCGGAACGCGACGCCCAGGTTTCCGCGCTCTTGCTTGCAGAATTGATGGCCTGGCACGGCAAATCGCTTGGCGAACTGCTCGCCACGCTGCACGCCGAGTTTGGCGAATTTCATTACGGGCGAATCGACCTGGACGTCCGCCACGGGCAGAAAGAAAAAGCCATCGCCCATTTCACCAGCGAAAAAACCAATCACGTCGAAAATTGGGACGTCACGCGCCGCGAAAACATGGACGGCATCAAGCTCTACCTCGGCGGCACCGGCTGGGTGATGCTGCGCCCATCGGGAACCGAAAATCTTCTGCGCATTTATTCCGAGACTCCACGGCCGGAAACAACCAGGCGCGTTTTGCAGGCCACAGTCGCGGCGGTCAACGCCCTATAGGGAGCACGCCATGGAAACCGTAAATCTGAAAGACAAATTCGGCAAATTCCAGGACTACTGCCACCCCCGTGTGATCGGTGAAGTCAACGACTGCCACGTCAAGGCCGTAAAGCTAAAGGGTGAATTCATCTGGCACCACCACGACAATGAGGACGAGCTCTTTCTGGTCGTGAAAGGCACCCTGCGCATGAAATTCCGTGATCGCGAAGCCGTGGTCCGCGAAGGCGAATTTGTGATCGTCCCCCGCGGCGTCGAGCACTGTCCCGTCGCCGACGAGGAAGTGCACATCGTTTTAATCGAACCGCGCACGACTTTGAACACCGGTAATATCCAGAACGAAAGGACAGTCAGCCAGCTCGAGCGGATCTGAAGGATACCGCCAGCGGCCTGAAAGACAGGACCCAGCCATGCAACATCGCTTCTACACTCTCGATGTCTTCACCACCACGCGCTTCCAGGGTAATCCTCTCGCCGTAATAACCGACGGTGACGGGCTCTCCAACGATCAGATGCTGGCCATCGCCCGCGAAATGAATCTGTCCGAAACGGTCTTCGTCCAAAAGCCCGCCGACGACCGCGCGCTCGCCCGCCTCCGTATCTTCACGACCAAGGAAGAGCTGAAGCTCGCCGGCCACCCCGTGATCGGCACGTGGTTCCTGCTCGCTGAACTCGGCGTCGTTCCCGCGCAGGAAGGCGGCGTGCACGTGATGCAGCAAACGGGCGCAGGAATTCTGCCCGTCGAGATCCGCTTCAAGGACGGGCGCCCGCAGCGCGTCACCATGACGCAAAAAGAAGCCGCCTTCAAGCCGTCCAAGATCAACAGGAAAAAGCTGGCGGAGTCGCTGGGACTGTCGCCGAAAGATCTCGATCCCTGGCTTGAGCCGGAGTTCGTCTCCACGGGAATTTTCAACCTGATGGTACCGCTGCGCAATCGCCAGGCGCTCGCGAAAATCCGGCTCAACATGGGGGAACTCGCCCGGCTCCTCGGCAAGCAAGGCGCGTTGGCTTATTGTTTCGCGCTCGGCGGCAATTCCTCGGCTTTCGCCCGCGGCATGATGCCCTGGGAACTCTACGAAGACGCGGCCACTGGTTCTGCCGCCGGCTCGCTCGGCGCCTATCTTGTAAAGCACGGAAAATTCGGGGCCGGCCACACCCTTCACATCGCCCAAGGCGTCGAAATGGGCCGCCCTAGCGAAATCGAAGTGGAAGTCTCGCAAAACGGCAAGAAACTGACGCCGCGTGTGAGCGGCGCCGCGGTGAAGGTCTTTGAAGGCACAATCCGCACTTAGCCCGGATTCCGCCGCACGATCAGAATTTATAAATCAGCTGTTAGTGGAAGTTGCTGATGAGCACGACATCGCTGGTCACGTCGCCCTTGGCCAGAAACAATTGCTTGCCGTCGCGTGACCACGCGTAATCGAAAATCCGGCCCGACGTAAAATTGGTCACCTGCCGAGGCGGCCCTCCGGCAAGCGGCTGTTCCCAGATATTCGCCGCGCCTTTCCTGGTCAGCGAATATTGCAGGCCTTTCTGATCAGGAGACCAGCGTGGGCCTCCCGAACCGCTTGGGCGGTCAAAAATGTGAACCGGGGTTCCGCCATCGGCGGAAAGGACGGCAAATTTGGCTGCAGGCACCGGGCCGGGTTCCTGGTATTCACACGCAATCCATTTGCCGTCGGGCGAAATAATACCGCTGACGCCGAAAGGGGAGCTGAAGATCTCTTTGGGCGTGCCGCCTTCGATCGGTACACGGTAAAGTTTCTTGTCCGAATCGAACAATACCCACTTTCCATCGGGCGAGCAGCTTGATGTGAATACGTCGTCACTCAACTTCAAAGGGTTGGAACCATCGGCATCCGTTCGAATCAATCGGAGTTTGCTATCTTCATACGAATCGAACACCAGATAACGGTCCCCACAGGCAGACATAGAAATGAAATTGCGAAGCCCCGGGCGCAGCAGAACTCGTTGGCTTCCGTCCGCATTCATCAATGCCAAATCGCTCCCGCGAGTCCGCACCAGCAGCTTGCCGGGTGGTCCGGTTGATACTCCATCATCCGGAGTCTCTCCCGTGGTGATCTCCTTGGCCTGATCGGTTTTTCCCTGCGGCAACATCCAGATGTGCGAATTTTGCCGTCTTTCCAATGCCACGATCATTTTCCCGTCTTGCGTCAGCTGCAGCTCCAGGCCGTAATTGGAGAGGTCGTTGGAAAAGCGGCGTTTCTCTCCTCCGGGAAATGAAACCAGCCACAGTTGAGTACGATTCTCCGGCAAAAGCGCCACTGGAGCCAGCAACATGCTGCCATCTGGCAGCCACGCCGGCCTGCCGACTTGCTCCGGCCCGCTAAACAATTCATGCCCACTACCATCGGCCACATTGACAGCCGTCAACACCCACCGCGCTTCTTTACCCCGAAGTAGGCCCGGCGCCACAATCGTCTTGCCGTCGGGCGACCAGACCCCGCCATAGAGAAAGCCCGGCCAGTATGGCAGAGTGCTGAACAGATGCTCGCCTCCGCCGTCGGCATTGGCAATTCGTAGTTCGGCGACGCTTTTCTCCGGATCGCCTCTCATGAAAACGAATTGCTTGCCGTCGGGGGAAAAACTCACCGCACTGTCAATGTCGCGAATCAACTGCCGCGGCGTACCACCGAGCACTGCCATCACGTAAAGGTAGCTGTAATACGTCGTGCTCTTGTCAGACCGCGTGAAGTAAATGTAATTGCCATCCGGTGAAAAAGTAACCCCGTGGAAAGCCACCGCGTCTGCCGCAAGCACCTGCACGTCGCTCTTTGTGGCCACGTTGCGCACCCAAAGGCTCTCTTGCTCACCGTCCTTCAGGACATAGACGATGTACCGTCCATCCGGAGAAATGGCCACCGAGTCCGCCTTGCCGCTATCCGTCAGCTTGGCGATCTGCATGTTTTGCAGATTGAATTCGTGTCCGCGATTCAGGAATTTGTATCCAACGAAGCCAAGGCCGGCAAGCGCAACGATCCCCGCCAACACGAATGATTTCGACAGCCCGCGCTTCGGCGGGCCAGCTTGCGCGGGAGCCGAACCGGAAGCTGCACTTATGATTTTGCCGCTCGATCCCGATTCCGTTATAGCGGCAATGGAGCCACTCTGTGCCATAGCCCGCCCGGAACTCGTGTCCCGCTTCAGCCGCTTCAAGTCCGCGCGCATCTCCGCCGCGCTCTGGTAACGCAGATCACGGTCCTTTTCCATCGCCTTGGAGACCACCTGCTCCAATTCGATTGGAATACCGCTGTTCAGGCGGGCCATCGCGATCGGATTCTTGTGGAGAATCGAGTCGAAAATCGCGCCCGAGCTTTCGCCCTGAAACGGCAGAAAACCCGTGGCCATTTCGTACAGAACAATGCCAAAAGAAAAGAGGTCGCTGCGTGCGTCGAGTTCCTTCCCCAGCACCTGCTCCGGCGACATGTAGGAAACCGTGCCCATGGAGGTGCCCGGGCTGGTCAATTGCGCCGTGTCCACGCCCATGGTGGCCATCGTGTCGGATCGCCCGCCCGCGGATACTTTCGCGTTGGCAACTTTGGCCAGCCCGAAATCCAGAATTTTCGCGTGGCCCCGTTTGGTCACAAAAATATTCGCCGGCTTGATGTCGCGGTGGACAATCCCTTCACTGTGCGCGGCATCCAGCGCGTCCGCGATCTGGATCGCCAGGTCCAGCAGATTTTCGAGTTCCATCGTGCGGCCGGTAATCATGTGCTTCAGCGTCTGGCCGTCCAGAAACTCCATCGCGATGAACGCTTTTTCCTGCGCTTCGCCGATGTCGTAAATCGTGCAGATGTTGGGATGGTTCAGCGCGGACGCGGCCTGCGCTTCCCTCTGAAACCGCGCCAGCGCCTGCGCGTCTTTCGCCACATTATCGGGAAGGAATTTCAGCGCGACAAACCGGTGCAGCCGGGTGTCTTCCGCCTTGTAGACAACCCCCATGCCGCCGCCCCCCAGGCGTTCGACAATCCGGTAGTGGGAAAAGGTCTGATCTATCAGCGCGTCATTGACGGACATGTGCCGCACATCTTAGGTCGCGGCCACGCGCCAAGTCAACGAAGCATCACGGCGAACCGGTCACATTTCTATTTGGTCTTCAGAGTCTTCTGGTAGGCGTCCAGGATGCCGTTGACGAAGCCGCCCGCGTCGTCCGAGGAATATTTCTTCGCAAGATCAACAGCTTCATTGATCACGACTTTCGCCGGCGTATCCGTCGCGCGCATTTCGTGCATCGCCAGACGTAGAATCGCGCGGTCAATGGCCGCGAGACGGTCAAGCCGCCAGTTAACTGCGTGCTTGCTGATCAGTTCGTCCAGCGCCGTCGCGTCGTGCGCCGCGCCTTCAAACAACTGGTTGGCGAACGTGCGCGTCTGCGCCGCCGCTTTTGCACTTTTCCAGAAAGTTAGCTCGAGCTTCTCGGGGAATTGCTGGCTCATGTCCCACTGAAATAGCATCTGCATCGCAAATTCCCGTGATTTCGTCCGCAGGCTCACGTTATTTGCGCCGCCTTTTGCCTGCAGTCGCGGGTTTGCCGGTAGCGCCGGAAGATTTTGAGCCAGCCCGCAGCTTCCGCGACAACTGCGCCATTTCGATCGCGCCCAATCCAGCCTCAAACCCTTTATTGCCACCCTTCAATCCCGCGCGGTCAATCGCCTGCTCCAGCGTGTCACACGTCAGTACGCAGAACATCACCGGCACGCCCGTATCCATCTGCGCCAACTGCAATCCACGCGAAGTCTCCGAGCACACATAATCGTAATGCGCGGTTTCCCCGCGCAGCACACAACCAATCGCGATCAGCGCATCGTAACGCCCCGTCATTGCCAATTTCTTCGCCGTCAGCGGCAACTCAAACGCTCCCGGCACATGAATCACATCCACGTCCTTGCTCGCTGCGCCTCCGCGCTCCAAAGCATCCACTGCTCCCTGCAGCAACCGTTCGGTGATAAAACTGTTGAACCGGCTCACAACAACGCCGAATCGCAAGCCATCGCCGCTCAATCCTCCGTCGATTTCCCTCGGCTGAATCATCGCAGTCGCTTTCCCGCCCGCTAATACTTCCGCAATTCCCTTCCTCTACCTCATTTACTTCCTTGACTTCCTTTACTTCCCCTTAAATTGCGCCGGCCGCTTTTCCAAAAACGCCTTCGTCCCCTCACGCATGTCTTCCGTCGCGCAGCACAATCCAAACAGCGTCGCCTCCAGGAACAGCCCCTCTTCCTGCGGCATTTCCACGCCGCGCTCAATCGCTTCCATGCAGTATTTCACGGCCAGCGGAGCTTTCTCGATAATCTTTTTGGCCATCGCCTCGGCCGCCGGCAGCAACTCCGCCGGTTCGTAAATGTGGTTCACCAGGCCGATGCGCTGCGCCTCCTCCGCCGTAATCATTTCGCCGGTCAGGCAAAGCTCGTGAGCCACGCCCTTGCCGCACAACCGCGCCATTCGCTGCGAACCGCCGTATCCCGGAATAATGCCCAGCTTCACTTCCGGCTGCCCCAGCTTCGCCGTCTTGCTGGCGATGCGGATCGTGCAGGAAAGCGCCAATTCGCACCCGCCGCCAAGCGCGAATCCGTTAATCGCGCAGATCGAAGGCTTCCCCATGGTTTCCAGCAGGTGAAGAACGCCCTGCCCGAAAATCGAAAACTCTTTTCCATTCACTGGAGTCTGCTGCGCCAGCTCATTGATATCGGCGCCAGCCACAAACGCCTTTTCTCCGGAGCCGGTCAGAATCAGCACGCGCACCGAAGCGTCATCCCGCGCATCGAGCAGTAAATGTTGAAACTCCTCAATCGTTTTGCGGTTCAGCGCATTCAGCACTTTCGGCCGGTTGAACGTGATGAACCCAATGCCGTCCTTCTTTTCGTACAGCAGATTTTCATAGGCCATGATTTTCCCTCAAAACGCGATGGGCTTCGGGTTCGCGGGATCCGAGTAATCGTAGAAACCGCGGCCGGACTTCTTGCCGTTCCACCCAGCCAGAACCATTCGCTTCAGCAGTGGCGGGGCGGCAAAGCGCTTTTCTTTAAACTCATCGAACATAATCTGCGAAATGTAATAAGTCGTGTCCAGCCCCACAAAATCCAGCAGGGTAAAGGGCCCCATCGGATACCCGCAGCCCAGCTTCATCGAATTATCAATGTCCACAACGGACCCGACGCCCTCTTCCAAGGCCCGGATCGCGTCCAAAAGATACGGCACCAGCAACCGGTTGACGATAAATCCTCCGCCATCGCTCGCCCGCACCGGCGTTTTCCCCAGCTTCGAGCCAAACGCAACCATCTCTTCGTATACGGCCATATCCGTCGAGATAGTCTTCACCACTTCCACCAACTTCATCATCGGCACGGGATTGAAAAAGTGTAGCCCAACAAAACGCCCCGGCCGCTTCGTGGCTGCGGCGATTTCCGTAATCGTCAGCGAAGACGTGTTACTCGCAAAAATCGTCTGCGCCGGGCAAAGTTTGTCCAGCGCCCCGAACAGTTCCCGTTTCATCGGCAGTTGCTCGATGATCGCTTCCACAATCAGGTCGCAATCCTTCAAATCCTCCAGCGAAGTCGTTCCCTTCAGCCTTCCGCGCACTTCCGCCTTAGCGGCATCCGTCAGCGTGCCCTTTTCCACGAGCCGCGCCAGGTTTTTCTCAATGCTCTTCAATCCCATTTCCACCAGGTCGCTGCTGACCTCGCGCACCACCGTCGTGAATCCCGCCTGCGCGCAAACCTGCGCGATCCCCGACCCCATCAAGCCACACCCCACTACGCCCACTTTTTGAATCGCCATGAATTCCTCACGTCTCGAAGTACACGCAAAAACTGGCGGGAGATTGCCACCCGTCAAAGTGTACCAAAGCTGCTCACGGAACTCACTTTGCCCGCTCTGCAGGCCGCGTCGAATTCCCGCGGATGCAGCCAATGTATCGCACCGGCGGTGCTAAACTACGCCGAAGATGAGGCTCTGATGGCCATTATCCCCGGGTGTCGCACTCTGCTGCTTGCGCTGTTGCCGGTGTGCTCGTTGGCATCCGCCGGATGGGCCGTCGCGCAGCAAGCATCCCAAGCTGCGGTCGTTCATCAAACTTCGCGAGGCGAAAACGACATGTGGTGGAAGCACGCGGTCATCTACGAAATTTATCCGCGAAGTTTTCAGGATTCAAATGGCGACGGCATTGGCGACCTCAACGGAATCACCCAACGCCTCGATTACCTGAAAGACCTCGGTGTCGACGCCATCTGGATCACCCCGATGTACCCCTCGCCTCAGGTGGATTTCGGCTACGACATCGCCGACTACACCGCCATCGATCCGCAATACGGCACCATGGCCGATTTCGATCGCTTGATGAAGGAAGCAAAAACCCGTGACATCCGAGTGATCATGGACTTCGTCCCGAACCACACCTCGGACAAGCATCCGTGGTTCATCGAATCCAGTTCCTCGCGCAACAATCCCAAGCGCGACTGGTACATCTGGCGCGACGGCAAGGGTCCCGGCCAGCCTCCCAACAACTGGCAATCCTGGTTCGGCCACTCGGCCTGGAAATTCGATCCGCGGACCGGCCAATTTTATTACCACCACTTTTATGCCGAGCAACCCGACCTCAACTGGCGCAATCCGGAAGTCAGGAAAGCGATGTACGGCGTGATGCGCTTCTGGCTGGATCGAGGCGTGGCCGGATTCCGCCTCGACGCGGTTTCGCGGCTCTTCGAAGATCCGAATCTCCACGACGACCCGCTTCTACCGGGAACGAACGCCTACGGCGACCAGAACATTGAGCACAAGTACACGGACAATCTGGCGGAAGTACACGAAGTCTTGAAAGAGATGCGCCAGGTGGTCGACGAATATCCCGGCAATCCCGTGCTCATCAGCGAAACGGACGAGCCCAATATTGCCGAACTCACCAAGCTTTATGGCAGCAAGCTCGACGAAATCCAGCTCCCGATGGATTTTCAGGTCGCCGACGTCAACCAGTTGTCCCCCGCGCGCTTCCGGGAGCTCGTGGACCAGGTCGAAAACAATTCCGCGGGCGGCCAACCCTACTTTTTCTTCAATAATCACGACCAGGACCGCACCTGGGACCGCTACGGCGATGGTGTTCATAACGAAGCGATCGCCCGGCTGCTGGCAACGTTACTGCTGACCACGCGCGCCACGCCGCAACTCTACTACGGCGAAGAAATCGGAATGGTCACCACGCCGCCAGCCCGCAAAGAAGACGTTCGAGACCCCATCGGCAAACTAGGCTGGCCCAAGGAAAAAGGCCGCGACGGCGAGCGCACTCCCATGCAATGGGACACGTCACCCAACGCGGGTTTCACTACCTCTCCAACTCCCTGGTTGCCGGTTCCCCCGAGCTACAAACAGCGCAACGTGGCTGTCGAAGAAAAAGACCCCGAATCTCTGCTCAACTTCTATAAGCAGCTCATCCGCCTGCGCCGCACGCAGCCTGCGTTTGGCGACGGCGCACAAGTCACGGTCAACTGCCACGACGCCGACGTCCTCTCCTTCGTTCGAAAAAATCCCAACAACGGTGAATCCGTGCTCGTCGTCCTGAACATGAGCAACAAACCAAAAACCGTCGCCTTCAACCTCAAGCCCCAAGGAATCACCGGCAACTCTGCCGAGCCTCTGCTTGCCTATCCCCAAACCAACGCGGCAGAAGTTCCGCTGAACGCGATCGCGCTCGCACCTTTCGCCACCATAGTCGCCGCCGCAAAGTAGCGGCCACCTTCAGCTTGCCCCGACGAAGGAAGGGTGGCCGCGCCCGCCAAAAAGCTGGCATAAAAACCAGCGCCACTTTTCAGAATGAAGCGGCTGAATGTATGTCGAGCTCAACCAGATACAACGCGAGGAGCCAGCGATGTAGAGCATTTCAGACAATTAATTGCCGAAGGCTTCCACGATGATCGCAATGCCCTGGCCGCCACCGATGCACGCCGTGGCCAGCCCATAGCGCAATCCCTTGCGCCGCAATTCGTTCAGTACCGTGATGACCAGGCGCGTGCCAGACGCTCCCAGTGGGTGCCCCAGAGCGATGGCTCCCCCATTCACGTTGGTTTTGTCACGATTCAGGCCAAGCTCTTTTTCGACGGCGAGATATTGCACCGCGAACGCTTCGTTCACTTCCACGCGATCGATCTGCTCCAGCTTCATTCCCGCAAGCTGCAACGCCTTGCGCGTCGAAGGCACCGGCCCAATCCCCATAATGCTCGGATCCACACCCGCAGCGGCCCACGAAACGATGCGCCCGAGCGGTTTCAGTCCGCGTTCCTTCGCGAGTTTTTCTCGCGTCAGCACCACCGCTGCCGCGCCGTCCACGATGCCGCTGGCATTCCCCGCCGTTACCATGCCGTCTTTCTTGAACGACGGCGGCAGCTTCTCCAGAATCTCCATCGTCGTTTCCGGCCGCCGGTGATCATCCTCTTTCACCAAAATAGTCTTCCTCCCTTGCTTCACTTCCACCGGCACGATCTCTTCCGTCAGGTAGCACGATTTAAACGCCGCATCCGCCAACTGCTGGCTGCGCAACGCGTAAGCGTCCGCATCCTTGCGCGTAATCCCCGTCTGCTCGGCCAATTTTTCTGCGGTCAGCGCCATGGGCAATCCGCAATACGTATCCGTCAATCCGATAAAAAGAGAATCCTCCAGCGCGCCGCCGCCAAGCTTAAGCCCGGTTCGCGCGCCGCGAATCACAAACGGCGCCTGCGTCATGTTCTCCATGCCACCCGCCAGCACCAAGTTCGCTTCGCCCAGCAACAGCCGCTGAGCCCCCTGCACAATCGCCTCAATGCCGGAGCCGCACAACCGATTCACGGTCACTGCGGGCGTTTCCATCTTTAGTCCCGCCTTCAGTCCCACATGCCGAGCCCCATAGATCGCATCGGCGCTCGTCTGCATCACGTTGCCGAAAATGGCGTGATCGAACTCCGCCGGGTCCGCGCCCGATTTCTGAATCGCCGCCTTCCCGGCATGCGCGCCCAAGTCAATCGCCGACACCTCCGAAAACGCCCCCGTATACCGCGCCATGGGCGTGCGCGCACCCGCAACAATCACCACATCCGTTGGAAACATGATTTTCCTTTCGTTTTCAGAAAACTTGTCATCCTGAGCCTATCCGGCAAGATCCGGTTTGTGGACTCCGGTGGTTTCTACCGGAGATAGGCGAAGGATCTCAACTTCAATTTTCTTCCGCCAACTGTTGGTTGAGATCCTTCGCTTCGCAAACAACGCTACGCTCAGGATGACAACCATTTCAGGCGTTAAATGAGACCAAGCAGCCGGTTGAAGATATCCAATCCCTAAATCTTCGGAATTTCGGAGAGTACGATCACGTCTCCGCCGCGCTTGCGGGCTTCCTCCACGCTGAATTCCGCGCGGTTGATCAGGTCGGTCACGATATCCTCGCTGTCAAATTCCTGCCGCGCCACCGCTTCCACAATTCCGGCGCTCAGCGTAATCTGCGTCGAATCCCATGGCGGACGCACGCCCGCCGCCGCCCGCTTCAACTTATCCACCAGGTTCTGAGCCCCGGAAATATTTGTATCCGGCAGGATAAACGCCAGCGCCCACGACGTATATTTTACCGCCATATCGTTTTGCCGCACGATTGGCTGCAGCGAACGCGAAAGCTGCTCCAAGAATTTCTCCAGCGGCGCTTCACCCTGCTGCCGCAGCATGTCCGCGCCGCGATCGATCTGCAGCACCGCCAGGGAAAGCGGTGTTCCCTGCGTGCGTGCGCGGTCCGCTTCGTTCAACAAGCAGCCTACGTAGGAGCTCCGGCTCAACAATCCGGTCTTCTCGTCCGAAACGCCCATGCGCCGCACCAGGCTGCGCAGCCGCGTGTGGCTGACGCTCATCATCATCTGGTCGCCGATGGCCTGCAGAAAATAAGTTTCGTTCGGCTTCCAGTGGTGCTGCTTGTCGTGCGCCACAATCAGCATTCCCGCCGGAGCCTGGGTTTCCTTGTCGGTGATCGTCACGCCGAGCGCCGTCGCCAATCCCAATTCCTTCAAAATGGACTCGTCGGATGCGTCCACGATCAGCCCGCCCAGTTCATCGGGAACCGCTTTTTCAAGCTGCGCCAGCAAAAACACTACTTGAGCCGCCGGTGCCGGCCGCAATCCGGAAGTGCAGTGCTCAGCGGACATTTCCGGAGGCCGCCCCGGCGCGCCAATCACTGCAAATGTGCGCGCGGCCTTCATGTACGCGCCGACTTCGTTCGCCGTAGTGTTCAGCATGGCGCGCGGCGTCTGTTGCCGGAAAATTTTCTGGTTAATCTCTGAAATCTTCGTCAGGTCGCGTAGCGTCTCCACCGTGTAGCTGCCCGTCCGCCCGGTCGGTGGCGTCGGCTTCTCTTCGATCACTGGAACCGCGCTCACGGGCTTCACTGACGGTTGAGGCTTCGCTGCGTTCTTCGGCCACCAGTTGGCCGTCTGGTATAGGTTCTGCAGCCGCGGATTGCGCGCTTCTTCTCCCGGAAACATCGAAGCGATCTTCTGCAACCGCTCCACCGCCTTCGCGTGCAGCGAATATTGCAGAAAAATCTCCGTCTGCACAATCAGGTCGTCCAGCGCCTGCATCTTGCGCCCTTCATCGGTCGCTGGCGGAGGTCCCTCAAGCTGGGAACTGGCCTGGGCCTTGGGTGCTTGCGTGTTTCTCGACTGCACACTGGCTGTCCGCGCCATTCGCCCGGCAACTCGCCTCAGAAACGCGTCGTCCGCATGCCCGCGCAGGCGTTCCAGGCGTTCCTGGCAGCGGTAATCGTAGGAATCGATGTCCACCAGCCGGTCAAGCGCTTCGCAGGCTTTCGGGAAAAATCCGGAGTTGAAATTCGCGTCGAACAACCGGATCAGCACCTCAAAATATTGCGATTCACGGTTCAGCTCGTTATACAGCGCCGCCCAGTATTCCAGGATCGGAATGGACTCCGGATGCTTCGCCCCAAGCGACTCCAGCTGTGTCGTAAACTCCGTGGATTTTTTGTCGGCGAATAAGCGCCGCTTCAGGATCTGGAGAACCTCCACCGATTTGGAGTCTTGATTTGCATCGGCATACGCATCGGCCAGATCAAACAGCCGCACGATGCCTTCATTCTTTTCCTTCAGCAACTTTTCCAGAATCGCCCGCGAACGATCCAGCTGCCCGGACTGCAACAACGCATCGGCAAACGTGTCCAGGAACGGCACGTCGCTCTCCGTCGCCGCAAACGGCTCCAGCAGCCTCGCCGCCTCCGCGGCTTCTCCGTTCTGCAACTTGGCTTCCGCATAGAGAAGCGCCACGCTCCGCTCCTGCGGAGCCAGTTCGTACGCCCGCGCCAGCAATTTCAGCGCTTCCGTCGGAGCGCCGGAGGTCGTCGAAAGTTGCGCCGAACGCAGAAACGCCCGGGCCGCCAGCGCGTTTTTCCCCAACTGCGCTGCAATCTCCGCCACCTTCAATTGCCGCGGCAGTTTTTCCGGGTCCAGTTGCGCCGTCCTCTCCCAACAGAACAGCGCGTCCTCGCTTCGCCCGGCTTCGGCAAACATTTCCGCGGCCTTGGTGTACTGCTCGATGGCTTCTTCCCCGCGATTTTGCTTCTGCAGCAGAAAAGCGTACCGCGCGATGCGCTCGGGAGATTGAATCGCCAGGGTATTCCGCAGAAAGCGGTTGTAAATCGCCAGCGCCTTGGTTTCGTCCTTGGGGTCAATCAGCAGGTCGAACAGGTGCCCGTAGTAAACAGCGGCTCGGTCCGGTTGCTCCAGCCGCGTATATAAATCGCCCAGAGCTTGCGAAGCCTCCAGGTGTTGCGGTGAGCCGTCGAGCACGGCAAGATACGCCTCGATCGCATCCTCGACGCGGTTCTTCTCCAGAAATTTCTTCGCCCGCTCCAGCTGCTTGCTGACGTCTGCGGCCATCAGGGATTTGCCTTAGGTTTCTTGCCGGGTTCCGTACAAGGTAGCGTTCACCGCCACAATGGGCGCTCTGAACGCCATTTCCACTATATACCCCCCGTGAGATGCCGCCAAAAGCAGAGTCGCTACGCGGTGGGCAATCCGGCAAGGGGCCGCTCGAAAGGAATCCAAAGTATGTCTTTCTGCGGAGAATCCGATTCACAGTTGCGAGGGAAATCAAGGCGATCCAGCCGCAAATAAACAAGTGGCCGGAGCATCATGCTCCGGCCACTTTGAATTCCACGGAGTTTTCTTGCCCTTACTGGAACCCTTACTGGGGAGTGTTACTCGCGGTCGTCTGCGGCTCGGATTTTGTGGCATCCAAAGCACTGGCTTGTGCGTCGTTCTTCAGCTGGGCCGGCGTTTTGCCGTTCTTGTAGTCTTCTAGCGCCTTTTCCAGCGTCTTGATCTCGGAGTTGGTGGTGTTGATGTCCAGCATCAGCAGGTTCGCCTTTTCCACCAGTGTCGCACGCACCGTCGGATCGGTCTCCGTCTGCAGCCGGTCCTGCGCGTTCGAAAGCAGGTTATGGAAGTTTTCGTACATGCCTTTGCGCTGGTCAATGGCCTGCTGCGTTTCTTCCGCCGTCTTCGGGATGTGCAGCACCAGCGGCGGCGCTCCTAATCCTTTGGGGCCTGCTTGATTCGCGGCTGCTCCGGCCGAGGCGTTCGAGTCCGGCTGCGCGCTTGCCTGCGCAGCGGCCTTGCTGTCCTGATACCTGTCTGCCGCCGTCCGTACTTCCGGGATGGAGTCTTCCGTCCAAACTTTTTTTGGCTTGGGCTTTGGCGCCGGAGCGGCCTCCTCCTTGGTCCGGAGCGTGGCGGGCTGCAGGCTCGCTTGCTGCTGTGCAAACGCTGGTGCAGCCAGCGCTGCGCAGAAAATCAGGTACGATGTGAAACCAACTTTCTGCTGCCAATTCCTCACAAGTCCTCCTCAGCCTATTGCGAGATTTCCCGGAAGCCGAGCACTTTGTACGTCAGCCCCGAAGTAGCGTTGTTGATCCAGCAACTGTCGTAGTAAACGCCGTTGCCGCCGCCGCCATTCCAATTCACGACCGGTTGGCCCAGCGTAGCCAGCGGCTGACCGGCAGCATTGAGCGTTTTGGCGACAAGTACCGCGCCGTCATACTCGTTGTTGCCGCCACCGTTCTCCACCATGTTCCCTTGCCCGACCACGAGCACAACGCCGCGCCACCCGGTGTTGCCGGAGAATGTCAGCGTTCCGGTCACCACTAGGATCCCATAGCCCGTGTTGTTGCCCGCCAGAGTCAGGTCGCCATTGACCACGGTGATCTGCGGGTTCGAAGCCGATCCCATTGGAACCGTATTCGTCGGACCTTGGATCACGTTATTCGCCACCTGACTGATCTGCGAAACCAGTTGGTTCAAGTTGGCCGCTGTGTTTTCCGTACTCGGCAGCAGGGAGCTCACGTTTCCTACGCTCGGCGTAGCACCCACCCCCAGGTAGTGATTCAACCGGTTTGCCGGAATCGTCGATTCCGCTACCGGAATGTCCCCGGGACTAAGCACGCCGACGGCCGGTTTTGCCGCCTGCACCGGCACAGTGCAGCCCGGCATCGGGTTCGAGCCGGATCGGTCGTTTCCGTTCATGTCGAACGGATTCGAACTCGGCGCATTGTAATTCGGCGTCAGGCCGTCGAAGGTCAAGGCCGATGGGAATTGCAGGTTCAGGTTGGTCGCCGCTGCGACGTACTGCACCAGGCGCTGGCTGCCCGACGGAGTGACCGCGAGAGCTGTCAACTCAAACACCTGATAAGCTGTGGCCGTCGGGGGAATCTGGTTCTGAAGAACCTGTTCGGCGCCGTCGTAAAAGAGCGGCTGGGTATTATCGAGATTCCCGTCTCCATTTACGTCAATGCCCGCGGATCTCTCCGTGCGCGGCGTGATGCGCACCCATTTATATAGCGGGCCAGGAACGCCGGCCTGCGTTGAGATCGAGGCGATCATAGTCGCCGCGGCGGGCGGGTTTGCTCCCCACTCCGTGGCGTACTGCCGGTCCGCGTAATTGTTGCCCGCAGACATGTCCGTAGGATTGACGACTTCTGCTCCAGAAGGATTCCGAATGTAGGCCGCTGCGCCAATCGGCATCACACCCGTCGCTGCGGGAATGATCAGTGGGCCGATGAAATTGGGGTGTGAGGACCACATCCGGCCGCGAGCCTCTTCCACGCCCGCGCGAGCGTCATAGAAAGCCTGCACCGATGTCTTGTAGTTGGAGTTGAGAGAGGTTTCCGTGCCGGCCATTACCATGAGCGCCAGCGCAACCACACTGATCAGAAGCAGCGCAAAGATGGCGATAAACAACGCCACTCCGCGTTCCGACTTCCTGCTGGTTTTTGGTGAACGGTTCTGCATATTCATGTTCTCCCTATTTGGTCCCCTTCGCCTCTTGCCGCAAAATTCGCTTACTGATTCGGATTAATGCGCGCCGCCTGGCCCGTCAAAACCACCACGCGATACCGGTTCGTATTCGGATCCGGCCTCGCCGATTGCACGATAAGCGTAACGTTCACTTCCCGGATGTTGGGCGGCTGGATGGCCGTGCCGACGTCGTAGGTGTAGGTGAAAATCGGCACCGCTGCGTTTCCCGGAAACAACTGCGGATTGCTCACTTTCAGCGTCGCCATCTGTGCCGCGGTGGCGTTATTCATGACGTTTTCCAGGTACGGAACAAGCGTCCCGGCCGTTGCTCCCACCGGGTCCACGCCAACCTTGTTGGCCACGCCCCGCATCAGCGTCGTTCCCTGCAGCGAGTACCGCACCCACTGCACTCCGTTCCCGGTCCCCAGGTCCGCTTCGGTAATCAGGTCGAATCCTGTGGGTGAAGTGCAGGTCGCGCCCACCGTGCAGGGGGCGGCGGGATAAGCCGGCATCCATGCAAACGGCGTTGCCACCCTCGTGGGATTTGCCGCTGCCGTCGCGATCGTGAAGGAATTTGCCGGCGGATACCCTGCCGTATGCACGTCGCGGGCGATCTGATCCATCGCCACGTTGGCTTGCTGGAAGGAGTTCAGGTAATCCTTTTCGCCCTTGTAGCGTTGCAGCGAAACACCAAGCAGCGCGAAGGTAATGCCCGCAATGGTCGTGAACAGGAGAGTGGCGATCATCAATTCGATGAGTGAAAAACCGCCTTCGGAGCGAGTGCGTGACTGGTTTGCGTTTTTCATTTTTGCACCAACGTGTCCACAATCGCGGGGTTCAATATGACTTGTCCGGCAGCACTGGCACCCCTGCGGCGGCACCCGACGATGAACCGCTTGCTTACCACCACGCCGGCATTCACGTTACTGATCACCGCCCAACGCATCTGGTAACTTGCCTCAGCCGAATCGTTCAGGTCGTTCGGGTCGGTAAAGGTGTAGTTGTAACCGGCCACGGCTGCCGCGCTGAAATCGAGAATCGGCGTGGTGCCTTGCATGATCACGGGGTTCCCAAACAGAGTGTTGGACACCGTCTGGCTGCCCAGATTGATCACCCGGCCATCCGAGTCGGTAAAGGTGGCGGAGGTCAGCGGCTGGTTGATGATCTGGTCCATTTCGCGCTGAGCGAAAACCATCGCCGTCGTGTCCACGCGATTGTTCAGGTTGGATCGCTGGCTAGCGGGCACCAACTGCACAACGCCGGCAATGCCAACCATCAGGATCAGCGTGGCCACCGCAAGTTCCAGCAGCGTGAACCCGCGTTGCGTGCGCTTGTTTCCAGTCTTCATTTTCATGGAGCAGTTTTTTCTTTTCACAGTGTTCCCCTCATCCGCTACATCAATCCCCATGTGTTGCCCGCCGGCGACGCCGTCCAGGACTTCGCCTGGCCCATCGGCGTCAACGTGACGGCGCGAAAACCACCGTTCCCGTTCGTCAATCCGAGCGAAATAAACCAGACCGACTGCACACCGCCACCGCAGTTCGTGTAATCCACCACACCGCGCGAATTAAAGCTGATGCAACCTCCTCCGAGCGCCGCCGTATTGGCCAGCCCGGTTGTCGCCGCCGCCGGCGCACCCGCCGGGGCAATCTGCACAGTGGTTGGCACGATGTAGGTGGGATCCGTGTTGACATAGACAGCCGTGTTCGGAATATCCACGTAAAAAGCCGCCTGGCCGTTGATCACCGTCTGCCGGAGGCTGAGCGTGGTGTTGCGGCGCACGGCGTTGAACCGCGCGACCTCGATAAGGTTTTGGATCGAGGTGGACGCCACGTTGAGTTTGTACACGGACATCGAGTTAACGATTTTCGGCACGCTGATCGCGGAGAGCACCATAATCATTCCAACCACCACGACGAGCTCTATCATCGAAAACCCGCGTTGCGCGGAAAGTCGGTTTGTGGGCATCTTTTTCATATTCATCAATGACCTGTCGTTTCTGCGGATGGACGCTCGCAATGGCCCTCAAATTCGGCAGACGGACACGGACTGCGCGTCTCCGTAGCTCGATGACTATTTCACAGGTTTGCCTTGTTGCTTCCTATAGGACGAAAGTCCTGTTTTGCCTGAACCAGCAAGACCTGTCCGCGCTTCCAGCGTGCGGCTGAAACACTGTACGTTTGGACAGTGCACGAATGTTGGAAATTGCCAATCAGCTGCCTTCTGTCCCTTCAACGCCGCCCGCAATCAAACCCATTTCCTGCGGGCTGACGCGTCCCCATGTTTATGGCAAACTAGATGTTTACGCGGCACGCTTTCGAGCAGGGTGAGCGGCCCTCATCTGGCAGCAAGGCCCGCCGTCGAACACTCAGATACACCCTCAGGAAAAATCCTGGCGGTAACGGATACGAATGGACCCAAAGTTCATACGCAATTTCTGTATCATCGCGCACATTGACCACGGCAAGTCCACGCTGGC
Organism: Candidatus Acidiferrum sp.; assembly: GCA_035935335.1. Lineage (GTDB taxonomy): Bacteria > Acidobacteriota > Terriglobia > Acidiferrales > UBA7541 > Acidiferrum. The sequence goes on from DASYXF010000119.1 coordinate 150,610, forward strand.
CGACCGCCTGCTCGAAATGACCGGGGCGCTTTCCGAGCGCGAGATGCACGAGCAGGTTCTGGACTCGATGGACCTGGAGCGTGAGCGCGGTATCACCATCAAGGCCAAAAGCATCCGGCTGCACTACACGGCGAAGGACGGCAACACCTATCGCCTGAACCTGATCGACACCCCCGGCCACGTGGATTTTTCGTATGAGGTTTCGCGCGCCCTCTCTGCGTGCGAGGGCGCTCTGCTGGTCGTGGATGCCAGCCAGGGCGTGGAAGCGCAGACCGTTGCCAACACCTTTCTCGCCGCCTCCCACAACCTCACCATTCTGCCGGTCATTAATAAGATCGACCTGCCCGCCGCCCAACCCGATTTCGTGAAGGAGCAGATTGAGAACGTCCTGGCTATTCCTGCAGCTGACGCGCTGATGATCAGCGCGAAAAGTGGCATTGGCGTCGAAGACGTGCTCGAAGCCATCGTTCACCGGATTCCCCCACCCAAGGGCAACGCCGACAACCCGTTTCAGGCGCTGGTGTTCGATTCGTGGTTCGATATTTATCGCGGCGCCGTGGTGCTGGTGCGCGTGATGGAGGGCCGCATCACCCGGCACATGAAGATTCGCCTGGTGGCCACCAACGAAGTATACGAAGTGGAGCAACTGGGAACGCTGACACCAAAGCCCGTCGCCTTGGACGAACTCGAAGCCGGCGACGTCGGCTTCATCGTCGCCAACATCAAACGTGTGGCCGACGCCCGCATGGGTGACACCGTTACGGAAGCTTCGCGCCCCGCTCCCGCACTGCCGGGGTTTGAAGCCATTAAGCCCATGGTCTTCGCCGGAATTTTTCCTGTGCTTGCCGACGAGTACGAACCGCTGCGTGATGCCCTGGGCAAACTGCAATTAAATGACGCCGCATTTTTTTACGAACCGGAAAATTCCGTCGCCCTGGGCTTTGGTTTCCGTTGCGGCTTCCTGGGCCTGCTGCATCTTGAAATCGTTCAGGAACGCCTGGAACGCGAGTTCAGCCTGAACCTGATCACCACCGCGCCCAGCGTGCGTTACCGCATCACCCGCGTCACCGGCGAAGTCATCGAAGTGGACAGTCCCGCGAAATTTCCGAACCCCAGCGACATCGACAAAATCGAAGAGCCCATTATCAAGGCGATGATCATCACCAATGACGAATCCGTCGGCGGCATCCTGCAACTCTGCCAGGACAAGCGGGGCACCCAGAAAAATTTCGAATATCTCTCGCCCACGCGCGTGATGCTCACCTACGAACTGCCGCTGAACGAAATCGTCCTCGACTTCTACGATCGTCTGAAAAGTGTCTCGCGCGGCTACGCTTCGCTCGACTATCACCTCGCCGGCTACAGCGAATCGGATTTGATTAAGCTGGATATTCTCGTCGGCGGCGAGCCCGTAGACGCACTTGCGCTAATTATTCATCGCGAATTCGCCGTCGAGCGCGGCCGCGATCTCGTCACGCGCCTCCGCAAACTGATTCCCCGCCAGATGTTCGAAGTCCCTATCCAGGCCGCCATCGGCAGCCGCGTCATCGCCCGCGAAACCGTCGCCGCCATCCGCAAAAACGTTCTCGCCAAGTGTTATGGCGGCGATATTTCCCGCAAACGCAAACTCCTCGAAAAGCAAAAAGAAGGAAAAAAGCGCATGAAGCGAGTCGGTCAGGTCGACATTCCCCAGGAAGCCTTCCTAGCCGTCCTCAAAGTCGACGGCGGCGAAGAAGAATAAATCGTTCTCGCTATTCCTTCTTTTTGACTTCAGAGATCAATCGACCGCGATGGAGTTGGAGGGTGACGGCGTCGCCGATCTGTACTTGCTCCGCGTCTCGGAGCACTTTGCCGGCAGCGTCGATGGCGATAGCGTAGCCGCGTTCGAGAACTTTCAATGGGCCCCGTTCTTGCAATTGCAGCGTCAACCGCTCCCAGCGTTCGCGTTTCAAGCGCAGCAAGCGCTCTTCCCGCATGCCCAGTTCCTGCGCCCGCTTTTGCAGCCGCAGCCGCAGCACGCCAATCTTCGCGCGAAAATCAAATGATGCCACGCGCAGCCGAGCATTGTTCAGCCGCTTGCGTGAATCCTCCAGCCGCGCGCGCAATCCCAACGCCAGCCGGGATGTAAATTCGTCCGCCCGTTGCCGCTGTTGCCGCAGCAGGTCCTGAGGTCGGCGAAACCCACTCCGCGCCGTGAGCGCATGCACGCGCCGGGAAAGCTCCAGCAAACGGTAGCGCAACGAACCTTCCAGCCGCGCGCGCATGTCCATCACATGCTTGTCAAACTCACGCCGCGTTTGCACCACCAATTCCGCGGCCGCCGAAGGGGTCGAAGCTCGCATGTCGGCCGCAAAATCCGCGATCGTGAAATCCGTCTCGTGGCCCACGCCCGAAATCACCGGAATCGCAGAGCCGGCAATCGCACGCGCGACGCTCTCCTCGTTGAACGACCACAAATCTTCCAGCGACCCGCCGCCACGCACAAGCAAAATCACGTCCACCGGCAATTTCTTGTTGAAGTAGCCCAGCGCCGTCACAATTTCCGCCGCCGAGCCTTCCCCCTGCACGCGCACGGGATACAACGTCAGGTGAACATTGTGGAACCGCCGCTTCAAAATACGCACCACGTCGCGCACCGCCGCGCCCGTCGGTGACGTAATCAGCCCAATGCGGCTCGGCAGCAGCGGCAGTGTTTTTTTGCGCTTGGCATCGAAAAGGCCCTCGGCCTCCAGCCGCTTCTTCAGTTGCTCAAACGCCAACTGCAGGGCCCCACGCCCTGCCGGCTCGATCGACTCCACGTAAATCTGATACTCGCCGCGCGCCTCATAAACGCTTACCGACCCGCGCACAGTCACCTTGATTCCATCCTCGGGCAGAAACTTCATCCCGCGCTGTTGCTGCTTGAAAAGCACGCAGCGCACCTGTGCCCGCTCGTCTTTCAAAGTGAAATAATAATGGCCGGAAGAAGCCCCACGGCAATTCGAAATCTCCCCCTGTACGGTCACATCCGTGAAATTCTTCGCCAGCAGCTCGCGGATCCGCGCCGTCAGGTCACTGACCGTATAAATCCGCCGCTCCGGCTGCAAATTAAATGTCAGCTGATTCATGCAATGTTCGCCGGGAATTTTATGAGTTCGATCAGGTTCAAATGAACTCTCTGCAGGCTCTCCTGACTACCCAGGTGGCTCATCTTAATCCCACAGCCGTCGAATTTTGTATTCATCGAATATTTTGTCATTGCTCACAACCGTCAATCCCTCCGATTGTGCCTGCGCAATGAGCATGCGATCAAACGGATCGCGATGCGGCCCGGGCAACAGTCCAGCGCGAACTCCATGGTGACCTGAAATAGGAAGGGTCTGAAATGACTCGGAATCGAGTATGGAATCGAATCGTGACGCAAGTTCCGCACCCTGTGGAAGCTTGCCGATCCTGTATTTTGTCGCAATCTCCCACGCGCTCGCAGCGCTTACATGGATCGTGTGGGCGCGAGAGCTGATATTTTTCCGTGCGAGCCCAGGGAGGGAATCGTCGTCGGCCAGCCACCACAACAAGGCATGCGTATCCAGCAGCAGACGCACTTTTTACTCCCAGGATTTCAATTCGTCCTCAGGAAGCGGCTCGAAAAATTCAGGACCAACTTTCAAGATTCCTTTCATGCTGCCCGGCTTGCGTTGGCCCTTCTTGCCGCGTAATGGTTGCAGGCGGACCAGTGGCTCTTCGCCACGGGCAATAATAATCTCCTCACCCTGGCAGGCCTTTTCGATGAGCCGGGAGAGGTGCGTCTTAGCGTGATGGATCTTTACGGTCGGCATGTTAGCTAATCTAGCTTAGCTAATGCTCAATGCGCCAGTCAAGACCATTATCGCCGGAGGCGCGAGATCAACCACAGGAGAAGGCTCAACCCGACGCTAATCAAAATGCTGGTCGCCAGGGGAAAGTAAAACGTGGAGTGCTCGCCTTCATGAACGATGTCGCCGGGAAGGCGCCCCAAGCGGAACGGGAGTTTTCCGCCGAAATAGAAAAATGCACCCACAACTGCGAAAACGCCCGCAACGAAGAACAGTGTCCGTCCGAGTTCCCGCAGTGGTTCCATCTCTGCGCCCGCGATCTTAGATTAGTTCGAGGCCTGAAAAGTAATAGCCGATTTCAAACGCCGCCGTCTCCGGCGCGTCCGAACCGTGCGTGCAATTATTGCCGATGCTGGTGCCCAGATCGCGACGAATCGTTCCCGGTGCGGCTTTCTTCGGGTCGGTCGCGCCCATCGTGTCGCGCCACTTGGCGATGGCTCCGTCCGCTTCCAGCACCATCGCAAAAATCTTGCCGGAACTCATGAAGTCGGTCAGTTCGCCAAAGAATGGGCGCTCCTTGTGCACGGCGTAAAATCCACCCGCCTCTTCCTTCGTCAGCCGCATCGATTTGATGGCGACAATCTTGAATCCCGCTTTGTGAATCCGCGACAGAATTTCTCCCTGCTGTCCCCGGCCAACCGCGTCCGGCTTGATAATCGCAAATGTCCGTTCGATTGCCACAAATTTCTCCTTACCCTGGAATTAACGAAATGTAGCGCTGGCTTTTATGCCAGCGCGTCCGATGCAAAACTTATTTCAGCGCAGCCGCCACTGTTGAACCCAGATCCGCCGGTGTTTCCACAGTTTGAATTCCCGCCGCATTCATGGCGGCGTATTTGTCTTTCGCGGTTCCCTGTCCGCCGCTGATAATCGCCCCCGCGTGGCCCATTCGCCGGCCCGGAGGCGCTGTCTGCCCCGCTATAAAACCAACCACGGGCTTTTTCACATGCACTTTGATCCATTCCGCCGCGCGCTCTTCCGCGTTTCCGCCGATTTCCCCGATTAAAATGATCGCGTGTGTGTCCGGGTCGTCGTTGAACATCTTGATGCTGTCCAGAAACGACGTGCCGATGATCGGGTCACCGCCGATGCCGATGCATGTGGATTGCCCGATGCCCAATTGCGTCAATTGGTGTACAGCTTCATAGGTCAGAGTCCCGCTGCGGCTCACCACGCCCACGTGCCCTTGCTTGTGAATACGCCCCGGCATAATTCCGATCTTGCATTTCCCCGGCGAAATAATTCCCGGGCAATTCGGGCCGATCAACCGCGTCTTCGACCGGCTGAGCACTTCCGCCACCCTCACCATGTCCAGCGCTGGAATCCCTTCCGTGATGCACACCACCAACGGTAATTGCGCATCCGCCGCTTCGAGGATCGCATCGGCCGAATACGGCGGCGGCACAAAGATCACCGAAGCGTCCGCGCCGGTAGCCTTCACCGCTTCCGCCACGGTGTTGAAAACGGGCCGCTCCAGGTGTTTCGTCCCGCCCTTCCCCGGCGTCACCCCGCCCACTACGTTGGTCCCATACTCAATCATCTGTTGGGCGTGAAAAGTCCCCTCGCGCCCCGTGAAACCTTGCACCAGCAATCGCGTCTTTTCATTCACCAGAACGCTCATCGCGCACCTCCCGCCAGCGCGACGACCTTTTGCGCTCCGTCCTTCATTCCATCGGCAATTGTGAAATTCAAACCGCTATCCCGCAAAATCTGCTGCCCTCTCTCCACGTTGGTTCCTTCCATCCGCACCACTACGGGAATGCTCACGTGCAAATCCTTTGCCGCAGCCACCACACCGGTCGCCAATACGTCGCAGCGTAAAATCCCGCCGAAGATGTTGATGAATACCGCGCGCACTTCCGGATCGCTCAGCAAAATCCGGAATGCGTTCTTCACCTGCTCCGCGGAAGCGCCGCCGCCCACATCCAGGAAATTCGCCGGCGATCCGCCCGCATACTTGATAATGTCCATCGTCGCCATCGCAAGTCCCGCGCCGTTCACCATGCAGGCCACGCTGCCGTCGAGCTTGATGTAGTTCAGCCCGTACTTCGAAGCCTCTACTTCCAGCGGATCCTCTTCGTCCAAATCGCGCAGTTCGCGCAAATCCTTGTGCCGGAACAATCCGTTGTCGTCAAAGGTCATCTTTGCGTCCAGCGCCATCAACTTCCCGTCGCCCGTCACCACGCACGGATTAATCTCCAGCATCGAAGCATCCGTATCAATGAACGCGCGGTAAAGCGCCTGCAAAAATGGCGTGGCCACGGTCGCCAGTTCCCCGGAGAGTCCCAGCCCAAACGCAATCTTCCGCGCCTGATAAGGTTGCAGCCCCACCGCCGGGTGAATGTGCTCGCGCAAAATCGCGTTGGGATTGTCCTTGGCGACTTCTTCAATTTCCATGCCGCCCGCCGCGCTGGCCATAAACACCGGGCGTCCCGTTTCGCGATCGATCAAGAGCCCTAAATACAGTTCGCGCTTTATATCCAGCCCTTCTTCAATCAGCAACCGGCGAACCACGCGGCCCTGCGGCCCGGTCTGCGGCGTCACCAGCGTCATCCCCAGAATGTTCGAAGCCAGTTCCGCCGCTTCATCCGCCGAGCGCGCCAGCTTCACGCCGCCGGCTTTGCCTCGCCCGCCTGCATGAATCTGCGCTTTCACCACGACCACCGGCGACTTCAAACGCTGCGCCGCTTCCCGCGCCTCTTCCTTCGTGAACGCCACCTCCCCGCGCGGAGTCGTGACCCCGTAACGCGCAAGGATGGCCTTTGCCTGATATTCATGGATCTTCATTTGAGGTTCTGCCTTTTCGGGCGGCTCCGGCCCAACCGGAACCGACATCTTGTGCGACGATGGGACAGTGCACCGATGTTAGAATTTGAGGCTTCGCAAAACAGTTAAGTTTACTTGACTCGCCCACCACGAGCAAGGCGAGCAGTCTCCGGGGCAAAGGGAATGAGCAGCGCCTCGCAACTTTTGATTGAAAAAGTGGAAGCAGCCCGCAAGCTCTCGCCTGCGGAGGCCGAAGCGTTCATGGAAGAGCTTCTCTCCGGCCGCGTCGCCACGCCGGAGATTGCGCGCATGCTTTCGGCGCTTAACCAGCGACCGATCACCGTAGAGGAGCTTGCTGGGTTTGCGCTGGTTATGCGAAAGCACGCCACCCCGGTTTTTGCACCCGGTGAGCTTCGCCCCAGTGGACTCGTAGATACATGCGGAACAGGTGGCGACGAAACCGGTACCTTCAACATCTCCACCGCCTCAGCAATCGTCGCGGCGGCTGCCGGCGCCCGCGTCGCCAAACATGGCAACCGTTCCGTCAGCTCCCGCAGCGGCTCCGCCGATGTTCTCGAAGCTCTCGGCGTGCGCATCGACTTGCCCATGACCCTCGCGGGCCGCTCCGTGCGTGAAATCGGCATCGGTTTTCTGTTCGCTCCCGCGGCTCACGCGGCCGCGCGCCACGCCGCGGCCGCACGCCAGCAGATTGGGAAGCGCACCGTTTTCAATCTTCTCGGACCCCTCACGAATCCAGCCGGTGCCGAAGCCCAGGTGCTCGGCGTTTTCTCAGCAGAGGTAATTGACACCGTCGCCGCAACACTCGCCGAACTCGGAACGCATCGCGCCTTCGTCGTTCACGGCGCCGGCGGCCTCGACGAAATCTCTCTCTCGGGTGAAACGCAAATCGCCGAAGTCCGCGACGGCTACGTCCGGCGATTCACTGTCACCCCTGAAGATTTCGGCGTCTCGCGCGCTCCTCTCGAATCGATCCGCGGCGGAACTCCACAGGAAAATGCCGAACTCATTCATGCACTGCTTGCCGGCGAACCCGGGCCACGCCTCGACATCGTCATCGCCAACGCCGCCGCCGCTTTGGTGGTGACAGGAGCAGCCGAAGATTTTCGCGCCGCCGCCGAACTCGCGCGGCAAGCAGTAGCCTCAGGCAAAGCCCGCGAAAAACTTGATCAACTGAAAGATTTTTCCCACAAACACGCGCCTGCGAAGTAGGGCTTTCCCCCGGGGAACGCCACTCTCCCAAATGGCGTCCCCAGCTGGACATGAAACTCCCTCACGGCTTCGCCGGACTCTCCACCCCACTATGCGACTCAATCAAATCGTGGATCCCCCACGCCGCAAGCCCCGCACCCGCTCCGGCCAGAATGAAGTAGGCTACCTTCGTCCCCGTGGACATCCCCGCTTTCTGCGCATCGCTGCCTGCCCCCGCCGGGTCCTGCGGCTCGGCCTCCGATTCCAGGTAGATGCGGTACGTTTGCCCCTCCGGTAAAACCCGAAACTCCTTCCCATAGAAAAAGTCCATGCTTCCCTGCCGCGTCGTGATCTGCAGCGTCTTCGGCGCAAACACCAGAACCTGCGCTTGGGTCTGCCGGGCGCCGTGCGGCCGCAGCAACGCGCCCTCCGCGTGCACCTCCAACGGATTAGTTTCCGCCGACCAGACATGCACAGAACCCGAATCCAGATCCACATGCGCTCCCTGGCGATTGCGTTGCAAAGTCGCGGTGCTAAGTTCGATCAGCGTAACCACACTATTCCCGATGCGCGCGCTCAGTTTTCCTTCTGCGTCCGTCGATAAGCTTTCCCCGTCAAAGACCGACAGCCCCGCAAATGCGTCCGAGGCGTTCAGGTGCGCACCATACGCCAGCGTTACAATCCCCAACGGCTTTCCGCCGGCATAAACAGTCAAGTTGTAGGCACAGAGAGGGACAACAAGAGACAGCGCGAGGACGCCGCGAAGTACGTGCATGACTTACCTCCGAGGGCAGGTAAAGAGGAGGGACAACCCGCGGCAGGTACAATACACATGTAGTACTATTAATTCAACATAATTTTTACTGTAATACCCCACTTTTATTAGGGGCTGTTTATTACTTTACAGTTACCATTTTCTTCCCGAAATGGCATTCGACGTGTAGCGTCCACCTTCAGGTGGACGCGAATCAAAGAGAAAAGCGCCTGCCCCGTAAACCCGTTCTGGGTGTAACGATCACCTCAGAAGACGGTCACCGCAAATACCTTCACAGGTCAGAGGGAGAGGAAATTCTTCAACAACTGCTTGCCAGATTCCGTCAGCACGGACTCCGGGTGGAACTGTACTCCCATCAACGGATACTGCCGGTGCTGCATTCCCATGATGATGTCCTCGTCCGTCTCTGCGTTGACCTGCAACTCCGCCGGCAGCGATTTCCGCTCGACGATCAGCGAATGGTAACGCGTCGCGGTAAACGGATTCGGCAAACCCTGAAACACGCCGCTCCCATCGTGCCGGATTTGGCTGGTCTTCCCGTGGAACAATTTCGGCGCACGGATAATCTTTCCCCCAAACGCGGCTCCAATCGCCTGGTGCCCCAGGCAAACTCCCAGAATTGGAATCTTCCCCGCCAGCTTTTGGATCAGTTCCACGCAGATCCCAGCTTCCTGAGGTGTGCAAGGCCCCGGAGAAATCACGATGCGCTCCGGCTTTCGCTGCGCAATCTGCTCCACGCTGATGCGGTCGTTGCGATGCACTTCCACCTGGCATCCCAGTTCGCCCAGATATTGCGCCAGGTTATAGGTGAACGAATCGTAGTTATCCAGCAGCAGAATCACGATTTGCCCTTCCCTTTTCCAGCCGCGGCGTGTGCCGCCTCCAGCGCCCGCAGCAATGCCTTGGATTTGTTCACCGATTCGTCAAATTCCCCTTCGGGTGTCGAATCAGCAACAATACCCCCGCCTGCCTGAATGTGCGCCACGCCATTCTTGATGACCATCGTCCGCAGCGCGATACATGAATCCAGATTCCCCGCGAAATCCAGATAAAGAATCCCGCCGGCATAAATCCCCCGACGCGTTTTTTCCAGCTCTTCAATAATTTCCATCGCGCGCACTTTCGGCGCTCCGGAAACCGTGCCCGCGGGAAAACACGACATCAGCGCGTCAAAGCAGTCCACATCCTCGCGCAACCGGCCGCGCAAACTGGAGACCAGGTGCATCACGTGCGAGTAGCGTTCCACGGTCATCAATTTTTCCGGCCGCACGGTCCCGTAATCGCACACGCGCCCCAGATCGTTCCGCCCCAGGTCCACCAACATGATGTGCTCCGCGCGTTCCTTCTCGCTCGCCAGCATTTCGCGCTCCAGCCCCTGGTCTTCCGCTTCGTCCTTCCCGCGCCACCGCGTTCCGGCGATCGGCCGGTAAAAAACGTCACGGCCCTGCACCTTCACCAGCATTTCCGGCGAACTACCCACCACGTAAACGTCGTTCAGCTGCAGATAAAAAAGATAGGGAGAAGGATTCAGCGCCCGCAACTCGCGGTAAATCGAAAACGGATCGGCTTTCGTCCTCGCGGAAAACCGCTGCCCCAGCACTACCTGGAAAATGTCGCCTTCGCGGATGTACTGCTTGGCCCTTTTCACCATGGCCAGGTACTCGCCGCGTTTCACGTTGGAAGCAACCTTCAGCGCCCGCGCATTGCCCCGGGCCGGCTTTCGCGGTTTCTCGCCCTTCGCCGGTTCTTCCAGCATCTCCCGCGTGCGGCGGATCTCTTTCACCGCCGCGTCGTATTTCGCCCGCAAACTTTTCGGCCCGTCGGTATAAACGTTGCGCACCACCCACAAACGATGCTGCACGTGATCGAACGCCAGAATCCCGTGATAGAACATCAGCACCGCATCGAACAATCCGATTTCATCCCGCAACCGCTTCGGCAACCGCTCGATCAGCCGCACCATGTCGTAGCTGAAATACCCGATGGCGCCCGCCACCAGCGGCGGCAGACCCGGCAAGCGCACCGGCCGGAAGCGCGCCATATGCTCGCGCAGAAAAGTAATCGGGTCGCGCTCTTCCCAGATGATGCGTTCCCGGCTTTCCAGCACGCAGGCGCCATTCGCGTACCGGAAGATCTCCTCCGGATTCGCTCCGGCAAATGTGTAGCGGGCAATCTTTTCCCCGCCCTCCACGCTCTCCAGCAAAAACGAATACCGCGCCCCCTGCGCCACCCGCAAATACGCGCTAACGGGTGTCAGCAGGTCCGCTGAAAATGTGTCGTACACGGGAATCAGGTTCCCGCGTTTGGCAAGCCGCTCGAATTCCTGAAATGAAGGCTGGATCATGGCCTCTCTTCAAATCAACTCATTTTGAATTTTTTTAATAGTGAGAACTACTTGGCACATCCGGGGAGGATGGTTCACCAGCGCGTGTTTTCGTCGTTTTTCAGCGCACGCAGTACGGCATTCCTCATGATGGACTCCGGCGCCTTGCTGCCCATCCAGTGTTCCCACTGCGCGAATCCCTGCGCGAGGAACATTTCCGCACCCGACACGCAGGCGATCTTCCGCGAAGCCGCCAGCCGCAGCAGTTTGGTCCGTATGGGGCGGTAGATGAGGTCCATGACTAAGGAACAGTTTAACTCGCTTGCTGTCAGGGGCGAAACTTTTTCGTGCGGGTACATCCCGATGGGCGTGGCATTCAAAACCACTTCGAACTCCAGCCCGCGCAAATCGGAACGTAAAATCGGTTCCGCGTTTACGGCTTCCGCCAGCTTGCGCGCCGCTTCGGGCCGCCGCGCACAAACGTAAAGTTCCGCCCCGGCCTGAGCCAACGCGAACGCCGCTGCCCGCGCGGAACCTCCCGCGCCATAAATCACGACGCGGCTCTCCCGGAGCGTCATTTTCTTTTCCAGCGCGCGCAAAACCCCCACATAATCCGTGTTGCTTCCGTAAAGCGTCCCATCCTTGCGCACGGTCACCGTGTTCACGGCTCCGATTCTCTCCGCGAGCGGTTCTACCTCATCCAGATACGAGAATATTTTCTGCTTATGCGGAAGGGTCACGCTGAATCCGCGCACCCCAAAATCCGGCAACGCCTTCAGAAAATCTTTCAGATTCTCCACCAGGAATGGCAAATACACCGCGTCCTTCCCGGCCGCGATATATCCCGTGTTGTGCAGCAGTGGTGAGAGCGAATGGCCGACCGGGTTGCCGATTACGCCATACACCCGCGTTGCCCGCGTCAATTCATGCGCCCGGTAGAGCCCTTTCAAGTCCCGCAGCGGAATTTGCCCCGGCGCCGTAGCCGCGGCCACCGGCGCATACGCCAGCGCGCTTCCCTCACGTAGAGCCAGCACTCGCGCCGGCAATCCAATCTCTCCCATGGCGATCGCCACCACATCGCGCGAACTCCGCGCCAACTTCAGAATCCGTGCGCTATCCGAAACGCTTCGTGCCATCGCGGCAACTTTAATGGCTCTCGCGCCGCCTCTCGCAGGTACCGCCAGCCTTTTCGGAAAAGCCGGCGTTCGCCGAAAGTCGTGCATCGACAACAAGACTTTCTCGGGCACAGCGTAACCATGTACGCTTTTCCCCGGCAACTCCCGCAGCGTCTCCACTTCCACGTCGCACCACGCGCAACCCGCTTCCCTGGCCTGCATCAGCCAGTAGAGTTCTTCGTTCGCATCACCCGCGAACTCCCCGCCACCAACGCGCCGCCGACAGGTGGCAATCAACTGCGCCTTTCGCGGAGGATGCTTCTTCAGCCATTTCAGGAAACCACGACGCTCGCGGTCGTTCTTCAGCCAATCCAGGCGGATCTCCGCGGTTGGAGTTTCACGCAGCGCCTGGCCCAGCAGCAGCCGCAATTCGCGGGCAGTGGCCGCCGCCAGCACGCCGCAAAGCCGCGCGACTCCTTTTCCAAACGCCTCTGGCATGAAAAACTACCCCCAATCCATTGAAAATACGGCATCTAAAGCACCTTTGCAAATATGGAAAGTGCTCCCACCCATTTTGTTGACGCCACCCGGTGCCCTTGTTAGTTTCAATGATGCAAGTCCCCGCACGGCCCTTAACCGGCGTGAAATGAAGGAGTGCTGAAAATGCGCGCAATCGCGACTGCAATGTCATTCGCCAGCTTGATGCTGGCCCTTGGCGCTTCGGCCCAAAACACGGCTCAGGTGCAGGTGATCAACGCGAGCCATCCCGTCGCCGAAGCCACTTCCCCGGACTACTCGGCGACCTACTGCTCGGGTTTCGTCACCGACGAAAAGATTCCCACGGATGTGCACATCATGTCCGGCCAGGAGTCCGACAACAAGATTGTGTTTAGCAGCAACGACTATGTGTACATCAATCGAGGTTCCGCCCAGGGCGTTCGCGTCGGCGATCGTTATTCCATCATTCGCCCGGATAAGGATCCCAACGAGGTCCACTGGTTTAAGTGGCAGGAGAAGCTTTTGAAAGCGATGGGTACGCAATACGTTGACGCCGGCCAGGTGCAGGTCACCACGGTCGAACCCAACTCTTCCATCGCTATTGTTAAATTTTCATGTGACTATTTGCAGCGCGGTGACATTGCTCTCCCCATGGCCGAGCGCCCAAGCCCCCCATACAAACCGGCAGAGAAGTTTAACGAGTTTGCCCCCGTCAGCGGCAAGTCCGTCGGCATGTTGGTCGTCGGCCGGGAATTCACGCAAACGTACGGAAAGAACTCCACGGTTTACGTGAATCTGGGCACCAATCAGGGCGTGAAAGTCGGAGATTATCTCCGCGTTTTCCGTTACGAGGGCTCGACGGCGGAATTCTCGGAGAATTTCCCGGATTACCAGTACACCATGTATGGATTCGGCAGCACGCCGGTGAAGTACAAGTGGAACGACATCCCGCGCAATGTCATTGGCGAAGGCATCGTCATGAACGTCACGCGCAATGCCTGCGCCGTGTTCATCACCTACAGCAAAAATACCTTGTACGCCGGCGATTACGTCGAAATCGAATAATCCCTGCTCAAGTTCTCTTTTTGCAGCCCGCGCTTCCTTATTGGCGCGGGCTTTGTTTTTACGCCGGCGGGCGGCGGCTTGGCTCGGCGATGATTTCGCATCGGAATCCATAGAGCTTCGTTTCCGCCTCTTTCCACGCCTCTCGCGGCAGCCCCGCTTTTGTGCAGGTTTCCGCCAGAAACTGCTCTCGGCTCAACCGGTGCTCGACGGCGACTTGCGGCAACAGCAATCCCCGCCGCGTCCCGCGCTCCGCCAGCAGTCCGTGAATTCCAATTTCCACCTCTTCGGGGCGAATCGGCTCCAGCGGCGAGAGCAGTGATACTTCGATCTCAAGCCCGGCCATCTCTTCCGGACGCATCCGGGAAAAGCGCGGGTCGTGCAGCGCGGCATCCGCGGCGCATCTCGCCAGCGTTTCCCCAAGATTGGTGAAGCCTTCAATCACTCCGATGCAGCCGCGTAGTTTTTGCGCGACGTGCAGTGTCACGAACAGTCCGCGGCGCTCGGCGAAAATTCCGGTGGTGGGATAGGTGGATAGCGGCCGCTCGTGGCGCACCGCATATACGACGCCCTGGCGCGCCAGATCCAGAATCGCTTTCCGGTCTTCTTCAGAGAGGAACGGCATCCTGCTGCTTCTTCTGCGACTCCAACATGCTCAACTTGCGCCGCTGCTTGATGCGGTCGTCCAGTTGGTTCCAGAAGCGGTAGAAGTATTGCGCTGCGGAAACAATGGCGCTGATCACTACCAGCCACAACAGAACCGTGGACACCGGCCGGATCGAGGGATGGCGCGCTCCAACAATCAGCACTGCCACGGCGCAAACCTGCAGCACCATTTTCGTTTTTCCCAGGGCCGACGCCGCGATGGTGAAGCCCTCCGCCGACGCAATGTTCCGCAAACCCAGAATCGTGAACTCCCGCCCTATAATGATCACCACCATCCAGGGCGCCACCAGGGAATGACCGCTCGAATCGTGCATGCCCACCAGGGAAATGAACGCCGCCGAAATCAGCAGCTTGTCGGCGATCGGGTCAAGCAATATGCCCAGCGTGGTCACCTGCCGGTTGCGTCTCGCCAAATAACCGTCCGCCCAGTCTGTGGCCGCCGCGGCCAGCAGGATCAGCACACCCCACACCTCAAAATGCATGGGAAAACCCCATAAAACCACGTTGGGGCTTCTCGTCAGCAGCACCACAATCAGCACCGGCACGAAGAAGATCCGCAGGACTGTAAGAAAATTCGGCAGGTTCATAGTCGGGCGTGCCTCAAGGCCGCTTTCCGGCCTTTCGGAGCCGCCTCGGCCACTATAGACTCCACCTACGGATGCGTCAACGTAGCGCCTTTTCACAGGGTTTCGGCGGTAGGGCAGTACTCAGTTATAACTAACGGTGTTCGCTTGTCGGCGCAGCTATAGATACTCTTTCGTAACACCCCTGCTGCAAACCTGTGCAAAAGCGTTTTCCGAAGATCGCCCCCAAGCGAGCTTCTGGATTGGAACGCACCTGCCCGAAGTCAAAATAAGTATTGTATTTATAACATGTTACAGGACACGAAGGCATCGCTGATTCGCCTTAATGCAGATCAGTGGTCACTGCTGCAAGATGGGGCAGCCAGAGTTTCCACAATTTTTTCCACAAGCCAGAGCGCGCCTGCCACGGGGCACACCGCCCGCAAAAGTGTCATATTCCTTTAACATTTGCGAGAATTTTCGGAGTTACTCAGAAGTGACTAGATCTCATCCGGCCACATTTTCAAATGGCGTGCGGGCCGCGCAATATCCGCACCGGCAGGAAGAACAGGGCCCTCAAAAACGCCAGAACTCCATGCACCGCGATTCCCAGGATCCGGAAAGGCAGCAGGAGCAGCCATACAAACGGATACGCAATCAGCGCCAGCAGTGCAATCGGCCAGCAAAACACCAGCAGCAGGCACCACAGGAAGAAAGCAGCCATGATCAGTTGACCTCTCTTGCTCCATGATACGCAGAATTTGCCCTGGAAGTTCCCGCGGCGGCAAAGGTGTTTAGTTTCAGCCGCCGTGCGATGCTTTGCGGCACCTCCGCTTCCATATCCATGTGCGAATCGCTCACCTGCGAATGCAGCACTCGGCCAAGCGCATGGATCAGCGCCAGCGACCGCCCCTCGCTCAACGGCATGTGCAGCGAAAGCTTCACAATGGGATCCATCGGCAGGGCGGCGTCAATTCCCCGCAGCAATTCGTCCAGGCCCTCTCCCGTAAGTCCGGAAACCAGCACCGGCGGCTCATCGCCATTCCCATTCCGCCGGCTGGCCGCTTCCAGGTTGTGCCGCTGGTCGGCGTCCAACTGGTCCACTTTGTTGTAAACGCGCAATCGCGGCGTCTCTTTCACTCCCAGGTCATCCAGAATCTTTTCGACCTCCTCTTCCAGTTCGTCGTGGTGAGGGTTCGCAATGTCGCTCACCTGCAGCAAAAGCGCCGCCTCCTGCACTTCCTCCAGCGTGGCGCGAAACGCCTTGATCAGCCCCTTCGGCAACTGACGGATGAATCCCACCGTATCCGACACCAGTATCCTCCGGTTCGACGGCAACCGAATCGCGCGAATCGTCGGATCCAGCGTCGCGAACATCCGCGAGGACACCAGCACTTCCGCCTGGCTCAGCGCGTTGAACAATGTGGACTTTCCGGCGTTGGTGTAACCAACCAGGGCCACCGTGCCCAGCGGCACAGCGTTCCGCGCTTCCCGCCGCAGCGCCCGCTGCTTGCGCACCTCATCGATGCTTCCTTCGATCTTGTGTACGCGGTCGCGAATCCGCCGCCGGTCCGTTTCCAATTTCTTTTCGCCAGGACCGCGCACGCCGATGCGTCCCGCCCCTCCGCCCGCGCCGCCCGAACCGCCGCCTCCGCTTTTGCCGCCAAGACGCGACATCTGCGCGCCCCGCCCGGTCAATCGCGGCAGCAGGTAATTGAGCTGCGCCAATTCCACCTGCAACTGTCCTTCGCGGCTCCGCGCGTGCCGAGCAAAAATATCCAGAATCAGTTGTGTCCGGTCGATCACCCGCCGCTCGGTAATCTCTTCGATGTTCCGCTGCTGCACCGGCGAAAGGTCGCTGTCGAAAATAATCAGCGCTGCGTTGTATGCATTTGCGGCGGCGCGAATTTCTTCCAGTTTTCCGCGTCCTACCAGAGTCGCTGGATCCGCCGAATCGCGGATCTGAAAAAGGGTACCCGCCACTTCGCCCCCGGCGCTCTCTGTAAGCTCTACCAGTTCCGCCAAAGATTCCCTCCCCTGCTCTCCCGCTGGCATTCCGGGAAAACGCGGTGCGCGCTTCCAGCCCACCCCCACAAGCAACACACGTTCCGCTGAAGAAATCTTATGCTGTGTTTTCATGAATGATCTTGCGTCATCGCATTCGCGCGGAAGGCCCGTCGAGCGGAAACGCCCCGCCTCGTCGCCCCAATTATACGTCCATTCCCCCGCCTCGGCGTAACCGCATCTCTGGTCGCCTGTGGACAAGGCGCCGCCAATAGAAAAAGGGGCCGGACAGGCCAATGTGGAGCTAGCCGTCGGCTTGCTTGCCTGCACAATTCCTACAGCAGCCCGAAGAACGCAGAAAGCCAGGGGGTGCCGCGATGAGCATCGGACAAGCGAGACAGGCTACGGCGACTTTGCCAAGGTTGGACGAAGTACGCGCGGCGGCGGAACTCGTCTACCGCCTGATGCTGCCGACACCGCAGTATCGCTGGCCGCTGCTCTGTGATCGGCTTGGCACCGAAGTCTGGGTGAAACACGAAAACCACACGCCCATCGGCGCTTTCAAAGCGCGCACCGCGATCGTCTACGCGGAAGAGCTCCTCAAGCGCCAGCCTGGCATCCGCGGCCTGATCGCCGCGACACGCGGGAATCACGGCCAATCGGTGGCGCTGGCCGCTCAACGCAAGAAACTGGAATGCGTGATCGTGGTGCCCCACGGGAACAGCTCCGCGAAAAACGCCGCTATGCGCGCCCAAGGCGCGAAGCTTATTGAGCACGGAGAAGATTTTCAATCCTCACTTGAGCACGCCAGGCGGCTCTCGGCGGAGCTCGGCTATCATCTCGTGCCGCCCTATCACCGCGACATCGTGCTAGGTATCGCGACCTACTGGCTGGAACTCTTCACCGCTGTCCCTGGGATTGATGTGGCCTACGTTCCCATCGGCATGGGCTCCGGAATCTGCTCCGCCGCTGCGGTGCGAAATGCCCTGGGACTCAAGACTAAGCTGATTGGCGTTGTCTCCGATCAGGCCCCGACATACGCCTTGTCTTTGGAGCAGAAAAAAATCGTAGAGGCACCGGCAACGACAAAGCTTGCCGACGGCCTCGCCTGCCGACTCGGAAACGAGGAAGCCCTCGCGATCATGCTCGAAAATGTCGACCACATTACCCGCGTGACCGATGACGAAGTCGCCGCCGCCATGCGCGGCATGTTCACTGACACCCACAACGTAGTCGAAGGAGCCGGCGCAGCAGCCCTGGCCGCCGCCACAAAAGAATTGTCCACGCTAAAAGGCAAACGCGTAGCCCTCATCGCCACCGGCGGCAACGTTGACCAGAATGTGTTCGCAAACGTGCTGGGCCAGGCCGGCGCGCCAGCTTGAACCGAACACTGGATTTTCTCGCAGGGGGAAACTACTTCTTCGAGTCCAGACAAGGCAGCGCGGCAATCCTCGCTTCCGGCGTGTTGTCAATCACGGCGCCGTTCTCGTTCTGCAGCGAGAGGAACACCCAGTCGCTCTTTTCCTCCGCCGTCCGGCTGAAGGAAATCACCAGCTTGTCGCCGCCGCGCGGCTGATAGGTCAGCGTCCGCATCACGACGGGAAACACTTCCTTGGTCTCGTCCCCGGCCGCGGCGCCACAGCGCGCGAACAAGCTATCGGGCGTCAACGTCGCAATTGCATGGAGCTGTCTTCGCTCGCGAGCGTTCTTCGCCCATTCCGCTGCGCGTACCGTCAAATTCACCAGCGCCGCAACTCCGATAATGATCCCGGCAGTCATCACCCATACTCGCTTCGTCCGCTTTACAAACGCCGCAACACCTGCCAGCGAAGTTGGCAAATTAGCCTTCGCAAATTGCAGCAATCCCCCAATTCCCGAGGGGTGCCCCGCCGGAGCAGCCGCCCCCGCATTTTCCGCCGGCGCAACCCGTATGCTCGCCTCCGCCGGCGCCGACACCGGCGCAACCGGTGCCCTCTCTCCCGAATAATTCGTTTCCTTCGGTTTCATCTCGTCCATGTGACACCTGCCTTTTTACTGCTTTCGTCGCTGCTGCCAGCAGCATCTTCCCATTTAAGGTCTTTGTAGCGGCCGCCCGCCGCGGCGGGCGAGCGTTCTTTCTCCCTGAATCGATTTATACATCACGTCTCAGTGTCCCGCCGGGGCCTGCAACCAATTGATCACGCGCCGCCGGTAAGACACCTGGGCGCTGCCCATCGGCTCCCGCAACCAATGGATCGTCCGCTGCCAACCGGCAGCAAACAAGCCCGGCCCGCGCTCCACAACCTCCGGCGCGCTAACCGGCTCGGAAATTGAAGGCGCAAGCCAATACGGGCTTGCCTCCCCCAGTACATTCCTTGCAACTGTGTTCGCGGATTGCCGTTCACTCGGCGAGGACGTGATCGAGAGCTTCAGCAGCGCCCCAATCTGCTCCTGAAACGCTCTCATCGCTCTTAGAAAATTGCGTGCAAACCAGACCGCCGCGACCAGAAATCCCAGTTGGGCAACCAGGCTTCCCAGCGCATACCAATCTTTGCTCACCAAGGGGCCAAAGTCGTTCATAGTTCCACCTTGGGCCGGTACCCAGCAATCTAGGCCCCGGTATATCCGGTGGAAACTGGCACAAGGTACAAGAATCGGGCAGGTGTTTACCCCTGCCCTTCGGCTTCGAACATCTAGAAGTTGGTGAAAGTGCCGCTGGGCAAAATTCCAATCGGTACAATGGCTGATTAGAATTGGCTCCGCGCCCATGCGAGAGCCTGCTGCTGAATTTCCAGGTTTTGACCGAAGCCGGCGAGCCAATGGATCTGCGCGTCGCGGCGGAACCATGTCAGTTGCCGCTTGGCGTAGCGTCGCGTGGCTTGCTGGATCGCGGCTTTCGCTTCTTCGAGTTTCATCTCACCGTTGAGCACCGCTCGCAATTCGCGGTAGCCGATGAAGTCAAACGGCTTCGCATTGGAAGGCAGCCCACTGGCGACCAGCCCGCGCATCTCTTCCATCCATCCGGCGGCAAGCATCGCGTCGGTGCGCGCATGAATCCGCTGATACAGCGCTTCGCGTTCGGGTGACAAACCAATTTTCACAGCCCGCCAGCCGCGCAGCGGATTTCTTCCCGCGCGATGCACTTCCGAAAGCGGCTTCTTCGCCAGCAGGCACACTTCTACTGCGCGTATCAGTTTCTGCTCGTCGCCCGGCGCAATCTTTCCCGCCGACTCCGGATCCATCCGCTCCAGGATGCGGTGCAGATGCCCCGGCGGATGCGCCGCAACGCTGGCCCACAGCCGATCGCGCAACTCTTCCGAGCGCAGCGGCACGTCGGCAAGCCCTTCTAGCAGCGCCCGCAGGTAAAGCCCCGTGCCCACGGTGAAAATCGGCAACCGCTCTCGCGCGCGCAGATC
Source organism: Candidatus Acidiferrum sp. (assembly GCA_035935335.1). GTDB lineage: Bacteria > Acidobacteriota > Terriglobia > Acidiferrales > UBA7541 > Acidiferrum. Next base: position 170,837 of record DASYXF010000119.1, read on the forward strand.
CTCCAGCACCGCCACGGCCCGTTCGCGATAACCTCCGGCAGTCGACTCTTCCCGCGGGTCCAGCACATCAATCAGATGATGCGCCACGCCCTGCCGCTCTTCGGCAGTAGGCTTCGCGGTACCAATGTCAAAGCCGCGATAGAGCTGCGTCGAATCGCATGCCACTACTTCGCCATCAAGTTGCCGCGCAAGCCACACCGCCAGCGCCGATTTTCCCGAAGCGGTTGGTCCAACGATAGCAATGAGCGGAGTTTCAGCGGGAGCGTTCATTTGGGAAACAGCAGCGGCCAAGCGCGCATCACCAGCACCGCCAGCACAATTAGCGCCAGCACCACGCTGCCAATCACCTGATGCCGCGAAAGTTTCATAGGGAACTAGTGTGGCACAGCCATTCCTGGCTGTGCATTCGCGCCACTGGCAACTACCTCAGCACAGGCAAGAGTGCCTGTGCCACTTCTACTGGTTCGGCGGCTGAATGTTGTAATAGTAGGTGTACCGCACTTCAATGTACGGCCCCTTGAACTGCGCCGGCAGCGGCGGAAAAGGATTCGACGCGCGGATCGAGGAGACCGCTGCTCGGTCCAGCGGCTCCTTGCCCGACCCGTACAGCATTATGGGCTCGGGATCAGGAACGCTTCCGTCGCGCATGATCTTGACGTGCAGCGAGACGATGCCCTGCTCGCCGAGACTCACAGACGGCGGCATCACCGCTTCCCAATTCCCTTTCACGATGTAATAAATCCGCCGGAAATAATCGTTGAAGTCAACGCCCTCGGTGTCCGTCAACATTTCGATGCCGGCGCCGTGACTTCCCTTTCCGCCGTGGCCACCGCCGCCAGAAGCTCCTTGGCCCCCGCCCCGAATCGCCACGGGCGAATTCGGCTTCGTTCCCCGCGCCGCATCGCGAATCAAATCGCCCGCCGAGCCGCCGGTCTTCGGCAGGATCAATCCCTTTTCCGGTACTGGCATGTCCGGATTTTCCAGCTTCACCGGCGGCTTCGGCAAATCCCCGCGTGAAGGAGATGGATTCGGTGGCGGCTGCACAGCGGCCACATTTGGTTGCGGCGTCGGTGCACTCGGCAACTCCCGTTTCGGCGGCGCGGGCACCGGCTGCGGTGGAGGCGGAGTCGGCGCCGGCGGCGCGATCTTGTTGATAACCCGCGGATCGACTCGCACAGCCGCATGCGGCGCAGGGGCCGGCGTCGGTTTCAGCGATTCCAGCGCCCCCGGTGGCAGCAGCACGGTCATCTGCCGTCTTCCGATCTCTTCTTCTTCCTTGGTGAGCACGTGCGGCCCAAAAAGTTTCGGCGAGAAAAGCAGCACCAGCAGCAGTGCAATGTGGAAGACCACGGATGCAACCGTCGTAATGCGATCTTCCGTCGTCGGCTTCCCCCGCCACTCCGGAGGCAGAAACGCCGCTTCGCCTGTCTGGAAAAGGTCTGGTTCGACCAGATCCTCTGAAATCGGCCCCAGCGGCGTGAACTCCTCCGGCGGCGCCACGCCAACCGGAATCGTGATGCGCTCGTCCATCTCCGTCGGCTGCGGTGGCAGGTGCGATACCTCTTCCCGTTGCACCGCCTCCACGTTCACGTCGCGCGGCACCACCACGCGCGTGGCGATCGAATCGAGCGGCAAATTGGAGGGAATCGTTGTGCGCCCGTCAAGCTGCACAAGCGGCAGCGCCGAAGGCACCAGCGTGCGTTCATCCAGCGTCGTCGGCCGCCGGCGCGTCGTCGTTGCATCTTCGGCGGACATACGCGCACCGACGGGAACTAGGGTCCTGGGAATCATTGGCTCGTTTTATCCGGATAGCGCTTGGCTACAGCCCCTCTGGCATCTGGCCCTTTGGCATCAGGCCCCTTTGTAACAGGTTTGACGCGCTCATCATGCTCCCGGATGCTTTGCATCACCCGGCTTGCCAGCTCCAGCGCCGCCCGCCCGGCCACCCCGTCCGTTTTCGGAGCAATCCGGGTGCGAACCGCCGCCGCGAACGCTTCGAGCTCCGCACGCAGGGGTTCGACAGCCGGTGCCGTCAGCTTCTCAAATCCAAACTCGGGCTCCGGCCCAGGCTTTTTGACGCCGACTCGCAGTGCATCTCGCCGCGCGTAGTCGAGCGAAATGTATTCGTGGGGCTGAAAAAATCGCATCTTGCGCACGCGCTCCGTGGAAACCCGGCTGGCCGTAACATTGGCCACCGCGCCGCCCGCAAACTCGATCCGCGCATGGGCGATGTCCACCTTGTCGGTCAGCACCGGAATTCCTACCGCCTTCACTTCCGTCACCGGCTCTTTCACCAGCGCCAGCAGAATGTCCAAGTCGTGAATCATCAGGTCGTAGATCACTTCCACGTCCAGGCTGCGCGGGGTGAAAACGCCCAGCCGGTGAACCTCAAAAAAAAGCGGCCGGTTCAGGATCGGCTCCACGGCAATCACCGCCGGGTTGAACCGCTCCACGTGCCCGACCTGCAGAATTCGCTGGTGGCGGCGTGCCGCTTCGAGCAGCGCATCCGCTTCCGCCAGCGAAGCCGCCATCGGCTTCTCCACCAGTATGTCAATACCCAGCGCCATCAGCCGACAGCCAACTTCGGCGTGCGCCACGGTCGGCACGGCCACACTCGCCGCATCCACAACGCCCTGCAGCTCTTCAATACCTTTGAACGCCCGGGTTCCAAATTCTTGCGCGATCGCTTGCGCGTGCGCCGCGTTCTGGTCCAGCACGCCAACCAGTTCAACGCCGTCCATCTCGCGGTACACCCGCGCGTGATTCCGACCGAATTCGCCTGCGCCCACAACAGCCACACGAATCTTGCCGCCGTCCCCTGCCGCGCGCCGCTCGCTCATCCCTTGTTCATTCCCCGCGTATCGCCCGAGGGTTCCGCCGCTTGTACAAGCGGAAAGGCCTGTATGGCGATCCCGGCATCATTGGCCATGGCAATCAGTTTTTCCCTGTCAAAGAGGAGCGTGCGGTTTGCATCGATGGCCAGCGCTGTCGCCCCGGCCATCTTCATGGATTCGACGGTGGGCAATCCGACCACGGGTACATCGAAGCGCATGTCCTGCCCGGGTTTACTCACTTTCACGACCACCAGCGGCCGTCCATTCGCAAAGCGTGCCGCACGCGCAATCGTTTCGTCGGTACCCTCCATCGCTTCCACAGCCACGCAAGCGTTCTCCGCAACCACCACGGTTTGCCCGATATCTTTCGCTGCAATGTGCCGCGCAATGCCCAGCCCATACTCCATGTCCGCGGCTTCCTGGGCACTGGGAGCGCGGCGCGTCAGCACGCCTGCCTCCGGCAGCAGGGGCTTCAGAAATAGCGTCGAATCCACCAAATGAATGCCCTCTTCCTCAAGCACCTTGGCCACGGCGCCAATCAGCGAATCCGTGTTTTTCCGGGGCAGGGCAAAAAGCAGCTTCGCCAGCTTCCAATCCGGGCGAATCGAACTGAAAATCTTGTTGTGCTTCACCTGCCCCGCCATCACCGCTTGCTTCACTCCTTCGCTCTGCATCAGCTCAATCGCCTTGCTTAACTCGCCGAGGCTTACCCAGTGCAGCCGCTTCGCGACTTTTTCCAACTCCGGCGAAGCCTCTTCCTTCAGGGCAATCACCGCCATCTCGATTCCCTGGCTGCGCGCGCTTTCCAGAACCAGGAACGGAAACCGGCCGTTCCCCGCGATCAGGCCCCAGCCGGGGCTGCCTTGCACGGTATTCGCTTGCGTTGTCTCTGGCATGAATTTCCGGTCAGTATTACTTCACGATGCCGCGTTCGGCCTTTTCCACGAACTCCACCAATTCCTTCACGTCGGCGGATTCCGCCATGCTCTTTCGCATCTCATCGAGTGCCTGCGAAGTGTTCTTCTTCGAACGGGTCAGCACGCGAAACGCCTTTTGTAGCGCCTTGATGCGCTCCCCGGAAAATCCTTTGCGCTCCAGCCCGATCGTGTTCGGCCCAAAGCACCGCGTCTCCCGCTCCGTCACGATCAGCGAAAAAGGCGGCACATCCTGCGTAATCACCGTGGCGGCGCCGATGTACGCATACCGCCCCAGCCGGCAAAACTGGTGCACCGGCGAAAACGCCCCCAAGGTCACAAAGTCCTGCACTGTCACGTGCCCGGCAAGCGTGGCGCCGTTCACGAACAGCGTGTTGCTGCCGATCTGGCAGTCGTGCCCCACGTGCGAGTACGAAAGAAAAAAATTATCGTTGCCGATCCGCGTGATCCCGCCACCCTTCGTGGTTCCCCGGCTGACGGTCACATGCTCGCGAAAAATATTCCTGCAGCCCACATGTAGTTCGACGCGCTCGCCGCGGAAAGTGTAGTCCTGGGGATCGCCGCCAATCACGCAGAAAGGGTGAAACACATTGTTCGCGCCAAATGTGGATGGGCCCCGCGCCACCGCGTGCTCATGCAAGACGCAGCCGTCGCCCAGTTCCACGCCCGGCCCGACCACCGCGAACGCGCCAATCTGTACGTCCGCGCCGAGTTTCGCTTCCCCGGAAACGATCGCCTGCGGATGAATGTTTGTCCCGATCGCCATTTACGCGCTTGCGGGCTTTTCCCGGTCGGCCATTACGCACATCATCTTCGCTTCGGTGGCCAGATTTCCTTCAACGAACGCCTTCGCTTCGATCTTGCAAAGATCGCCCTTCCACGCCACCACGTTCACCTCAATACGCAACTGGTCGCCGGGTACCACTGGCCGCCGGAACTTCACGTCGTTCATCGAAGCCAGATACAGCAATTTCTTTTCGCGGTCCGGAATTTCCTGCAGCAGCAACAAACCGCCTGCTTGCGCCATTGATTCCAGAATCAGCACGCCCGGCATCACCGGCTTGCCCGGAAAATGCCCCTGAAAAAATCCTTCATTGATCGTGACGCACTTGATCGCAACGATGCGCTTCAGGCGCTCCATCTCTACAATTTTATCGATCAGCAGGAACGGGTACCGGTGAGGCAGGAATTTCTGGATCTCGTTGATGTCGAGCTGCGTTCCCTCTTGTGTGTCGCTCATGGCCAAAGAATAGGCTCCCTCCGTCTGTTCGCAAACCTCTTATTATAGGGTATTCGGCCCGCCGGACAGCTTATCATTTTGTCGTGCCAGGGCTTCAACGGGCGCCGTTCATCCCAATCGGATCCTCTCACCCGTGCTACCATGCCCTTTCCATGGCCCGGCTGCCTTTCCTCCCCTACTTGCGCAAACGGCTCCCGCAGATGCTGGAGACGCTGCGCGAGCTGACGCTGCTCGAATCTCCCAGCCTGGAAAAAGAGCCCACGGACCGTTGCTGCGAACTCCTCGCGGAAAAATGGTTGCACCACGGAACCATCGCGCAAATCATCCGGCAGAAACACCGCGGCGATCACCTCCGCGTGGTCTGGAAACCATCCGAGAGGCGGGCCAAATCCCAACTCCTAATCCTCGGTCACTATGACACGGTCTATTCCACCGGCACTCTCGCCAAAATGCCCTTTCGCATCTCTGCCGGCAAAGCCTATGGTCCCGGCACGTTCGACATGAAAGCCGGCATCGTCCAGGCGCTTTTCGCCCTCGAAGCCATTCGCGAACTGCAGGCGCCAGTACAAAAACGCCTGATCTTTCTCTGGACCTCCGACGAAGAAATCGGCAGCGAATCTTCCCGCAAGTTGATTGAAGAGGAAGCCGCGCGCAGTGATGCGGTCTTCGTTCTCGAGCCGTCGCTAGGCCCCCGCGGCCTGCTGAAGACCTCCCGCAAAGGAGTCGGCGAAGCAGAACTCATTATCCACGGCCGCGCTTCTCACGCCGGACTCGCTCCCGAAAAAGGCATCAACGCTGTCCACGAACTCGCCGCGCAAATCGGCCGCCTGGAAAAATGGAACGACCTTCGCCGCGGCGTCACCATCAACGCCGACATCGTCTCCGGCGGCTCCCGCGCCAACGTCATCGCTGACCGCGCCCACGCCACGCTCGATCTCCGCGCCTGGCGCGAAGCCGATATGCGCGCCCTCGAAAAGCGCCTTCACTCCATGAAACCCGTGCACCGCGGCGCAAAACTCGAAATTCGCGGAGGTTTCGATCGCCCTCCACTCGAACGCAAACACAGCGCCCCTCTTTTCGCCCGCGCCAAAGCCATCGCCCGTGAGCTCGGCTTTCCCCTCGGCGAAGCCGCGGCCGGCGGTGGCTCCGACGGCAACTTCACCGCCGCCCTCAGCATCCCCACCCTCGACGGCCTCGGCGCCGTAGGCGACGGCGCCCACGCCACTCACGAGCATGTCCTCATCAACACCATGCCCCAGCGCTCCGCCCTCCTCGCGGCTCTGCTGGCCGACTAATCGCCTTGAGCCATGATGATTTTGTAGCTCACCCCTTCAGGGGTGAGGCCTTCCACCACGCCGGCAAGCTCAAAATGTGAAAAGAAAAAACCCCAGGCCTGGACGGCCCGAGTGGCAAATCGAAGAATTTTTATCTTCCGTAATTTTTCTTCAGGTACTCCGCCGTAGCCTGCATTAAATCCGCGTAATCGTCATGAAGCACTTCCCGCACCGCCTGCTCGGTCGCGGTCCCGCCCGCCAACCGGTCCAGAATTCGTTCGATATCCCCCATCCCCTGCGTCTGCACAATGTACTCCACGTTCGCCAGCGCCCATGCATACGCATAGCTCGCCATCGGCCCCGGCAGCCGCATCCACGAACCTTCCAGTTGCGCCAGCGGCGCGGCCTCTCCGGCGTTATACACCTGCAGCAACCCAGCAGCGTTTTCGTCGCTGCGTTTCCCTTCCATCCACTGCGCCATGCCTTCCTGAATCCACGTCGGCGCGCGTCCATGCGTTTTCTGTTGAATGAAGCTGTGCGTCAACTCATGCCGCAAAACCCGCGACAATTCCGAGTCCACCGTAGTCAACCCCTGCACTGGCACGCGAATCCGCCCATCGTTCAGCGCCCCCACCCAGCCCGGCGCTCGCGTGATGTCCGCAAATCCTTCCTGCGTGTACAAAACAACGCCGATCGGATCCGGCGGAGAAAAATTCAACTCCGATTCGATCTGCTGGTAATGTCCTTCCAGCGTGTGAAGCACCTCCCTCGCCAGCCCCGGCTCCGCCGCCCCGTTGTACTTCAGCTGGAAATGCGTGCTCTCATTCTCTCTGTAGTTCTCTTCCTCGTTCTTGTCGCGCAGCGCTTTGTCCAACGCCGCCTGCACTTCCGAATCGGGCCGCAGCTCCACCGATTTTTTCCACGCCGCAACGGCCTGGTCCGGGCGGTTCAGCCCGTAGTACGTCCAGCCTTCCAGCTTGTAGACGTCGGGGCTTTTCGGCGCATAGCGTTTTGCGCGCTCCAGATACTCCAGCGACTGCTTAAACTCGCTCCGCCGCAGATACACATAAGCCAGCTCCATCAGCGCCGCCGGATCTTCCGGCGTGTAAAACACTGCCGCCCGCGCATCCGCCAACGCTTTCTCCAGGTCGCCACGGGACATTTCAAACCGCGAAGCGGCATGATGCGCCCGCGCCGCTTGTACCGCCTTTTCTCCGCCGCCAGCCGCTCCAGTTTCCAGATTGTTGATATAGTTGCGGTCCACCGAACCGTCGTGCACCGCGCTTTTCTCGATTTCGGAGTCGTCTGCCGTCACGGCCGGTTCCGGAGGTTCCAGGTTCAGGCTTGCCGCCGCGGCGGCGGGCGATCCCATCAGCGGCAGGAATCCCCCTTTTTCGATGTGATCCACAATCGATTTGGGCAGGGCCATTTGGCCCGCGGAAGTTTCGTAGCGGACTTTGTCCCCGTCCTCCACCACGTTGTAGGCGATGATCTTCCGGCCATTCTTCAAAACAATCTTGTCCGCGCGCGCCGCGCCCGCAAACAGCAGCGCGCACACCAGCATCAACAGCACTCTCGGAAGCGAATTCACGAAACCGCGCATTCAATCATTTTAACTCTTCGAGGAAAGCTGCGCCGTCCGCCTTGTCCCTGCATGCCGAATGTGTCTACACTCTTTTCATGCGGCTTCGTCTCCTCTTGGTGGTTTTTGGCGTCCTGTTCCCTTCCCTTTGCGTGGCGGCGGATTCTTCCCCGCGCGAACTTCTCGCCGCTCTCAATGCTCTGGCCATCGATTCGCAGCACGTTTACACCGTGACCGCCAAGGACCGCGTGGAACTCCGCAAGTCCGATACTGTGCTGGCCTTTCAGGATGGGAAGATCGCTTTCTTCCAGTCTTTTGAAGGCCGCGTTACCGGTTTCGTCTTTTCCGGGATAGGCCACATTGTGGCGCTGCCCCGCGACCCGGTGGAAAAGCAGCAGGTCGCGCGGTTCCTCGGCGCCCCCGTTCTCGACGAACAGTTTCTCTCCGCCTACGTGCGTTTCACCGACGGCACCGAACAGGATCTGCTGCACGAACTCCAGCGCGCCGGCTTGACGCCGGCCGTCGACGAGCAGTTCGCGGGCCTTTGGGGAGCCAATCTCGATCGTCTGAACCCCTCTCACTCCTTGCGCATCCTGGTCGAAAAGTATTCGAATCCCCCGGCGCCGTTCTTCCATGCAGGCATCGATGGCGTCCTCACCGGCCCGCTCGACATCCTCGTTGACAACATGCAGGACGAAAATTTCAGCCTCGGCCAGCCCCGCACCGTTGGCAAAGTCACCTACTACGACGTCTGGAGTTCTTACCGCATGCCCGACTCAACTGGTTTCTCAATGGGCATGGACGCCATCCGCTACACCATTGACACCACGATTCATCCCGACCATTCGATGGAAGCCAGCGCCTCCATTGAATTTCGCGCGGCCGCCGGCGCGCAGCAGTTTCTCGGCGTCCAGTTGTCGCGCGCGCTCAAGATCACCTCCATCACTGGTGACAATGGCGAAGCGCTTCCTTTCTTTCAAAATGAAGGCCTAACCCAGCAGGAGATTAACTCTCGCGGCCAGGATTCTCTGCTTGTTTTCTTTCCCAGGCCTCCCGCCCCAGGAAAGACGTTCACGGTTCATTTCCACTATTCCGGCAACGTCATCGAAGACGCTGGCAACAGCGTTCTGTTCGTCGGCGCACGAGAGAGTTGGTATCCCCATTATGGCGATTCCGCTGAATTCGCTTTTTACGATCTAACCTTTCACTGGCCGAAGCGGCTCCGGTTGGTGGCTACCGGCACAAAATCCGCGGAACACGAGGATGGCGACTGGCGTGTAGCCACGTGGAAAACGGAGATCCCGGTTCCCCAGGCCGGCTTCAACCTGGGTGAATACGCCAGCAGTTCGCTGGCTTCCGAAAACCACGCCATTGACGTCTACGCAAACAAGCAACTCGAGGAATTCCTGCGCTCTCGCCTGGCGAAGCCCGCCTATTCCGACGACGCCTCCCGGCACACTTCCATTGCGCACCCCCAGATGGGCGACGACCTTCCCGTGCTCCCCCCCAGCCCCGCCGGTTTGCTGAAACAGTTGGCTCGCGAAATCGATTCCTCGATTCACTTTTACGAAACCTACTCCGGCCCTTTCCCCTTCCGGAATCTGGGCGTCTCCCAGATTCCCGGCGCTTTCGGCCAGGGTTGGCCCGGGCTTTTGTATCTCTCCACCTTTTCCTTCCTGCCCGACGAAGCCCAATATCGCGCCGGGCTCAGCTCGACAAGCCGCGCTTTTTTCACCGATGTGGTGCCCTTTCATGAAGTCGCTCATCAGTGGTGGGGCAACGTGGTGGGTTGGTCGTCGTATCAGGATCAGTGGATCGATGAAGCCATAAGCGAATATCTGGCGCTGCAATTTGCCGATTCGCAGAAAAATCAGGACCACCCGCTCAACTCCTGGCTCACCCACTACCGCAAACGACTGACCACGAAAGCGGAAGGTGAGGATCGCATCCCCGCGGAGATTGGTCCCGTCATCGCCGGACGGCGCCTGATCTCCTCGCGCTCTCCCGACGCTTACAACGTAGTCATCTACGCAAAGGGAACCTGGATCCTGCACATGCTCCGCGAAATGCTAAGGCAACCCGCGGCCAACGGAAAAGATCCAGACGCGCGCTTCATGGGCCTATTGCACACGCTGGTCTCAAAATATGCGCGCAAAGCTCTAACCACCGCCGACCTGCAGCGCGAGGTCGAATCCGTTATGACTCCGCGCATGGCTTTGGAAGGCGGGCATTCGATGGAATGGTTTTTCGACGAGTACGTCCGCGGAACGGGTATCCCGCACTATAAAGTCCAGTTCACCTCGCGGAGCAGCGAAAAAGGCTTCCAGATTCGCGGCAAGTTGATGCAGGACGGCGTCCCTCGCTCCTTCATCGCCCCGGTCCCTATCTACGCCACCACTGCAATCCCGGGCCGGACCATTTATCTCGGCACCGTCGTCGCCACCGGGGAAGAAACGACTTTCACTTTCATTTCCAGCGTTCAACCACACAAGCTCGTGATTGACCCTCACATGACCCTTCTTTGCATTCCAGAGTGATCCGGAGTTTCCCGCCATTCCTTACGTCATTGCTTCTTTCCCTTCATCCATTCTTCTCTCAGCGGGCTCTTCGGGTTCGGTTCAGCCCGGCCCCCTTGCCCCAGCACGTATGGGAACCCTTCGGGATCCACCGGTTGCTC
>DASYXF010000120.1:0-3005 GCA_035935335.1 Candidatus Acidiferrum sp.
CATCATCGTTTACCTTCGCTCTTTGCCGCCGGTTCACAAACAGTGGCCGCAGACAAAATTGATTTTTCCCGTGAACTATCTGATCCGCACCGTGCCCCAGCCGCTCGAGAATCCCGTCCCGCAGCCCGACCTCTCCACTCCTGAAAAGCGCGGCGCGTATCTCGTCGGCATCGCCGGCTGCACGGATTGCCACACGCCGCAGAACGGCCACGGCCAGCCCCTCCCGGGAATGTACCTCGCCGGCGGCTTCGTTTTCGATGGCCCTTGGGGACGCGTGGCCAGCGCCAACATCACGCCGGATCCCTCCGGCATTCCGTACTACGACTTGGCGATGTTCACGCAGGCTATGCGCACCGGATACGTTGGCGCGCGCCGCCTCAGCCAGATCATGCCCTGGCACGCCTTTCGCGGCATGACCGACGAAGATATCGCCGCGATATTCGCCTATCTCAAGACGGTCAAGCCCGTCCGTCATCACGTGGACAACACCGAGCCGCCCACTTTCTGCAAAATCTGCAAGCAGTCCCACGGCGCCGGCAACCAAAACTAATCGGTCTAAGTATCTGCCCTTCGCCTTTGCATTTTATGGAGTGCGGCGGCACTCCGCCGCTTTGCCTTTGTAGGGGCCGCCAAACGGGGCCTCCCGGGTCGGTCGCCACGGCGACCGAGCCTGGGGGATCAGTCGGCCCGCAGTTGCACGTGTAGCGGCGGGTTTACCCCGCCAGCCTTTGCGTTTGCCTTTGTAACGCTGGTCCCCGACGCGGAGTTTCGCGCCTTGTGCGTCCCGACGTTTTCCGTCGGGAACCCCGCCAGCCTTTGCTTTTGCTTTTTGCGGACTGCGGCCTGCCCTCGGCCTAACCGGAGCGGTCCGCGCCTATCCGCCGTGGCGGGCCGCCTCACCTCGTGTCCTGCGATGTTGCCTTTCGGTTTCCTGTAGGGGCCGACTACGGTCGGCCCGTGTTCTCTCTGGGACTGCGGCTTGTCCTGAGCGGAGTCGAAGGGCAGTCCGTGCCTGCCACGCCGCAGGCGTCGTTGGCTAGGTCTTGGCTCTGTCAGACAACTACCCGGTTCACACTCCGATTGTGTATTCTATGGCGTGAAATGAACGTAAAAGAACTTCGCTGGCTCTTCATCGCAGCAGTTATCGCCCTCTTTATCATCGGATCCGTCGGTGAACCTACAACCCTGGGAATCTCTGCGGGGTGGACCAATAATCGTTACACTTTTGCGGGCGGAACCGCGCCGTGGGCATTAGCCTTCGCTCTAGTAATGATCGGGCTCTATCTCCTTCTCATGTACTCATCACACGACGCTCTAGGCCTGCCTCTTCCAGGTATTGTTCGCCGATTTGTTGCCTTCTGGCTGGATTTTATCTTCGCCATCATGACAGTAGGGCCCATCCTGGGCATTCTCCCGATGCTTACGGAGTGGCGAAGGCCCCGGGTCTTTCAATGGAGTTTCGAGCGAACCACTGAGTCTCCGGGCGACGGGATAATCGCAACGATTGGAGTCCTGCTAATCTTTATCGCGCTCGTTTTTTACTTCGCTCTGCCCCTCGCTCGCCGAAGGCCGTCGCCGGGCGCTTGTATCCTCGGCTACCAGATTGTTCCGGACGAAGGAACAACCTTCAAGTTCCGCGCGGCCCTCCTGAGAACTCTCCTGGGTTTCATCGCCGCTTGCTGTTGGTGGCTGGCGCCATTTCTAAGCCGAGACCGAAAGAAGGGGAAGTTCTGGCTTGACATGGTTTTTGAAACCCGCGCCGTAAGGTTGGGTTAATCCACCAGGGCCGGCACAATTCACCCAGGTGAACCCAGCAACTCAACAATAATTGGTTCTCTCAAATCGCCCATTTTTGACGAAATTGGACCTCAATGGCTCTCTCAGTTCCTTATCGCAAAAATTCTGTCCATTCTTGCTCAGATGCTCGCTCTCCGCCCCGATCCATGCCCGTTTCCCGGCCTGCGGAGCATTTTTCCGCTTCCCGAAATCCGCTTTTCAGCCGGAATTTCGACTTCCCGATTGGCTCTCTCTGGTCGGTACTTTCAGTACCCCAAAATCACCGGAATTGGCTCATTGGTCGGATTCACCACCCCCTCAATTCTGAGGCGGGTCCAGCATCAAAAAGGAGGTGATGTTGCTGTGCGGGGCAGGGGCTGCTAAGATACAGCGTAAGCGGCGAAGACGGGCCGCGCGTGCAGTTTGGCCATGACGAAGAAACGCTGCATCCTCCCTTCCGCGTCAAAACATCCAACAGATGGAACCCGAGGGGGCTTCGATGAAGACCTCATTCAGCTACAAACAACCCGAATTGCGGGAAGAAACGCAAAAAGAAGTGGAAACCTGCATCAAGCGGCTGGAGAAGTTGCTGAAGAATTACGCGCCGGACTTGATTCAACTCCACGGCTCATTTGGCCGTATCCCGCACCGCGAGAGTTTCGCTCTTTCGCTGAATCTGTCGCTGCCGACGGGAACGATGCACGCGACGGGCGAAGCGGATGACGTCCGCGGAAGCGTGCGCGCGGCGTTCAGCGAAATCCTGGCGCAATTGAAAAAGCACAAGGACAAGTTGCGCAAGGATTACGAATGGAAGCGCAAGCGCGGGCGGCGCGCTCCGGCGCTCGGCGAGCGTCTCGCCACATAATACTTTCGATTCCCGCGAAGCATCCAATTTCGCTGCAATGCATTCTCACAGCGCGGAAGGACTGAAGCGCGAGTGACCTGCGAATTTGCCTTTCCGGATGGCGCCAGCCAGAAGCAAAAAACCGGGGAACTGCGTAAACGGAAACGGCAGTTTAAACGTCTAACAATATACGGTTTGAGCGGCCGCAGACTGCTAGTATAGTGGGATGCAGCCAGGCCGCGCGCGGAGCGAGGCGACCAGCAAACTCGCATGAACGATCACCGGATTTACGCCGCAACCGCAACTGAACCAGCCGCAAAAATCTCTGAACCAAAACTGCCTCTGATTTTCAGGGACGCGCCGGAGCCCGGGCCTGCTCCGAAGA
>DASYXF010000121.1:0-1647 GCA_035935335.1 Candidatus Acidiferrum sp.
TCTGGAGCGGGAGCCGCCGCCGATTTCGAGTTTGCAGCCGATGTCGCCGCCGGCGCTGGATCGCGTGGTGAAGCTGTGCCTGGCAAAAGACCCGGATGAACGGATCCAGTCGGCGCACGACGTGATGCTGCAACTGGAATGGATTCGCGAGGGAGGCTCGCAGGCTGGCGCGCCCGCGGCTGTGGTGGCTCATCGCAAGCATCGTGAGCGGCTTGCGTGGGGTACGGTCGCATTCCTGGCCGTCGTGGCAACGTTTCTTACGATAGGGTATCTGGCACGCGCCCCGATTCCCGCGCCGCTAATCGTTTCCGAAATCTCCCCGCCGGCAAGCGCGAAGTTTGTTTTCAGCGGGACCACGGCCGGCCCCCCTGTTCTGTCGCCGGACGGCCAGAAACTAGCCTTCGCGGCAGTCGGAGCAGATGGCCGGCAGAGGCTTTGGGTGAGGAGTCTGAATACTTCGATAGCGCAGCCGCTTCAGGATACGGATGGGGCAATCTATCCCTTCTGGTCGCGGGACAGCCGCTCGCTGGGATTCTTTGCGGATGGCAAGCTGAATCGTATAGAGGCTTCGGGCGGCCCGACGATTGCGCTGTGCGACGCCAATTTGCCTCGCGGCGGGTCCTGGGGAAGGGATGGAACGATTCTCTTCACTCCGACTGTGACCAGTCCTGTCTATCACGTTCCCGCCGCAGGCGGAGCGCCTCAACAAGTTACTAAACTGGAAGGAGCATTGAGCGGTAGGAGTCACCGATGGGCTCAGTTTCTGCCGGACGGAAAGCACTTTCTCTTTTTTCTGCAGACGCCTGGCTCCACGAATCAAGCCATCTATGCGGCATCCCTCGATGGGGGAGAGCCAACGCTTATCGTCCGAAACACTTCAGACGCCGTTTACGCCCCGCCCGGTTATCTGCTGTTCGTGCGCGAGGGAACGCTGATGGCGCAGCGGTTCGATGCCAGTAAAATGCAACTCGCAGGCGACGCAGTGCCACTGGCGGAGCATGTGGAGGTCAATACAGTCATCAATGAGGCGATTTTCGCAGTTTCTGAAAACGGCATCCTGACATATCAGTCTGGCGGAGAGAGCGCCGATGTCGTCCGGCCTACGTGGTTTGACCGGAGTGGCAAGCCGGGCGGAGAAATCGAAACGCAAGGTCTTTATTTTGATCCCGCCATCTCACCAGACAGCCACAAGCTGGCATTTGCCGTTTCCACAACTAGCGGCGGAAACTTCAACATATGGATCGCCGACTTGTTGCGGGGACCCAAGATGCGGCTTACGTTTTCCTCGGAGACCGACCGCCAGCCGGCGTGGTCTCCCGACGGAAAATTCATTGCGTACACGGAGACCAGCAAGGGGCTTTTTCATCTCTACCAGATTGCGTCAGACGGCACAGGAAATGCGACGCCGCTCGTTGTGGATGACGCCAATGAATTCGACCCATTCTTTTCAGCCGACGGGCGCTATCTGCTCTACGAACGCCAGACGACGCAGGCCAACTCGCACAGAGAGATATGGGCTTTGCCTCTTTTCGGCGAGCGCAAAGCAATTCCAGTTTTACAAAGTCAATTTGACCTGTTCGAACCGGTGCTGTCTTCGAACGGCAAATGGCTGGCCTATGAATCGAGTGAATCAGTAAGGCAGGAGGT
>DASYXF010000122.1:0-5339 GCA_035935335.1 Candidatus Acidiferrum sp.
AATCGGAGAGTGGGGCACATCCGCTCCCCATGCGGCCCCATTGATAACTGGTGTGTAGACCATGATGTGGGCCAGGTTGCCGCACTTCGCATTCAGACACGCTGCTTTCGACATCATGTAAGCCATCGCCCCGGGTTCAAAATCAGGCAGTTCCTTCTTGTCATACGCGGCCTTGGTCCATTCTATGATTTGTTGTTTGGATCGCCCCGCCAGAGCCAGCTCGGTTCTCTTGTAGTCAATTGGCAGGATGAAGCGTACTGCCTGGGGATTGAGACAAAGCGGGGCTCGATTCTTCGGGCTAAAATTCATGCTCTCCAAAGGCCCCATCCAGCTGCGCTCCACCAGGCACACGAAGCCGTTCTTGCCTTTTAGTGCTGTTTCGTATCCATGACTTCCGAGAACGAGAATTGTCGCGTCGCGTGATATATCTTCTGGAGCTGCGCTTCGTGCCAGCGCAATCTCGGCTTCGCGATCCTGCATCAGGTACTGGTCGATCGGAGACAGAATCGATGAGGGCGTCTGTGCTGGCTGGGCTGTCTCATGGTGAGGATCCTGCGCCCACATCCGCCATGGATTGGCGAAAGCAATGGTGACGACGAAGATTACGGTAGCTACTGCAACACCAATTGTTCGATTCATCAGTTCCTCCCTAATTTATGGCCGAGCGGCACTCTTGGTAGTTGGCAAGACGCGAGCCCTGGTTCGTGATTCCATTTCAGCTTACCACAATTCCACCCACACCCTTCACTTGACGCTCCCGGCGTCGAATCCCACGGCATTAGAGCGGCGATATCGAGCCGACAAGCTTCTGTGGCTGCTGTTACGAGCAACTTCACCTCGAAGTAGTTCGGTTGTCGTAAATAGGGCTTATTTCTTCGGCTGCACGCACTCAAAGTTCGCGGCGTCATTCGAATCGCCGCTGCCTTTGTATTTCGCTGCCTGCGGATACGGGCACAGAGGCCGCGTCATCTTCGCGTGTGTTTCGTCCTGGCCTTCAAACTTCGACGCAATAATCGTCGATGGCGCCGTGCCCTTTTCCACCCACTGTTCCAAAGATGCGTCCACACTGTGCTGCGGGTCGTCGAACTTCAGATCATAGAACGCTCCGAACGAATCCGGCCCCGGGCCTCCGAGGCAGTGTTGCATGCCCGGCACCATGTAGAGGCGGACGAAAGAGTCGACATCTTTTTGCCCCATCTTCTTGATGACGCTCTCGTAATAGTCGATCGTGCCCAACGGCGTGATCGCCGGATCATTCCAGCCGTGATAGAGAACCAATTTTCCTCCGCGGGCTTGGAATGGCTTGAGGTCGGGATCTATAGCGTTCAGGATCTGCGCGGTTTTCTCATTGGCTGCTTTCAGGTCGGTATCAACATTGAACGTCTTGTAGTCCCAATCGGACTTCCCGAATACAAAGTCGGAAAAGAATCCGTTGGCGAAAGACGCCGTGAAACTCTTCCCGGGCGCCGGGCCGGTGATCCAGACTCCCCAGCCACCTGTGCCGCCTTTGTCCTCTTCGGCGCCGGGCAGATAGCCGGGGTAAACCACATGCCCTTTGGAATCAAGCGTTCCCGCGTAGAGTTTCTTCAGCGCAGTGACCTGCGCAGCCGTCAGGCATTTGTCGGAGTCCTCTCCCTTGCACTGGATCGTCGCGGGATCGAAGTGACACTGCCGCGGATCGTTCAGAATCCCATCGTGCACGCCGTCCATCTCGTCGCATGCGGCGTTCACCGCCGCTGCAATCGTGGGGATCTTTGCCGGAGGAATGAAGCTGGCCGAATCCATCGTCAGGACCTGGGTGTCATAAGCAAAAGCCGCGAGCATAGTAGTGAAGTCGGTCCCCGGAGCGCCGGCTAAGATTCCGTCATAGTCCTCGGGATAACGTTGAGCTTCGATCAACCCCTCGCGCCCGCCGTTGGAACATCCGGCGAAGAATGAGTGCTCTGGAGGCTTGGAGTAATAAGCCGCGATTACTGTCTTGGCGACGCGCGTCATCTCATGAATTCCGCGATAACCGTAGTCGATAATCTTTTCCGGGTGCCCCATCGCCCAGCCCGCATCGAGGGGGGATGATCCCGTATGACCCGTGTCAGTCGCTGTCGCGGCATACCCCGCCTTGACCGTTGTTGCGAGTTGCACAATGTCAATCTGTCCGGCGAATCCGCCAATGCCGATCCCTTCCAGCTTGCCATTCCATCCCGAGACCGGCAGCCAGACTTCGAGTTTGATGTCGGAGTCTGAGGTCGGCTTCGCCTCGGCAACGACGCGGCAGAATGCCGGGAGACTCTTATATAAAAGCGAGAGTTCGCCGCCGCTCTTCGGCACGGGAGGGCCGTTGAACGTGCCCGCCGCAACCGTCTGCGCAAGCGTAATCGTGGTGTTGGAAATCTTTGCCGCCGTTAGGCGTTCGCACGCGTCCTGGGCGACCGCTCGCCCGGCCGCACCCAGTACGGCAACCAAGGTAACGGTCGCCAATACGATGGTTGGGATTGTCTTTTGGTTCATTGATTTTCTCCTGTTAAATGAGTAATGAATGCGTATCTCAACAAGCGGCCAGCTCCGAGAGCCGGCAGCTCCCTTTCATGACTTGAATTCGCGCTTAGATCGGGCGTCAGTGAGCATGATCGCCGGAGTCCGCCGGCGTTCCGTCCGACCACTCGGAAACAAAAACGTCGAACTCGGTCACTGGCTCCGGATCACCATTAAGGTGTGGACTCAGCAGAACCGGGGAGCCCGCCGCGTTCGCACCCCAAGTCTTTGCGTCTTTCACGGCAACGTAAAACATGAGATGGGGACCGCAGTTCCCGCATTTGCTGTTAAGGAACCCTTGCTTCGACATCATATAGGCCATCCCGCCAGGCTCGAGGGCTGGCACTTGCCCTTTCTCAATTGCGGCCTTCATACCCTCATCCATTTCAGCTTTCGATTTTCCGGCCAATGCCAATTTTGTTCTAATCAAAAGGATCGGCATCATCGTCCTGGCAGCCTGCGCGTTGTAGCAAACCGGACCGCGCCTCTTAGGGTTCCAAAACTCGGGACTGTTTTCGAATCGGTCCATCCAGCGGTCCACGTCGCAGACAAAGCCGTTCGTGCCTTCGACCGCAGTTTCAAAGCCATTCCTTCCGAGGACCATAATCGTGGCGTCCTTGGCAATGGATGGCGGAGCCGCGCTTCGCGCCAAGGCGATTTCGGCATCGCTGTCCATAAGGTATTGATCGAGGGGCGCCATGCTGGTGGGATACGGATTCTTGGCGTCCTGTGCTTGCGCGTGCCGAGCTGCGCCCAGCGCAAGGGTCTGCGCAAAGAGTGCCAATGCGATCATCGTGACTGTCTTTCGTTTCATTCGGTTCTCTCCTTGAATCCTTCTGATGCAGATTTGAAGTGTGGCTCCAAACCTATGGTCGGCGAACATCGTTGACCGGCCGAAGATTCCCTTTGTCCTGAATACTTTTTGAACTCTTCGCGCGCTTCCGCATAGCGCTCTGGCCATCGTCGTCATAACGAGGCGTAACGTTCAATGAGTTCAGCCACGGCCTCGGGCTGCTCGTCTGCAACGTAATGCGCGCTGTTTTTGATGACTTCAATCTTGACGTTTGTACACCCATGATCTCGTAACGCTTCGGCAAAGCCCGGCATCAGCTTCTCGAAAGGCGAGTTTTCTCCAGGCGCCAGCACCAGAGGCAGACTGATCGCGCTGCCCTGCGCTGCATTGAATTTCTCATTCGCGGGATAAGCCCGGTATATCTCCAACGCGGCGCGCAGATGTTCCGGAGCGGCATAAGCTCGGGCATAGCGGGCGACATCCGCATCGCTGAAGGTGTCGCGATCAAGAAAATGGCGCAAGTAAATGGCTTCGCGACCGGCAAGCAGTTGTTCAGGCAGGTCCGGCGTCTGCTGAAAATGGATATGCCAAGTAATGGGATTAGTTTTAACTGCATCCCACGGCCCAAGACCCGGCACCGGTGCGTCGAGCAACATCACGCCGCGACAGGTTTCCGGATACCGGCGGGCGAAAGCATAAGCCACCATTCCACCAATATCGTGGCCGACGACGTAAACGTGTTCCAAATGCAGATGTTCCACCAGTTGGTGAACGTCTTCCGCCATGTTTGCGGCGTCATAACCGCCTGCCGTTGCCGCCGAACCGCCTATTCCGCGCAGATCGACTGCCACCACCGTAAACTGCTTCGCCAACAGCGGTATGACGCCGTGATACTCGTACCAGTCTTCGGGAAAGCCGTGCAGCAGAATGACAGCGGAACCAGTCCCTCCGCGAACATAGTGGAGAGTTGTTCCGTTCACCTGCGCGGTCATGGTGACAAATCCTGCACCCAAACTGGCAACTGCAGAATTGTCACCTTGGGTGGCCTGCGAGTGTGCCAGAATGCAGCTGGCGAACAGGAAACCTATTAGCGCTGTCGAAGCCTTAAGTAGCATGATCAATCGTTTTCGATTTGGACAAAACACCTGCGAGCACATCCACAAACGTTCACTGCCTACGCTATAGTTCCGAAAGGGAGCCCCGCTGT
The DNA here is from genome assembly GCA_035935335.1 of Candidatus Acidiferrum sp. Classification (GTDB taxonomy): domain Bacteria; phylum Acidobacteriota; class Terriglobia; order Acidiferrales; family UBA7541; genus Acidiferrum. Next base: position 4,530 of record DASYXF010000122.1, read on the forward strand.
CCGATTCTGCTACTGCATTTTGGTCCAATGCTGACCGCCGTCGGAAGAAATCACGCCTGGCATGTCCTTGAGCTCTGTCTCGTGAGTCAGGACGCACTTCCACGCTCCATCCCTCCAGACCCACACTTCGGTCTGGCGCTCTCCCACATCTTTGAAGAGTTTGCCGTGGAAGACACCTGCCATGACTACTTTCGTCGTGACCACCGCTGTATTCCCGTACAGGCGCACACGGGGTTCCGTAGTCTGAAACATGCTTCTTGTCAGGACACCGGATTTAATCCCGCTGGGAAAGGTGTCCTTTCCTTCCACTACCTCGCCGGTGGTGGGAATCACAGCCCAGTCACCCGATAGGAGGTTTTCAATTCCGTTTGGATCGTTGTCTTGCATCGCCCTGGCTAATTCTCTGTCCGCCGCCAAAACGCTTTCCGCAGTCGGGCCAGGCGCAGGCTTTGCTGCCCCAGCAGATTTAGGCGACGCTATGGGTGCGATGGGCATCCGCTGCCCTGGCGCTGACTGGCCTTGGATGACGGCGCATGCCGCCACAACAAAAACCGCCAAAGGTTTCAAAATCCAACGATTATAGGTCCACATTTCCGCTCCCTCCTGGAACCGCTGTCGCGCTCTTTCTCATTGAGACATTCCTACATACCCGGTGCAACCGTTCCATCCGACCACTTGCCAACCGGAATCACGAACTCGGTGATGGGTTCCGGACCGTCTCGAAACTGCGGATTCAGCGTGACCGGCGAGCCGGGCAAATCCGCACCCCAGGAGGATTTGTCTGTCAGCGGAAAGTAGAACATCAGATGA
>DASYXF010000123.1:0-42477 GCA_035935335.1 Candidatus Acidiferrum sp.
ACCTTCAACTACAAGCTCATGAAGGAAACCAATCGCGGCAAGCAGATGAAATCCGTCTGGGAAATCAAGCCTCCCGAAACCTGGGAAAAGCGCTTCGGCAAACATCCCACCCAAAAACCCCTCGCCCTCCTCGAACGCATCCTCCTCGCCTCCTCCCACGAAGGCGACCTCGTCCTCGACCCCTTTTCCGGCTCCGGCACCACCGCCTTAGCCGCCCTCCGCCTCCGCCGCTCCGCCATAGCATTAGAACTCTCTTATGAATATCTCGCGCTAACACTACACCGCCTGACGCAAGACCTAATCCGCGTAGAACTTTCCCTCACAACTATTCAGTTTTCTCTTGATCTGATCACCGATCCCGTGGATCGATCGGATCGCGCTTCCGAATGTAGTGGCCGACCTTTAGGTCGGCCAGCGAGCGCCAGCGAGCGCTCTTCCATGTCCGCCAAACTCCAACTCGTCCAGCAAGAATGCCGCTTCCACTTCATCGGCCGCAACAACCGCGCCGTAATCTTCTCCGTCCTGGCCCCCACCCTCGACGACGCCCTCCAACAATTCCGCAACTCCGGCCACTCCCCCTCCGACGCCCTCTTCATCATCAAAACCGAAACCCAAATCTTCCTCGCCTAAACTCTCCGCCCGTAGGGGCACGATAAATCGTGCCCTCTTCGTTCTCGCTTACACGCAAAACCCAGCGCCAGAGGCGCGGCAGAAATTAGCCCAGGGCGTAAGCTCTGGGAACACGAACCAACAAAATCCCAAGCGCTGTAGGCGCGACACATGTCTGGGTCTTTGCCACGCAATCACTCCCATGATCTAATTCCCACGATGAATCTATCCCTCCCCGCCGCGGGTCTCGACCGTTACAAGAGCGCCTCACAACGCGCAAGAGTAGGCACCGAATCATGGGGTGCCTCGAATTTCTTCTGTCCTGCCTGCAAATCACCCAGCCTCGACGTTGCCCCGCGAAACACCGTTGCCGTCGACTATTTCTGCCCCATCTGTAAGTCTCCGTTCCAACTAAAAAGCCAATCGAAACCCCTCGGTGCCAAAATCGTTGACGCTGCCTACTCCGAAATGAAGCGCGCCATTCTGGAAGACCGGACTCCCAATCTCTTTGTCTTGCACTATGACTTGGGCACATGGGCCGTGCGAACGGTTCTTCTCGTTCCGCATTTTGCTTTCGCCTTATCCGCGGTGGAACGCCGCAAACCACTAGCACCGACTGCTCGCCGAGCGGGTTGGGTGGGCTGCAACATTTTGTTGGAAAAGATTCCGGCCCATGCCCGTATCCCCGTCGTAAGCGAGGGAAGTCCCCACGCTCCGCGTGAGGTGCGCGATTCCTTCGACCGGTTACGTCCTCTGGAAAAATTCCAGGTAGAAAAACGAGGCTGGACTCTGGACGTGCTCCAGGCGGTTCAATCCCTAGGCAAGCTCGAATTCACTCTTGCAGATGTCTACGCTCACACCGACGCTTTAGCTAAACGTCGTCCCAACAACGCCCACGTCCGCGACAAAATCCGCCAACAGCTCCAAATCCTCCGCGACCTCGGTCTCCTGAAATTCCTCGGCGATGGCTCCTATCGCCTCACTTAGACCGCCCGCACCTGCCGCTCCATCTCCAAAACCTTCCCCGCCCGCCGCTCGCACTCCAAATCACAATAATTCTGCAGGTTCAGCCACAATTCCGCATTCGTCTTGAAATATCACCCCAGCCGCATCGCCGTCTCCGCCGTAATTCGTCGCCGCTCGTGAACAATTTCCCCAATCCGCGTCGCGGGTACGTGCAGCTCCAGCGCCAGCTTGTTCACCGACAAGCCCAGCGGCTTCATGAAATCCTCCCGCAAAATCTCCCCCGGATGCACCGGAGCCATCAATTTGTCCGTCTTACCCATTCTCGCGCTCTCCCCTCAGTGGTAATCGGCGATTTCCACGTCATGGCAATGGCCGTCCCGCCAGACGAAACAAATCCTCCACTGGTCATTGATGCGAAACCTCTGCGTGAAGTCCTTCATTGTTTTTCGCTCAGGGACCAAACCTTCGTCCACTTCAACAAAAAGGAGGGAGCCAACTTCGCCCCCTCCTCTTTGCGAAACCTCTGCAATCCACTATTTGTGGCCGGAGTGCGTGATCCTCGCCAGCATGTCCCTCCGGCTATCGGGCACCGTCGTGGCATAGAACGCTTCGCGGTCCGCCGCGCTCATTTTGCCCAGCGTTGTGTTGATCGCCGCGGCCCATTTGTCCATGTTCTCCGCATTGGGATACGAAATCACCAGGCACCGCGCCGAAGGCGCCGAGGTGTTTACGTACTGGGTATCCAGCCCGACGTAGCTGGCGACGCCTTTCTTCACCTGGTCTTCGAACGTCGGCCACAGGTATTTCTTAAGCGCCCCGGCAAAGGCGTCCGGCTTGTCTGGCTTGGCATTCTGGCAGACCACCCGCAAATACGCCGCTGCCCCTCCGCCGGTTCCCATCACATACGTCGACGTCTGCATCAAAAAGTCCTCGTGCTTGGTGGCCGCAACCTGGCCCGGCTGCGGTGCGCCCTTGCGCAGTTCGTCCAGCACCTTGGTCAGCCCGGCAATCGAGTTCGAGGACCATGCCGCGCCATGCGTATATCCATCGGACGTATGCACCACGGTCTCGAAGGTCGAGTAACTCAGAATCGTGCCGTCCGCCACCATCTTTTCCGCCACCGGCACAAACGTCTTCTCCGCGTTCTCGGAATATTGCGCCCAATTCGCCCGCGGCACTTGGAACTGGCTGACGTAGGTGTAAACCACCGGCTGCCCCTGCTCCATCTGCGAAAAAGCGGTCGGCGAACTGGCCATCATCATCCCAACCAACATCAGTCCCACTGCCAAACCAATCCATCGTTTATTCATGCTTCTCTCCTTTGGCTGGCCGGTCAGACGCGCAATGCATCTCGTTGGAAGGTCGTTCCTCGTCGCTCACTCGCAGGTATGCGGAATGGTGAAGGGATACGGCGTTTCAATCTACTGGGCAACTGGAAAAAGGGTCCCCGCCCTGGCACCGGCCAGTGTGGGCTGACACTAGTCCCCGGACCCGTCCCTGTCAACGCAATTTCACCGTGCTGCCGCCACTTTGGCGCTTGAGCGCGCGGGCGGGCGGCACACCCAATAACTGCGGAATCCGATTCTGGAGTGCCCCCTCCCTTTCGCGGTTTGATCCTCTGTACCATCCCGCCGGTTTTGCGGGATGAACGAGTGGGTCCCTTCTTCTCTCCTCTTTCTTTGCGAATCTTATCTCGCCTCTCGTACTGGTTTCGAAAGTAGTACTCAAAAAATCGGAAGGCGGCGTAAAGCCGCCCCTACACGCGAAGGACAAACCCAGGCCCTTCGCGGAATTCGCTCAGGGTAAAGAGAAGAGGGCACCGATTTATCGTGCCCCTACGGGAAAAGGCGAGAGTGGAATTGGAGCGAGCCGGGAAGATGCTCGGCGAAGTAGGCGGGATCGTGGCGGCCGGGGTAGAGATGGAATTCGTGCGGGATGTGGCGCGCGGTGAGGATTTTGTCGAGAGCAGTGGCGCCAGAGTAAAAGCCGTAGTCGTCGTTGTCGCCGCAGTCGAAATAGATTTTGAGGCCGGCGAGATTTGCGGTGCGGGCGAGGGCGAGCGGGCTGTTCTGGTCCCAGAAATCGGGATCGGGTGGATTGCCGAAGACGCCGCCGAACACCCGGGCGCGCGGTGAGCTTGAGGGAGTAGCACCGAGAAAGCCGGGAAGCTTTTCGACGAGCGCGGCGCTGTGGGCGCTGACGGCGCCGAAAAGTTGCGGATGACGAAACGCCAGATGCAGCGCGCCGTAGCCTCCCATGGAAACGCCGGAGATGGCGCGATTGGCGCGGCCCGGCGCGGCGCGGTAGCGTTTTTCGATGAACGGGAAAAATTCCTGCAGCAGGAAATCTTCGTAGCGGTTTTTGCCGTCCTTGGCATTGATGTAGAAACCCGCGCCGCCGTCGGGCGTGGCGATCAGGAAATCTTTCAGCTCACCTTTTTCGCGTTGGTTTTCGACGAGATTCCAGAGACCGGAATGGATGAAGAACTGTTCGTTGTCGCCGAGACCGTGCAAGGAATAAAGGATGGGAAAGTGTTTGGCCTTGTTGGTGTCGAAAGACGGAGGAAGAACGATGCAGTAGGGGACGCTGCGGGAGAGAATTTTGCTGGGGAGGGAGTTGCATTCGACGCGGCCGGTGGCGGATGCGAGAGGGAGGTTAAGGAGGTAGAGGAGGGAAAGGAAGTAAAGGAAAGAGCGGAAGGTTGTCGCGTTCGATCGTAAGAGCCCACCCTCACAAACCGAGGGTGGGGCACCCTCAAGTACTTGGAGTTTGCGCGTTATTGCGGAAACAAAAGAGGAAGAGCCCGGACTACTCATAGCGGAGGGCGTCGACGGGGTTGAGCTTGGCGGCACGAGAAGCAGGATAGAGGCCGGCGGCGAGGCTGACAAGAACGGCTATGACGAGCGCGGCCAAGGCGAGCCACCAAGGGACGGAAGTGAGCTGGATGGGATTGAGATTCTGGCGCGCAAGATATGTGTTGGTGCCGAACGTGATGGCGCGGCCGAGGACCCATCCGGCGGCGACACCAAGAACGCCGCCAAGAAGTCCCATCACGCCGGCTTCGACAAAGAAGAGTTGCTGGACGTCCGAGTCCGAGGCGCCTAGGGCTTTGAGAACGCCGATTTCGCGGCGGCGCTCGAGGATGGCCATGACGAGGGTGTTGACGATGCCGAGCGTGGCGATGGCGAGGGCGAGGCTGCCGAAAATGCCCACGAGAAGATCGAACACGGTGAAAAAGATGCGGAGAGACTTCGAGGCATCGAGCAACGAAAAGGCGCGAAAGCCCATTTTCTTGATGGAGGATTCGAGGGCGTCGACCTGCGAGGGAGATTTGGCGCGGACGGAGAGCGAGGCGTAGGTGGTTTTACCGGCGTTGGAGTCGCGGACGATGTCGCGGAGATCGTTGACCTGGGCGGCGCGAAGAGTGGAAGCGGTGGCGAGTGGCATTAGGAGGCGGGCATTGCCGTAGCCTCCGTAGCCTGCGGCGGGCTCGGTTTCGACGACACCGACAATTTTCAGGCGGAGTTCTTTGGGAACGACAGAGAAGCCGCCGCCGGAGGAATCGGGTTGCGCGGCGGATGTGTCGTCATTAGTTGTTGAGGAAGGAAGTGCCTGGCGTTCAGCGTAGCGGAGAATCAGGTCCTGGCCGATGAGCGAGGATGGCTGATCCGCGAGTTCTTTCGCGAATTCAATTTGAAGAATGGCTTCGTCGGCGTTGACGGACGAGAAGTAGCGGCCTTGCATGCCGTCGAAGGAGCCGGAATTTCTGGAGGAGTCGGGCATGCCGGCGACTACGGTGGCGAACGGCTTGTTGTTGAAGCGGACTTCGGTGAAAAAACGAATTTGCGGATAGACCTCGACGACGTTTGGAAGCTTTTCAAACTCCTTGCGGGCGTCTTCGTCGAGCGGGCGCGGGGGCTTGTCCGATTCCGGTTCGGGCTGCGGACGTCCCATGCCGCGAAGATTGGTTTTGGGAGTAACGATGATCGTGTCGAAGAGGCCGCTTTCCGAGAGGCGCCGGGAAGCGAGTTGCTGCAGGCCGACGCCGATGGAGATGATGGCGACGAAGGACGCGACACCAACGGCAATGCCAAGGGTAGTGAGGGCGTTGCGAAGAAAGGATTCGCGCAGATTGCGAAGGGCGAGATCGGTAAGGTCGCGGGGCTTCATTGCGCGGGGCCTTTCGCGGCTGCGGTGGAGACGAGCTTGCCGTCGCCCATGATGGCGAGGCGGTCGGCGAAGGCTTCGGCGAGCGGGCGCTCGTGGGTGACCATGACGATGGTCATGCCGAGCTGCGATTGAAGTTCGCGGAGAAGCGTGAGGATGGCTTCGCCGGTGGCGGAGTCGAGATTGCCGGTGGGCTCGTCGGCGAGGAGAATTTTGGGGCGATTGACGAGCGCGCGGGCGATGGCGACGCGCTGTTGCTCGCCTCCGGAAAGTTCCGTGGGGCGGTGGCCGAGGCGATGCGTCAGGCCAACGCGTTCGATGGCTTCGCGAACGCGCGCTGGGCGTTCGCCACGATCGACTTCGGCGAGGCGAAGCGGGAGCTCGACATTTTCTTCGAGCGTCATGCGTGGGAGAAGGTTGAAAGATTGGAAAATCATGCCGATGGTGTTGCGGCGGTAGCGGGCGAGATCGAGCGGGGACAGAGAGGCAATGTTCTGACCGTGAGCGAAGATGGAGCCGGAAGTGGGCCGGTCGAGGCCGGCGATGAGATTCAGGAGCGTGGATTTGCCGGAGCCGGAGGAGCCGAGGAGGGCGAGGAATTCGCTGTTGGCGACAGAGAGAGAGAGTTCGTTGACGGCACGGACGGAAGTTTCGCCCATGGTGTAGTGGCGTGAGACGCGGTCGAGTTGGATGGCGGGTTCGGTTGGGGGCATGGAGATGGCGTCAATTGATGATACGCGGGAAGCAACAGAAAAATTTCATTTCAGTTTGATGCGTGGTGGAACTGGAAGTAAAGGAGGTTAACGAAGTTAAGGAAGTAGAGGAGGTAAAGGATTCAGAATGGCGGGAAGAGATTGGAGGTGGGGATTATTTTGCTGAGCTGGCTGGTTAAGTCAAAGGCGCACAGCCAGGAATGGCTGTGCCACGAGAGTGTCATCAGGGGGTGGGGGGAGTGTGGTGGCGGGAGGCGAGGAGAATCGTGAGGCTGAAGGCGAGGAAGACGCAGGCGGCGGAGATGAGGAAGAGATTGCGATAGCCGGCGCGGCTGATGATGGCGCCGGCGATAGGGCCGGCAAGGAACAGCGATAGATCGATGAAAGCGTTGTAGGCGCCAAGGGCGGTGCCGCGATTTTCGTTGGGGATGTAGCGGACGGCTTCCACGGCCAGCGAAGGGAAAACCAGGGAATAGCCGATACCGATCAAAGCCGCGGCCACAAACGCAGCGGAGGGAACGCGCGCCATTCCGAGCAGAAATAAGCCGAAGATTTCTATGAAGAGCGAAACGAGGGCGACGGGAAAGCCACCGACGCGCGTGATCAAGCCGTTGAACAGGATGCGGGTGACGACGAAGCAGGCTCCGTAGAGAGAGAGCGTGAAGGCAGCGCCAGCCCAATGAAGATGCGCGAAATAGAGGGTGATGAAAGTGGCGAGAACTCCGAAGCCGATGCCTCCGAGGGCCAGCACGGTGCCATGGGGAGCGACGCTCCAGAAAATGTGCGCGAACGGCAGATGGCGTGACGGAGAGACCGGAATGCGCTGCATTCGGAAAGCGAGCGCCGCGGCGGTCAGCGACGCGGCAAAAATGACCAGGCCTGCGGAGGCAAATCCCCAATGTTGCTGCAGCAGAACGCCGAAGGGAGCGCCAACGGCAAGGGCCGTAAAGGTGGCGACTCCGTTCCAGGAGATGACCTTGGCGATGTGTTGCGCGCCGACGCGGCCGATGCCCCACATGGTGGCGCCGGTGCCGACCATGCTTTCGCCGACACCGAGGAGCAGGCGTCCGAGAAGGAGTATTGCGAGGCTGAAGGATGCGGAGATATGGAAGAAGGCGGCGGCAAAAGTAAAAAGGCCGCTAGCGGCGCAGATGAATAGGCCGATTACCACGATGCGCTTGGGGCCGAGGATGTCCACCATGCGGCCGACGCGGGGACGGGAGATAACCGTGGCGACGTATTGGGTGCTGACGACCAATCCCGCGAGCACGGTGCCGTAGCCCAGCCCCAGGTGGACGTGCATCGGGAGAATGGCGAGCAGAATGCCGATGGTGAAGTAGCAGACGAAGGTGAAGGAGACGGTGGGGAGGATTTCGGCAACGGTGCCGCTGGAGCCTTCGAGGCGGGGTGGCGCGGCTGCTTCCGGAAGCGAATCGGTGGGGGTGGAGGTGGTGGTGTCGGGCATCGGAAAGAGTCGAATCCTTAGTATAAGGTGCGATGAAGCGAGCGGGTGAATAGATACAACAGAATAGGAATAGAATGTGGCGGGATTGTCAGCAAGCAGAAGAGGAGAAGAAAATGCCGACGATCGAGGGAAAAGAAGGACGGGCGTGGATCGACAAGTACGTGGCGAAACCGGGAAAGATGCGGGGAGTGATGAAAGGTTTGCGGGCGCTGGTGAAGAGGACGATCGCGGGATGCGAGGAGTATGTGAATCCGTGGAAGATACTGTCGTTTGACTCAAATGGGACGGTGTGCGGTTTCATGACGGGGAAGGAGCATGTGACGTTTATCTTTTTGCGCGGCTCGGCGCTGCCGGACCCGGAGGGATTGCTGGAAGGTACGGGGAAGCATGTGCGGCACGTGAAGGTGCGAACGACGGCGGATGTAAAGAAGCCGGCGTTGAAGAAATTGATTGTGGAGGCGGCGAAGTTGAACAAGAGGAAGCCTATCAAGGGGACGAAGGTGGATATGAATAAGAGGAGAGGGAAAGAAGCAAGGAAGTAATGAAGTAAAGAATGAAGAAACGACAGGAATTACCATAGAGGGAGCAGAGGAGCCGCAGAGTTAGCGGAGAGTTGGAGCCCGGATGAAATTTGCGACGTTGGTCATAGGGATTTTCATTATTAGTGCCGGTGTGTGGGGGCAGAAGCCGCCGCTGCTGGGGGAGAAGGATGTGGCGGCGATTGCGGGGGAGATCAGTGGGGAGACGGCTAAGAGGAATTTGGAGGGGATTGCACGATTTCACCGGCAGCGGGGGTCGAAGGGATTCCATGAGGCGGCGGAGTTGGTGGCGGAGCGGCTTCGGGCGTATGGATTGAGCGATGTGGCGGTTCTGCAGTTTCCGGCGGATGGCGCGACGATGTATGGAACGCAACGGTCGCGACCCGCTTGGGAGGCGGAGTTTGCGGAGTTGCGCGAACTCCGGACCGAGATTTTCACTTGTGATGAGGTATCAGGGAAGAGTAAGCAGCAGGTCGAGCAGGAAGAGAAGGAGAGGGCCGCGCGTGGAATAGGACAAGCCTGCGACACTATCGGTGAGAGTGAACGAGTCCTGGAAAGCTATGAGGCCCAACCCGTGGTCCTTGCTGAGGACAGCGAAAGCGCGGACGTGAAAGCGGAGTTGGTGGATGTGGGCGAGGGGACAAAGGAAAGCGATTACGCGGGCAAGAAAATGAAGGGGAAGATTGTACTGGTGAGCGCGCAGCCTGGAGCGGTGCAGGATCTGGCGGTGGGGAGGTTTGGGGCCGTCGGGATTGTGAGCTATGCGCAGAATCAGAAGACGGCTTGGTCAGGAGAAAACCAGGATGCGATCCGGTGGGGACATTTGGAGACATTTTCCGTGAACAAGACGTTTGCATTCATGGTGTCTTTGAGAAGAGCGAACGCCATGAAAGAAGTTTTGGCGAAGGGCGGCGAGATCCGGCTGCATGCGGTGGTGAAGGCTGGGCAGCATCCGGGAAATTATGAGGTGGTGACGGCGACGATTCCTGGGGCGGATGCGAAGTTGAAGGAGGAGGAGATTGCGTTTTCGTGCCACCTGGATCACCAGCGGCCGGGGGCGAATGACAATGCCAGCGGGTGTGCGACGATTCTGGAGGTGGCACGGACGCTGCAGAAGTTGATTGCGGAAGGGAAGTTGGCGCGACCTGCGCGGACGATTAGATTTATTTTTCCGCCGGAGATCGAGGGGACGATGGCGCTGCTGACAGGCCATGGCTATTACGGGATCACTCATACTTTCACGGCTCCGAACGGGCAGAAAATGGCAAGCACAATGGACGGCGAAGTTATCGGTTCGGAGGTGGCGAAACGGATCAAGGCGGTGATCCACATGGACATGGTGGGAGGCGGGCCGGAAACGAAGGCGGTGTTTCATGTTACGCGGGGGCCGATGAGCTTGCCGTCGTTTGTGCAGGATGTGGCGTGGGCGTTTGCGGAGTGGGTGAATGAGGAGTCGTACGAGTTTGCGGCGACCGGGAAGGCGGAGTATCCGATGGTGTCGGCGGAAGGCGGGAAGGAGCCGCTGCGGGCGGAGTATTCGGCGTACACGATGGGGAGCGACCACGATGTGTATCAGGATTCGTCGTTCGGGATACCGGCGATTTATCTGAATGACTGGCCGGACCGGTTTATTCACACGAATCTGGACAGCACGGCGAATATTGATGCGACGAAGTTGAAGAGGGCGGGATTTATTGGGGCCGCGAGCGGGTATTTTTTGGCGAACCTCAATAGCACCGGCGGTGTAGAGCTGGCCTTGGCTCAAATTCACGGGCGAAGTGTGAGACTACTGTCCTTCGACGGTCGAGTTCGACAGATACCAAGAGAAGAAGCGGAAACGCTGCGCCGAATCGAGGCCGAATACGACGGCGGGGTTTCCATTTCAGTGCATCAATTCTCGCCCCCTCCGGGTGGTTTGCAGGTGCCCTACGATAGGCGATTGAACTCTTCCAATCGGCCAAAAGCAACTGGCGACGGCCTTGTAACCTACTCGCGAAGGAATGAACCTCGAGGGCCGATGGCGGTGTTTGGGTATGACTATTTTGCGGTGGAGTGGGCGAAACGGGGACATGCGACGACCCCGAAATTGCTGGAGTATGAGGGATTGTGGGGCAGTGGTGAAGATTATGCGTACGAGGTGTTGAATTTTGCGGATGGGAAGAGGAATGCCCAGGAGATTCGGGATGCGGTGTCGGCGGAGTATGGGCCTGTGCCGTTGGAGTTGGTGGTGGAGTATTTGAAGGCGTTGGAGGAGGTTGGGGTGGTGGAGAAGGTGAAGTAGGGAAGTAAGGAAATAGAGAGGTAAGGAATAAGAGAGAAGAGAAGAAAACCGTGCGCTTCGATCGTAAGAGCCCACCCTTCGCAAAAAGCGCGAAGGATGGGGCACCCTCAAGTTCATGGATGGGGAGCGTTTGGTCGAGTGGCTGGAGTCGGGTGCGTACGATGCAGTGTGCTAGGATTTGAGATTGTGCGTTGATGGGTTGAGGGAGTAGTGAGGAGCTTGGTGGAATGGCTGCGACGATGAAGGCGCTGCGGAAGACTGAGGCGGCGCGCGGGTTGAAGATTGAGAGCGTGCCGGTGCCGGAAGTGGGGCATGGGGACGTGCTGGTGCGCGTGAAGACGGCTTCGATTTGCGGGACGGATTTGCACATTTACGGGTGGGACCGGTGGTCGCAGGGGAGGATCAAGCCTCCGGTGACGCTGGGGCATGAGTTTTGCGGCGTGGTGGAACGCGTGGGGCCGGATGTAACGGCGGTTCACGCCGGCGATTTCGTCAGCGCGGAGATGCACGTGAGCTGCGGGCATTGCCACCAGTGCCGGTTGGGCGAGGCGCACATTTGCCCGAATGTGACGGTGATCGGGATTGATGCGGACGGGGCATTCGCGGAGTTCGTGAAAATTCCGGCGACGAATATCTGGAAGCTGGATGCGGCGATTCCGGAAAGATACGGGGCGATTCTTGATCCGCTGGGGAACGCGGTGCACACGGTGCTGGCGGGTGCGATTGCGGGGCAGACGGCGCTGGTGACGGGTTGCGGGCCGATTGGGTTGATGTCCATTGCCGTGGCGAAGGCTTGTGGGAGTTCGACCGTGTTTGCGACGGAGACGAACGCGCACCGGCGCGAAATGGCCAAGCAGATGGGCGCGGACGTGGTGATCAATCCGGCTGCGGAAGATGCGGTGAAAAAGATTCTGGCGGAGACGGGCGGAACGGGAGTGGACGTGCTGTTGGAGATGAGCGGGGTGCCATCGGCGATTCAGCAGGGGTTCAAGGCGCTAAGAGCGGGCGGGCGGGCTTCGCTGCTGGGGATACCTACGGAAAATGTGCCGCTGGATTTGGTGAATGACGTGATTTTCAAGGGCGCGACCGTGCAGGGGATTTACGGACGGCGGATGTATCAGACGTGGGTGCAGATGACGGCGCTCTTGAAGGCGGGGCGATTGAATCTGGAGCCGCTGTTCAGCGAGAAAATCGCTTTGGATAATTTCGAGGATGCGTTCAGCAAATTGCAGAATGGGTTGGCGGGGAAGATTTTGATTTATCCGAATGGATTGCAAAAATAGAAAATAGAAAATGGAAATTGGAAAATAGAAAAACAAGATTTAACGCAGAGATCACAAAGAAAGAGCACCCTTCGCCAGAAACGCTCAGGGCAAGCAGAGGGCACAGAGGTCGGAGAAGAAGAGATGACTGAGACAGCGACAATGGCAGGCAAACAGAACCCGTTGCAGTACGTCACGGAGACTTTGAATGAGTTGCGGGCGAAGGGCGTCGCGCCGAAGTTGCGCGTGCTGGAAGGCGAGCAGAAACCGGTGTGCGTGTTTGACGGGCGCGAGGTGATCAACCTGGCGTCGAACAATTATTTGGGGCTGACGTCGGACAAGAGGCTGCGGAAGGCGTCGATTGAAGCGATTCGGAAATACGGAGTGGGCGCGGGGGCGGTGCGGACGATTTCCGGAACGATGAAGCTGCACATGGAGTTGGAGGAACAGATCGCGAAGTTCAAGAATGTGGAAGCTTGCGTGGTGTTTCAATCGGGGTTCACGGCGAATGCGGGAACGGTTTCGGCGGTGCTTGGGAAAGAAGACCTGATCATTTCGGACGAGCTGAACCACGCGTCAATCATCGACGGGGCACGGCTTTCGAAGGCGACGATCAAGGTGTTCAAGCACAAAGATGTTGCGGACTGCGAGCGGATTTTGCAGGAGCACGCTTCGTTTCCCGGGAAGAAACTGATCATCACCGACGGCGTATTTTCCATGGACGGCGACATCGCGCCGCTGCCGGAGCTTTGCAGCCTGGCGGAGAAGTATGGCTGCATCATGATGGTGGACGACGCGCATGCCAGCGGCGTGCTGGGGCGCGGCGGGCGCGGAACGGTGGACCATCACCAGTGCCACGGGCGTGTGCATATCCAGGTGGGGACGCTGAGCAAAGCGATCGGCTCGATGGGCGGGTATGTGTGCGGCTCGCGGGACCTGATTGACTTTCTATATCTGCGCGCGCGGCCGTTTCTGTTTTCGACTTCGCACCCCCCGGCCACGGCGGCAGCATGCCAAGCGGCGTTCGCGCTGTTGGACTCACCGGACGGCGAGAAGCTGGTGAAGAAGCTCTGGGCGAATACGAAATTTTTCAAACGCGAATTAAAGAAGCGCGGGTTTCAGTTCAAGACGAGCGAGACACCGATTGTGCCGATTCACGTGGGCGACGGCGCGAAGGCGTATGAATTTTCGCGGAAACTATTTGACGCGGGAGTCTTTGCTCCGGCGGTGGCCTATCCAACAGTAGCGGAAGGCAAAGCGCGGCTGCGGGCGATGGTGAGCGCGGCCCACAAGCGGGAGCACCTGCTGAAAGCGGCGGACATACTCGCGGAAGTAGCGAAGCCGCTGGGGATCGTCTAGCTCGATCTCCTCAGAAACGCGGCCCGTTTAACAGCATGTAATTCTTTCAACCGTGGGACATTTTTCATAGGTTTCGCACGGTTTTTCCATCCTTGCCAACTTGTAACTTATTGATAAAAGAAAGCTTAATGGTGGCATGCAATTTGCGACTATCAGATCGCCCCACCGCTACCCTTATGTTTTGTAGGGTCAGCCCAGCCTGTTTAATGACGTTGGAATGAGGAGGATTTGCATATGAAACGCACTGGGTTTGTATTTTTGGCCGGGATTCTGTTCGCCGGCGTCGCCGCTGCGCAAACGCAAGCGGATACGCAGACGGGAACGCAAGCGGGTGCACAGACTTCGGTACAAGCCGGGAAAGCGCAGGCGCAGGGATCGGGTTCCACTTCGGCTACTTCGGCGGCATCGGCACAGAACGGACAGGCCAACGCTTCGCTTGGCAGCGGCACGGCGATCAATGCGGAGCTGACCGCGCCGGTTGATTCGAAGAAAGCGAAGCCGGGCGATCCGGTGGCCGCGCGCACGACCGAACCGACGAAATCGAATGGAAAGACGGTGATCCCGAAGGGATCGAAACTTGTGGGGCATGTGACCCAGGCGTCGGCTCGCGCAAAGGGAGATTCGGAATCGGCGGTGGGCATTGTGTTTGACAAAGCCATTCTGAAGAACGGACAGGAAGTGCCGCTGAATGTGGCGATCCGGGCGCTGGCATCCGCACAGTCGGCTGCAACCGCCAATGCCGGAAATGACCTGTCCGCAGCGGGCGGCGCGGGCGCGTCGGGATACGGTTCGGGAAGGACCGCGGGCGGCAGCGCGATGGGAGGAGTGACCTCGATGGCTGGAGGAGCCGCGGGCACAGTGACGAATACGGCGGCGAACGTAGGGAACACAGCGGGTGGAACGCTGAATTCCACGGCTGGTGCAGCGACGAATACTGTCGCCGCGAGCAAGGGAGTAGTGGGCGGCCTGAACGCTGCCGGCGAATTGACGTCAAGCAGCCAGGGAGTATTCGGCCTGCAGGGAGTCAATCTTAGCTCGGCGACGACGGGCGCGGCGCAGGGGTCCTTGATTACTTCAGCGGGCAAGAATCTGCACCTGGACAGGGGGACGCAAATGCTGCTGGTGACGCAGGCGGCCGGTTCGGCGGAAGCAACGAAGCCGTAAGCGGCCTGCAAAGGGTATGAAGAGGAGGGCGCACTTGTGTGCGCCCTTTCGTTTATGGGCGAGCGGCCGGGCGGATGAGGCTTTGCTATACTCGCCGACATGCCTTCTTCAGCGAAAAAACTGTTTCTTGTGGATGCGATGGCGCATATTTACCGGGCTTTTTACGCGCCGATGAACCGGATGAATGCGCCGAGCGGTATTCCGACAAAAGTGCCGTTCCTGTTCGCGAATATCGTGCGAAGGCTGCTGAAGGATTACCAGCCGGAGTACGTGGCGATCGTCTTCGACACGCGGCAGCCGACATTCCGCGACAAATTATTTGAAAAGTACAAGGCGCAACGGCCGCCGATGCCCGATGAGATGAGCGTGCAGATGCCCTACGTGCGGCGGCTGTGCGAAGCGATGCGGCTGCCGATTCTGGAGCTGGATGGATACGAGGCCGACGATGTGATCGGCACGATGGCGAAAAAAGCCGCGGCGAGCAAGATCGATGTGCTGGTGATCTCCAACGACAAGGACATGATGCAGCTGGTGAATCCCGGCGTGCGGATTTTGCGGACAGGCTCGGGCGGCGCAAAGGCCGACACGATTGTGGATGCCGCGAAGGTGGCGGAAATCCTGGGAGTGCCACCGGAAAAAGTAATCGACCTGATGGCGCTGCTGGGCGACACGGTGGACAACATTCCGGGCGCGAAAGGAATCGGTGAAAAGGGCGCGACGGAGCTGATTCAGAAATACGGAAGCGTGGAGAGCGCGCTGGATCACGCGGATGAAGTGACGAACAAGCGATACCGCGAGGCTCTGCAGCAACAGCGGGAACAAGTGATGATGAGCAAGCAGTTGGCGACGATCAACCTGGATGTGCCGCTTGAAGTGGACCTGGAGAAACTGCAGGTGCGCGCGGGGGATCCGGCGGCGCTGGCGGAGCTTTACCGGGAGTTGGGATTTAACTCGTTGTTGAAAGAGTTGCTGGCGGGACAGGAAAGTGGCGAGTGGCGAGTGGCGAGTGGCGAGAAAAACGAAACGGCAAGCGAAAGTGGCCCGGCGAAGGATTATGCACAGTTTGCGAATGTGGAGGAATTCAGGGCGTACTTGAAAAAACTGCCGGCGAAGGTGGAGCTGGCGGCGTGGCTGAACCTGGAGGCCGGAGAACGCGAGACGGAAGGATTCGGGACGCGGGTAGCGGGGATTGAGGTTTCGCAGAAAGAGGGCGAGGGCCGGGCGGTCTGGACGGACGAGAAGGGCGAGGCGATGAAGGCGCTCGCCGCGGTTTTGCAGGACGCAAAGCGGCGCAAGATTGTGCACGACCCCAAGCTGTTTCAACTTTTGGCGGGCGGCGCGGAAATGATTGAGCATGCGACGCAGCTTTATTCCTATCTGCTGCGGCCAACCACGGCGAATCACCATTTTGCCGACGTGATTTTCCGGCAGTTCAACGTGCCGGTCGGCGGGGGCGCGGGAGAGCGGGCGGATTGGCTGCGGAAACTGGCGCCGGTTTTGCGGAAAGAGGTGGAAACGCAGGGACTCGATGGCGTTTATGAAAAGATCGATCTGCCGCTTGCAGGAGTGCTGGCGGAAATGGAACGCACGGGAATCCTGGTGGATCCGGACGCGCTGGCGAAAATGTCGCACTCAATGGAGAAAGAGGTCCGGCGGCTGGAGAAAGAGATATGGAAACTGGCCGGCTCGGAATTCAACGTGAATTCCCCGACCCAGCTTGCGGAGATTCTTTTCGACAAGCTGAACCTGCAGCCGCCGGCGCGGCGGGGCAAGGGAAAAGTACGTTCAACGGCGGCGGACATCCTGGAAGAAATGAAGGAACAGCACGAGCTGCCGGGAAAGGTGATCGAATACCGCGAGATCGCCAAGCTGAAATCCACTTACGTGGACGCACTGCCGAAGCTGATTCATCCGGAAACGAAACGGCTGCACACAAGCTTTTCGCAGACCGGGACAGCGACGGGCAGGCTCAGCTCCAGCGACCCGAATTTGCAGAACATTCCGATTCGCAGCGAACTGGGGCGGGAGATTCGCGCTGCCTTCGTGGCGCAGAAAGGCCAGATGCTGCTCTCGGCGGATTATTCCCAGATCGAGTTGCGAATCATGGCGCACTTTTCGAAGGACCCGGTGCTCACCGAAGCATTCCGCAACGGCGAAGACATCCACGCGCGAACCGCGCAGGAAGTGTTTGGGGTGGGCCCGATGGCGCAGACGGCAGAACACCGGCGGGCCGCCAAAGCAATCAATTTTGGGATTATTTACGGTCTCTCGGCATTCGGCCTGGCGCAACAACTGGGAATCGCGCAGAAAGAAGCGGCGCAATTCATCAACGCGTATTTCGCGCGGTACCGCGGGGTGAAGCAGTACCTGGACAATATATTGGTGGAGACGCGGAAGACGGGCGTGGCAAAGACCCTGTTCGGGCGGATCCGCCCAATCCCGGAGATCAATTCCCCGCAAGTGCAACTGCGCAATTTTGCCGAACGCACGGCGTTGAACTCCCCCCTGCAGGGAACCGCCGCTGACCTGATCAAGATGGCGATGATTTCGATTGCCGCGCGCCTGAAGAAAGAGAGCCTCGCCGCAAGAATGATTCTGCAGGTACACGACGAACTGCTGTTTGAGCTGCCCATGAAGGAAAAGGGCAAGCTGGAAAAACTGGTGAAGGAAGAGATGGAAAACGTCCACAAACTGGCGGTGCCGCTGGTGGTGGAGATGGGTACCGGCCCGAACTGGCGCGATTTGGATTGAAAAACCCTCTAGCCAGGAAGTGCAAGGTGTTAGAAGATTCTTAGAGGACCTGCCCCAGCCCCCGGGCAACACTTAGGTTACCCAGGGAATCCGAATTCGCAGTGGCCGCGCACCTGCATGCTAGCTGTCTTAAGGATGAACGTGCGAGGTACAACGATGGGGCGCCACGGAAAATTCCTTCTAGCCCTTGCCATTTTGTGGAGCGCGGGCTGCAGCGGCGGGCAATCTTCCACAAGCGGCAGTAATCAAACCGGAATCAATGTGTCGGTGTTCCCTAGCGCAACGTCTGTGGTGCTGGGGCAAACGGTGCCGTTCTCCGCAACCGTGACGGGCACGACCGACACGGCCGTGAACTGGGAAGTGGGCGGCGTCCAGGGCGGCGATGCAACGGTGGGGACGATCACGGCGGCCGGATTGTACACGGCCCCCACGAGGTTACCGAATCCGACCACAGTGGTCGTGACGGCGGTTTCGCAAGCGGACCCGGCAAAGACCGGAACAGGCCGCGTGCAGGTTTTTCAGTCCAACCCCAATCAGCTTGTGCAGAGCCTGCCGGTGAAGCTGGGGACATCCGGCGGAAACGCTGACGACATCAGCGGCCGGTTCTGCTGCGGCGGAACGCTCGGATCGTTGCTCACCCGCAATGGCAGCTTCTACATTTTAAGCAACAACCACGTGCTGGCCCGGAGCGACCAGGCAGCGCCGGGGGAGCCGATCTCGCAGCCGGGGATCATTGAAACGAACTGCTCCACCGCGGGAACGCAAACGGTGGCGAATTTGACTTCTTCTGTGAATCTGCAGGCAGTGGGCACCAACGTGGACGCGGCAATCGCGCTGATCTTGCCCGGAGCGGTGGATTTGACAGGAGACATTTTGTTGCTTGGAAGCACGGCGACGGGAAGCACGCCGGATGCGGGGCCGCCACATCAGGGCAGGGGAATTCTCGCCTCCGTTGGGAAACAGGTGGCAAAGAGCGGCCGGACTACCGGGTTGACGTGCTCGACGGTTTCCACGACGAGCTTGAGCACCTCGGTGACGTACCAGACGCAGTGCAACGGCGGGACAAGCTTCAGCGTCACGTACAGGAATCAGATCGCGGTTTCCGGCGGAGGGTTCAGCGCCGGAGGAGATTCGGGATCGCTGATCGTGGATGAACTCACGGCGGACCCGGTGGCGCTTCTCTATGGAGGATCGGACACGGATACTGTGGGGAATCCGGTGGCGGATGTGCTGGCGGCTCTGAAGGACCAGCAGGGGAACCAGCCATCGTTCGCCGGGAGCGCTTCAACGCACCAGGTGATTGGTTGCTCATTGGCGGGCGCTGCGGAGAAGGCGGCGGCGCAGGCCGTAATTTCCGTGGAACCGGTTTCACTTGCTTTGGCGCAGCGTGCGCGTGATATCCATGCGCCGGAACTGCTGGCCAATCCCTATATTAATGCCGTGGGTGTGGTGGCGAGTGTCGATCGTCCGGGAGAAGCAGCGGTCCTGATCGTGGTGAATCCACGTCAAAAGGCGACGCCGTTGCCCGCGACGATCGAAGGGGTGGGGACCCGCATCGTGGCGATGGAAGAGCCGGCGCCGCATGGAATCCTGGAATATGAGGCGGCATCGCGAATCCTTCCGGCGGCCGATACGTTTGCTGTGAACGCCCTGGACGAAACGGAGATGGCCCGCGCAAAGGCGATTCACGCGGCCCACGTTGATGAACTCATGAAGCAGCCGGGGGTGCAGGGAGTTGGGATTACTTCAAGCGCCGACGCACCGGGTGAGGCTGCGCTGATGATTTACCTGATCCGCGGAGAAAAGCACAATGCGATCCCCGCGGTGATTGACGGAATGCGGACGCGCGTGCGGGAGACCAGCCGGTTTACGGCGGGGCGCCGTGGAGCAGAACCGGAGCCGGGCTGCAAGGTCCCCGTCGAAAAGCCGGCGACGACCATAACGCAAATGGGCGCAGGCGCGATTCGGTCAATACAAGCATGGCCTGAATAGCCGCAAAGCCATTGGCGCACCAGAAAATCTCCCCTTTCCGGGAAGCTGGGCGTAAAATCGCCCATAGATAGTGTTGAAGTCGCTCCTCAACCTTTTCAAAATCAGGGGGATTGTATGAGTCGAATAACGATATTCAGCGCGAGTGTGTTGGTGCTCGGGCTAGCGGCAGGATTGTCCACGGGATTTGCGCGGCCTAAGGTCGAGAAAGTCCAGAATCCGCAGACGAGCGAAGCGCCAGCGCCCATTCCGGCGGAAGACGCGGCGAAGAAAAATCCCGTGAAGCCGACACCGGAGGGCATGGCGGAGGCGAAGAAGCTGTTCGGATATCATTGCGCGATGTGCCACGGGAAAGACGGCGATGGCAAGGGCGATCTGGCGGCCGACATGAAATTGCAGTTGAAGGACTGGCGTGATCCGAAGTCACTAGCGAAGATGACGGACGGTGAATTGTTTTACATCGTCACCAACGGCCGGGGAAAAATGACCGGAGGCGAAGGCGACCGGACCAAGGAAGAAGTGCGCTGGAACCTGGTGAGCGTGGTGAGGGCATTTGCCAGGAAAGATGCGGCGGATAAGCCGTAACGATTTCGGATTTCTAGGATGATGGAAGAGAGGGCGTCGGCAGCGATGCGAGGCGCCCTTTTTCTTTTTGCGCCGGGCGGTATGATGGAATCCACCTTTCCAAAGGGAATTGGAGGCTGGTATGGCGCATGCGGCAAAATTTCTGGCGCTGGTGAATGACGCGAAAAAGCGGGTGAAAGAAACCAATGTCTCGGACGTGAAGCGCCGGATGGACACGGGCGAGAAGTTTATCCTGGTGGATGTACGCGAAGAGAGCGAGTGGACGCAGGGACACCTGCCGGGCGCGATCCACCTGGGCAAGGGAATCATCGAGCGCGACGTGGAGCAGCGCGTGCCGGACACTGGCGCGAAGATCATTCTTTATTGCGGCGGCGGGTTTCGGTCGGCGCTGGCGGCAGACAATCTGCAGAAAATGGGATACACGAACGTGGAATCGATGGACGGCGGCTGGAAAGGCTGGATCGGCGCAGGGCTTCCCACACAAAAAGGCTAAACCCCGGAAGGGGCTCAGCAGCAAAGAAAAGCTGCAACAACTGGGCGGATCACTTCATCTCAGATAAGTAGGCCCCGGCCCCGCGCGAAAAGCGGCTTGGGAAGGGTCTGCGTGAGGCGTCCGAGGCGTGTGACAGCTCGCGATTCTATTTTTGGAGCGGGACAGAAAGAAGGCCAAGAATGAAGAGTACAAGCGCAGCGCAATCAAGCGCGGAGCAGCCGGCGGCAAAGTCCGGGGAGTTTGTGATTGGAGGCGACCTGCGGGTGCACCGCCTTGGATTCGGCGCGATGCGAATTACGGGCAAGGGAATCTGGGGAGAACCGAAGGATCGCGCTGAAGCGATTCGCGTGTTGCGAAAAGCGCTGGAATTGGGGATCAATTTTATTGATACGGCGGATTCTTACGGGCCTTCGGTCAGCGAGGAAATTATCGCCGAGGCGCTCTACCCGTATCCAAAAGAACTGGTGATCGCAACGAAAGCGGGCCTGGAGCGGCCCGGCCCCGACCAGTGGGTGCCGAACGGCAAGCCGGCGCACCTGCGCAAAGCGTGCGAAGGAAGCCTGCGGCGGTTGCGCGTGGAGCGGCTCGATCTTTTCCAGTTGCACCGGATTGACGGCAAAGTGCCGGCGCAAGATCAATTCGCGACGCTGAAGGATTTACAGGCGGAAGGAAAAATCAAACACATCGGTCTTTCCGAAGTGAGCGTGGCGCAAATCGAAAATGCGCGCCAACACGTGCCGGTCGTGACGGTGCAGAACCGCTACAGCGTGCTGGACCGCGGTGCGGAGGATGTGCTGGAGTATTGCGAACGGGCGAAGATCGGGTTCATTCCGTGGTTTCCCCTGGGAGCGGGCCAGCTTTCGGCGACAGGCGGCAAACTGGCGAAGATCGCGGCGGAAGAAAAGATTACGCCGTCACAACTTGCGCTGGCATGGCTGCTGCGGCGTTCGCCGGTGATGCTGCCGATTCCGGGCACTTCACAGGTGGCGCACTTGGAAGAAAACGTCGCGACCGCTTCGGCAAAAATGGACGATGCCACGTTCCAAGAACTGAACAAGCTCGCCGGAAAATCCAGATAGCGCCAGGCGCGGCGCCAAATTATTTCGCAGCGAGCAGAGTTTTCGCCTGCGCCAGTTCCGGGCGGTCGGACATGGTGCCATCGCAGTTTTTGAGCAACTGCGCGTAATACGCAGCCGCCTTGTCTTTTTGATGGGTCAGTTCGGCGGCTTGGGCGGCGCCATAGAGGCCGTTGAAGCGGTTCGGGTCGGTGCGCAGGGAAGTTTCGTATTCGACCAGCGCTTCCTGAGGTTTCTGCATGTCCATCAGCATATCCGCCAGCATTTCGCGCACGGGGAGATCCGTTTCGCCCTTGCCGATTTTGTCTTCCGTGTCGGCGACGGAGCGAAGGCGAGCCACAGCTTCAGCGTTTTTGCCGGTAGCATAGTCGGCCCATGCCTGAATGACGTCGTGAGTATCTTTTAAAGAAGCGGCGAGGTAGGGCTTGTCTCCTTTGCGCGTGGCTTCGATGAGCTCTTCACCGTGCTTCAGCGCGTCCTGCGCAGCGGCTGCGTCGCGGAGGTGGCCTGCGGCTACGGCACGGCTCCAATAGGCGATCAATTGCACATGAGGCGGCGTGTTGGCCGCAGGCTGCTGGGCGAGAGCCTCTTTCCACTGGCGCCGCTCGATGGCGTACATGGCCGGAGCCATGGCCTTGTGGAACTGGAAGTAGTCCTTGAATTGAGGATCCGCGCTGGACTCTGGAAGCGCGGCAAAGGCGTCGATTTCGGCCTTGGCGCGCGCATCGTCGCCAATCTGCAGATAGGCGTATTCGAGGAAGTCCATCGAATGCATTTTGTGATGCAATACGTGCACGTGCATCGCGGCCATCTGGTCGGCGATCTGGATGGCGGCGAGATTGGAATTGATGTCGTCTTGCCAGAGGCCCAAGCGCGCAAAGATGTGCGACGGCATGTGAACGGCGTGGGCGGAAGCGGGCGCAATGCCGGCGTATTTACGCGCGGCGGGCAAAGCGAGACTTGCCATCGAAGGATTGTCGCAGCTGTGAATGATGTAATGAGCGATGCCGGGATGGTCGGGCTGCTGGTCGAACAGTTTGTTGAGAATGGCGACGGCGGCTTTGGCGTTGACGAGATCGGGATCGCGTTCGGGCGCGGAGCCAAGCAGGGCGAGGGCGTACAACACGGCGGCTTCGCGATCCTGCGGATAACGCTGGTTGACGCCCGCCATGGCCTTTGCGTATGCTTCGGCGCGTTTTTGGTGATCGATTTTTTCGCTGTCGGTGTAAAAAACAGTCAGCGCCTGGATGTAATCGCGCTCTCGCGCGGTGGGGGGATTTAGCGATCGTGCTTTGGCAAGGAGTTCCGCGCCCCGCTGGAGATCTGTCTTCGACGGGCGATCCCACAACTGGTGATAGAGGCTCATGGCGTGGCCCCAGTAGGCCATGGCGCAACCCGGATCTTTTTTCTGGATTTCCTCAAATTGGTTGATGGCGGTTTCGTACTCGAAGGAATAAAGGAGTGCCATGCCGCGCTCAAACTGCGCCTGCACAGCGGGCGCGCAGGAGGTCGGGAAAGACACGGTGCCGAGCTTTTCGCCGGCGTCGTGATGATGGTGGGGTTCGCTTTGGGCGAAGCAGGAAGGTGTGAATATGAGTACGCAGAGAAAAAGAAGAGCACAGACGTTTTTCATGGCACGCTCCAGACCAGCGAAAGCGTAGCCCCATCGTGATAGCGTGTCAACGGAAGCGGCAGGAGATTTTTGCCGCGAGAAACCGGCCTGCAGGAACCTGTATTGGCGAAGGAAAGATTGGCTGGGGCGGAAGGATTCGAACCTTCACCGTCCTCATTAACAGTGAGGTGTCCTACCAGTTGGACCACGCCCCAGCGGGGTTTGCATGGCAGCTCCGGGGAGGGCCGGAGCCCGCAGGCCAAGCCTGCAAAGCGATGAAATACACAAAAAGCATAGCATGGAGCGTGCCATCAGGAAGAGTGGAATGAGATGAGAGCCTTCATAAGAAAGGCTTATCGAGGCGAGCGAGACGTGAGGAACAAAAAGAAAGACAAGGGCGGTTCTTTTTCGGGAAGAATTGCCACGATGACACGGGAATGGCGATTTATTTTGGAATGTTCAAAATGGCTGTCCGTTGCGTTGATCCTTTCCTTTGAAGAATTCAAAGACAGAAAAATTGGATATGAGTTGCATTCCCGGAAAAATTATTGGACACTAATCGGTCGCTGATGTACCCGGACATGCGCTGTCCGGTATAAGAGTGGACAACTTCGGGGGAACCAACGCTCATGGGGAAGAAGCTCGCTCTAGCGCAACTCTGACATGGCACAAATCTTTCACCGCAGTGCAAACTTTATTGCCCGGGCCAGCTTGCTGGGTGTAGCCGTTCTCGCGGGAGCTGCATTGACGACGGTTCTCGTCCTTGCCAGATCGCCCTACATCACCAATCAAAACGTAACGCGGACTCAGCCGATCCAGTTCAGCCACAAGCACCATGCCGGCGACGACGGCATCGATTGCCGGTATTGCCATACAAGCGTAGAAACATCGGCGTATGCGGGAATTCCCCCTACTAAAACCTGTATGAACTGCCATTCGGTTCTCTTCAATAACGTTGGATACCTGGAGCCGGTGCGCGAGAGTTTCCGGTCGGACGAATCGATTCGGTGGAATAAAGTGCATCGACTCGCGGATTACGTCTATTTCAATCACAGCATTCACATCAATAAGGGCATCGGCTGCTCTTCGTGCCACGGCAGCGTGAACCAAATGCCGCTGATCCTGCAGGCATCGCCGCTGAACATGAATTGGTGCCTGGAATGCCACCGGAACCCGCAACAGAACCTTCGCCCGAAAGATCAGATTTTCAACATGGACTGGAAAGCGCCCGCGAACCAGGAACAAGTGGGGCGGCAACTTGCGGCGGAGTACAAGCTGCGAACCACGGCCGAGCTGACGAGCTGCTCGACGTGTCACCGTTAATGGATGCTATGAGCGATCACGAACACGACAAACAACTGCCCATTCTGCAAGGCCCCCCGGCCGCAAAGCCCGCATTGGAAGCGGGACACGATCACGATCAGGAAGAAGAGATCGTGGACGACACGCTGCGGGAGCACCGCCTGGAACTTTCCACGGTCCGCGAAAAGCTGAAGGACAAGAGCGGGAAGCAGTACTGGCGGACGCTGGAAGAGCTTTCGGAAGATCCGCATTTCGAAGAACTGCTGCACCGGGAATTTCCGCGGCACGCTTCGGAATGGGACGATGCCGTGGACCGCCGCGACTTCCTGAAATTGATGGGCGCTTCGCTGGCGCTCGCGGGACTTGCGGGGTGCGGGCGGCCGGATGAAGCGCACATTGTGCCCTACGTGAAGCAACCGGACGGCATGGTGCTGGGCAAGCCGAACTATTATGCGACCGCAATGCCGTTTGGCGCGGACGCCGTCGGCGTGCTGGTGGAAAGCCACGAAGGGCGGCCGACGAAAATTGAAGGGAATCCGGATCACCCGTCGAGCATGGGCGCGACGAGCGCCATGGTACAGGCTTCGATTCTGAATTTGTACGATCCGGACCGCGCGCAGACGGTGTTGCAGGGCGGCGAAATTCGCGCCTGGTCCACGTTCCTGGATTCCGCGCAGGAAGCGGCCACCGGCGTAAAAGCTGCTGGTGGAGCCGGTTTCCGCATTCTGACCGGAGCGGTGACTTCGCCGACGCTGGCGTCACAGTTGCGCAAGTTGCTGGCGCTTTATCCGCAGGCGAAGTGGCACCAGTGGGAGCCGGCGGTCAGCGAGGGCGGGCGCGAAGGCGCAAAGCTGGCGTTTGGCCGCGTGGTGAATACGGTTTACGTGCCGGGCAAGGCCGACGTGATTCTGTCGCTGGACTCGGATTTCCTGGCGAGCGGGCCGGGACACATTTCTTATGCGAAGCAGTGGGCGCGGCGGCGGAAGCTCGAAAGCACGAGCGATTCGATGAACCGGCTGTACGTGGTGGAGCCGACACCGACAGTGACCGGATCTTCCGCGGACCATCGTTTGCCGATGCGCGCTTGCGATGTCGAACTGTTTGCGCGGGCGCTGGCGGCCAAACTGGGACGCGGCAACGCCGTCAGCCTGCCGGCAGACGCGGAAAAGTGGTTGAACATTGTTGCTGCGGATTTACAGAAGGCGCACGGCAGTTCACTGGTGGTTGCGGGCGAACAGCAGTCGGCGACGGTGCACGCACTGGCTCATGCGATTAACGCGGCGCTGGGCAATGTGGGCACAACGGTTTACTACACAGAACCCGTGGAAGCGGAGCCCGTGAATCAACTGGAATCGTTGCGGGATCTTTGCGCGGACATGGACGCCGGCAAAGTGGATCTGCTGCTCATTTTGGGTGGCAATCCGGTGTACGACGCCCCGCACGATTTCGATTTCGTTACGAAACTGAAGAAGGTGCACACTTCGGTCCACCTGAGCCCTTATTTCGACGAGACGTCGGCGTATTGCCAGTGGCACGTTTCGGAGTCGCATTACCTGGAAAGCTGGAGCGACGCGCGGGCTTACGACGGCACCGCCAGTATCGTCCAACCGCTGATTTCGCCGCTGTATTACACGAAATCGGCGCATGACCTGGTGGCGGCATTCAGCGACAAGCCGGGGCAGCCGCCGTACGACGCGGTGCGTGCGTATTGGACGGAAGCGTCCACGAAACTTGGAACCGCGATCGATGCGGGATGGCGCAAGTGGCTGAACGATGGCGTGATTCCCGGAACGAAATTGCCGGCGATTACTCCGGAGCTGAAATTCAATCCGGCCAATTTGCCGGCACCCACGGCGATGCCGGCCACCGAAGTGGAATACATCTTCCGGCCGGATCCCACCGTTTACGACGGGCGCTTCGCGAACAATGGCTGGCTGCAGGAATTGCCGAAGCCGGTGACCAAGCTGACATGGGACAACGCGGCTTTGGTAAGCCCGAAATTCGCACAGAAAAACGATCTGGCGCATAAAGTGGTTTCCCGCGGCGGTGAGCACGGGCAGATTCGCTCGACCGTGGTGGACATTGAGTTGAACGGCAGCAAGGTGACCGCAGCCACGTGGACGACGCCGGGGCAAGCGGAAAATACGGTGGTACTGCACCTGGGCTACGGACGAACACGTGCGGGCTTTACGGGAACGAACAAGGGATTTAACGCCTATGCGGTGCGGACTTCGAGCGCGATGTGGAGCGCCTCGGGCGGCAAAATGACGGCGACCGGCGACGGCTACTCGCTGGCATGCACGCAGTATCACTTCAACATGGAAGGCCGGCAGATTCTTAGCACGGCGACGCTCGAGGAGTACAAAAAGAATCCCGCGTTCCCACATGAAGGCCACGAAGAAGTCGCAAAAGATGATTCGCTGTACAAGGCATTTGCGTACCCCAACTATGCCTGGGGCATGGCGATTGACCTGAACAAGTGCAACGGCTGCAATGCGTGCGTGGTGGCTTGCCAGTCGGAAAATAATATTCCGGTGGTCGGCAAGGATCAGGTGATGCGCGGTCGCGAAATGCACTGGATTCGCATTGACCGTTACTACACGCATACTCCGGGATTCGCGGACGGTGGAACCGGAGATCCGACGGAGTACAACGCGGCGCTCGACAATCCGCAAACATTTTTCCAGCCGGTGCCGTGCATGCAGTGCGAAAACGCCCCCTGCGAGCAGGTTTGCCCGGTCGGCGCGACGACGCACAGCGCGGAAGGCTTGAACGACATGGTGTACAACCGCTGCGTCGGCACGCGCTACTGCTCGAACAACTGTCCCTATAAGGTGCGGCGGTTCAACTTCCTGCGCTTCCAGGATTGGGAGACGCCGCAACTGAAGCTGCTGCGGAACCCGGAAGTGACCGTGCGTAGCCGCGGTGTGATGGAAAAGTGCACCTATTGCGTGCAGCGCATCAATAACGCGCGCATTGACGCGGAAAAGCAGAACCGGCCGATCCGCGACGGCGAAATCGTGACGGCTTGTGAATCCGCGTGCCCGACGGAAGCGATTGCCTTCGGCAACATCAACGATCCGAACAGCAAGGTGGCGAAGTTGAAAGCGCAGCAACGGCACTATACGTTGCTGGGCGAATTGAATTCGCGGCCGCGGACCACCTATCTGGGCGCGGTGCGGAATCCGAACGCGGAGCTGGAAAAGGCATGAGCAGCGTAACGCAGAATTTGCCCTCCGGGCACGAGCCAGAGCCGTGGATTGAGCCGGGGCATACCTATGCGTCCGTCACCGACAAGATTTCGTCGGTAGTGCTGACGCGGCCACTGGGGATCGGGTGGCTCGCTGGATTTGCATTCCTGTTCGGCATCGTGATGGTGCTGAATCTGGCGATCGGTTACCTGATCGTGAAAGGCACGGGAATCTGGGGCATCAACATTCCGATCGGCTGGGGCTTTGCGATCGTCAACTTCGTGTGGTGGATCGGTATCGGCCACGCGGGGACGCTGATTTCGGCGATTCTGTATTTGTTAAACCAGAAGTGGCGCACTTCGATCAACCGGTTTGCGGAAGCGATGACGCTGTTCGCGGTGGCTTGCGCGGGACTCTTTCCGCTGATCCATACCGGGCGGCCGTGGATGGCGTATTACATGTTCCCGTATCCGAGCACGATGGGAATCTGGCCGCAGTTCCGCAGCCCGCTCATCTGGGACGTTTTTGCAGTTTCGACGTACGGCACGGTTTCGCTGTTGTTCTGGTTTGTGGGATTGTTGCCGGACCTGGCGACGCTGCGCGACCGGGCAAAGATCGGCTGGCAACAAAAGATTTTTGGGATGCTGTCGATGGGATGGCGCGGGTCGGCGCGGCACTGGCACCGGTACCAATCGGCCTATTTGCTGCTGGCGGGGCTGGCGACGCCGCTGGTTCTTTCCGTGCACACCGTGGTGAGCTTCGATTTCGCGGTGGGCATTGTTCCCGGCTGGCACACGACGATCTTTCCTCCTTATTTCGTTGCCGGCGCGATTTATTCGGGCTTTGCGATGGTGCTGACGCTGGCGATTCCGATGCGCAAGGCGTACGGCCTCGAGGGTTTCATCACGCTGCGCCATCTGGAGCAGATGGCCAAGGTAATGCTGGCGACGGGACTAATCGTTGCGTATGGCTACTTCATCGAATTTTTCATGGCATTTTACAGCGGGAACAAATTTGACGTGTTTTTGGCGAAGCAACGGCTGCACGGGCCGTACGCACCGTTCTACTACGCCCTGATTTTGTGCAACATTCTGACGCCGCAGCTGCTGTGGTTCAAAAAGGTGCGGCGCAACATCGCGGCGCTGTTCGTGATGTCGCTGATCATCAACACGGGCATGTGGCTGGAACGCTTCGTGATCGTGGTGATTTCGCTGACGCGCGATTTCATGCCTTCGGCATGGGGACGGTATTCGGCGACGGTCTGGGACTATGCGACGTTCGTCGGAACGCTGGGGCTCTTCACGATGCTGATTTTCCTGTTCGTGCGCGGGTTGCCGGCGATCGCGATTTCGGAAATGCGCGAACTGGTGCACCAGGATTCGCATGGCAATGAGGGTCATTCATGAGTGAACGCCGCTCACAATTGTTTGGCGTGATGGGAGAATTCTCTACGCCGGAAGACCTGCTGGCCGCGACGAAGAGCGCGCGCGAGGCGGGCTACAAGCACGTGGAGGCTTACACGCCGTTCCCGGTAGAGGGGCTTTCCGAAGCGGTGGGCTTCAAGTGGACTGCGGTGCCTCTGCTGACGCTGATTGGCGGGCTCGGCGGCGGAATAACGGGATTCGGTCTGCAATACTGGGTTGCGGCGATTACGTATCCGATGAACATCGGCGGGCGGCCGCTGAACAGCTGGCCCGCGTTTATTCCCGTGACGTTTGAATTGACGGTGCTGGGGGCGTCGATTTTCGCCGTCGTCAGCATGCTGGCGCTGAACAAGCTGCCGCAACCGTATCACCCGGTGTTCAACGTGGAGCGGTTTTCGCAGGCGTCAACGGACAAATTCTTTTTGTGTATCGAAGCGCGCGACCCGAAATTCGACCTGGCGGAAACATCGAAATTTCTCCAGAGCCTGCACGCGCAGCACGTCAACGAGGTGAAGGATGAAGAATAAACCTTCCCTGTTTGCGATTGCGGCGCTGTGCGCGTTTGGGTTTGCGGGTTGCGACAACACCCTGCGCCAGGACATGGCCAACCAGCCGCGGCAGAACCCCTTGTCGCCGAGCGATTTTTTTGCCGACGGGCGTTCGGAGCGGCCTGCGGTCGAAAACACGGTCGCGCGGGGCTCGATCCAGGAGGATTCGCTGTTCGTGCCCAAGGACTCGAACGCATTCCCGCTGCCGCTGACCGCGGAATTGCTGGAGCGCGGCCAGCAGCGGTATGGAATTTTCTGCACTCCATGCCATGGGATTCAGGGCGACGGCCTGGGCATGGTGGCGGTGCGCGGGATGAAGCATCCGCCGAGCTATCACCAGGAGCGGTTGCGCAACGTCCCGAACGGCTATTTATATGATGTGGTCACCAACGGCTTCGGCGCGATGTACGGTTACTCGGCGCAGATTCCGCCGCGGGATCGCTGGGCGATCGTGGCGTATCTGCGGGCCTTACAACTGAGCCGGAATGTGCCGGTGGGCCAGTTGCCGGCAGAACTACGGGAGAAATTGATGGCGGGAGGAACCGCGAAGTGAGCGCGCAAGAGTTCAAAGCTCCGGCAAGCGTGGATCGGCTGCAGAGGGCCGGCATGTTTGCCGGTGGGATCGCCGCGCTGATAGCCGTTTACGGCCTTACGAAATCACCGGCGGATTTTTATCACTCGTACATTTTCAGTTACATGCTGGTTTTGGGGCTGACGGTCGGCTCGCTGGGGTTGTTGATGCTGCAGCATCTGACGGGCGGCATCTGGGGCATGGTCATCCGGCGCCCGTTGGAAGCCGCTTCGCGGAATCTTTGGCTAATGCTGATTCTGTTTATTCCTATCGTGATGGGGATGAAATATCTGTATTCCGGGAACGACAACGAAACCGGCTGGCTGAACGCGCCAAAGGAAGGCGAGCACGCGCTCACTTCATGGCAGCAGGGCTATCTGACGCCGGGCGGATTCTTTACGCGCGCGATCCTCTACTTCGCCATCTGGATTGTGCTGATGGTGATATTCAACAACTGGTCGAAGCAGCAGGACCAGGCGAACGGCGAAGGGCTGAAACAGAAGTTGAAGGCTTTGGCGGCGCCGGGCGTGATTCTCTATATCCTGGCGATGACGTTTGCGGCGATTGACTGGGTGATGTCGCTTTCGCCGCGGTGGGCTTCGACGATTTATGGATTCCTGTTCGTAGCCGGGCAGGCGATCGCCGCGATGGCGCTGATGATCGCCGTGATCGTGCTGCTGGCTGGGTCGGAACCGTTCAACGGAATTATCAAGAAGCGGCACCTGCACGACCTGGCGAAACTCCTCTTCGCGTTCAACATGTTGTGGGCATACTTTGCGTTTTCGCAGTTGCTGATCATCTGGTCGGGTAACCAGCCGGAGGAGATTACGTTTTACCACTCGCGGCTGAACGGACAGTGGGGCGTGGTGGCGGTGATCGTGCTGCTATTCAGCTTCGCGATCCCGTTTCTGCTTTTGCTTTCACGCGATGTGAAGCGGACCGCTGGCGTGATTTCGAAGATTGCGGTTTGGATGATTTTCATGCGCCTGGTGGATTTGTACTGGATGACGCGCCCGGAGTTTACTTCGCGGGCGGTGCCGACGTGGCTGGATATCGTTGTGCCGGTTGCGCTGATCGGCCTATGGCTGGGATTCTTTGCGATGAACCTGAAGCAGCGGCCGTTGTTGCCGGTGGGCGACCCAAATCTTTCGGAGGTGCTTGCGCCGAATGAGCACTGAGCATCACAACCACGGGCAGACGAACGGCCAGCGGCCGCAGCATGCGGACGTGTCGTTTGAGGGGACCGACGTCAAGTCCTCGCCGATTTTTAAGTTTCTGACGTATCTCGGCATCACGGTGATCCTCTCGTTCTTCCTTTCCCTTGGCATTTACAAAGGGCTGAAAAGCTATTGGATCGACTCGTACGAAGCGCCCGCACCGATGCGCCAAGCGGGCCCGCATCTTCCGCCTGAGCCGAGGTTGCAGGGAATGCCCGGACACTTGACGGATCCGCAGTTGGACATGCGGAAAAAGGTGGAAGCGGATACCAATGCCAATAACGAGCTTGGCTGGGTGGACAAGAACGCGGGCATCGCACAGATTCCTGTAAAAGACGCGATGAAGATAATCGTCGAGAAGGGTTTGCCGGCGGTAAGCGCTCCGGCCGAGAAAAAATAAGGATGAACGTGCTGCGCACATTTGCGGGAATCGCGATACTGCTGGTAACCACGGTTGCATCCAGCGGGCAGATGATTCCGGACAATGTCGGCCAGTCTTCAAAGGGATTGCCGCTGGCGCTGGTCAACGTGAAATTCGATCCGCAACTGAACGCGCAGATTCCGGCCGAGGCTTCGTTTGTAGATGAGATGGGCGCGCCGGTGACGCTGGGGCAATATTTCGGCAAGCGGCCGGTGGTTCTGGTATTCGCGTACTACACCTGCCCGATGCTGTGCAGCCAGGTGGAGCAGGCGGTGGTCGGAACGCTGAAGATGCTTTCGTTCAATCCGGGGACGGATTATGACGTGGTGTTCGTCAGCTTCGACACGTCCGACACGCCGGACGCGGCGCTCAAGAAGAAGCATGAAGCGCTGGCGCGGTTTGCGCGGCCGGCGACGGACGGCGGCTGGCATTTCCTGACGGGAACGCGCGAGTCCATCGACGCGGTGACGAAAGCGGCGAATTTCAGCTACAGCTACGACGAAAAGAGTAAGACCTACGGGCATGCGAGCGGGATCCTGCTGTTGACGCCCGACGGAAGAATTTCGCGGTACTTTTTCGGCGTGGAGTATCCGGCGAGCAACGTGCGGCTGGGTCTGGTGGATGCTTCGGCGGGGAAAATCGGGACGCCGGTGGATCACCTGCTGCTGTTCTGCTACCAGTATGACCCGACGAAGGCGCGGTACAGCGCCACGATTCTGACCGTGATCCGCATGGGCGGAGTGGTCACCCTTTTCTGCATGGTGCTGGGCTTTGTGATTTTCCGGCGCCGAGAGCACCAGAACGAGCATTCCAATCGGGATTTGCCGACGCAAGGAGCACACTAGACCCGTGCAGTCACCGCTTCCAACTTTTCCAGAGCAGGCGTCCAATTTCGCGGGCAACGTCGACGCGTTGTTCTCCTTCATCCTGATGACCACGCTGTTTTTCGCGGTGCTGGTGACGGTGCTGATTATTTTCGCGGCGTTCAAGTTCCGCCGACAGAGCGCAAACGAGGTTGGCGACGATGTTCACGGCAACAACCTGCTGGAAGTGGGCTGGACGCTGATACCGACGATCATCGCGATCGGAATTTTCGCCTGGGGCGCGGCAATCTACGTGAATTACCGCATCGCGCCGAAGGACACCCTGGACATTTACGTCGTCGGCAAGCAATGGATGTGGAAGCTGCAGCAGCCGAACGGGCGCAAGGAAATCAACGAGCTGCACATTCCCGTGAACCGCAACGTGAAGTTGATCATGGGCAGCGAGGACGTGATCCACGATTTTTACGTGCCGGCGTTTCGCGTGAAGATGGATGTGGTTCCGGGGCGCTACAACACGATGTGGTTCCGGCCGATCAAGACCGGGAAGTACCACTTTTTCTGCTCGCAGTATTGCGGAACGAACCACGCGGTGATGGGCGGTTGGGTGACGGTGATGGAGCCGGCGGAATACGCGGCGTGGCTCTCGGGCGAAAGCGGCGACGTGAATCCGGCCGCCGCGGGCGAGCGGCTGTTCACGCAGTTTGCCTGCAACACGTGCCATCTTGCAAACGGCACCGGCCGCGCGCCTTCTCTGAACGGGGTGTTCGCCGGAACCGTCCTCCTTGCCGATGGCAGCACCGTGGTTGCCGACGAAGCGTACATCCGGGAATCGATCCTGCAACCGAAGGCCAAAATCGTGGCCGGGTATCAGCCGGTGATGCCCACGTTCCAGGGCCTCATCACCGAAGAGCAGATCCTGAACCTGACGGCCTATATCAAGTCTCTGCAGTCGCAGCCGGTGCCGGCGAAGGGCGCGGGTGTTATGCCGTCACCAGCGGGGAAGAAATAGTATGAGAGCAGAAGCCACAGGTCCGGCGCTGAAACTGCCGGAAAAGCACTACCTGAACGCCACGTATGGAATCCGTTCGTGGCTGCTGACCACGGACCACAAGCGGATCGCACTCCTGTACCTGGCTTCGGTGACCTTCTTCTTTTTCATCGGCGGCTTCTTCGCGATGATGATCCGCCTGCACCTGCTGACGCCGAACGGGTACCTGCTTACGCCGGATCAGTACAATCGCATGTTCACCATGCACGGCGTGACGATGATTTTCTTTTTCCTGATTCCCTCCATTCCGGCGGTGATGGGGAATTTTCTGATTCCGTTGATGATCGGCGCGAAGGACCTGGCATTTCCGAAGATCAATCTGCTGAGCTGGTATATCTACATCATCGGGGGATTGTGCACGCTGTGGGCCATGGTCAACGGTGGACTGGATACCGGATGGACCTTCTACACCCCGCTGAGCACGATTTATTCCAATTCCGCGGTTGCGCCGGCTGTTGTCGGGGTCTTCATTACCGGGTTCTCGTCGATTCTCACGGGACTGAATTTTCTGGTGACGGTGCACACGATGCGCGCGCCCGGAATGACGTGGTTCCGGCTGCCCCTGTTTGTGTGGGCGCACTATGCGACTTCGATCGTAATGATCCTGGGGACGCCGGTGATTGCGATTACCCTGGGACTGGCGGCCATGGAAAGGGTGTTTGGACTGGGCTTCTTCAATCCGGCAATGGGCGGCGACCCGATCCTGTTCCAGCACCTGTTCTGGTTTTATTCGCACCCGGCGGTGTACATCATGATTCTGCCGGCGATGGGGGTAATCAGCGAACTGATTGCCACGTTCGCGCGCAAGCGGCTTTTCGGGTATCACTTCGTGGCCGCGGCCAGTCTGGCGATTGCGGTGATCGGCTTCCTGGTGTGGACACACCATATGTTCGTCACGGGCCAGTCCGCCTACGCGGCAGTGGCCTTTTCTTTTTTGACGTTTATCGTGGCGGTGCCGTCGGCAATCAAGACATTTAACTGGACGGCGACGCTGTTCGGCGGCTCGATTTCGTTCGATACGCCGATGCTGTATTCGTTCGGGTTTCTCGGGCTGTTTCTGGTCGGCGGGCTGACTGGGCTGTTCCTCGGCGCCCTGGGCGTGGACATCAACATTCACGATACTTATTTCGTTGTGGCGCACTTCCACTACATCATGGTGGGCGGCGCTGTAATGGGCTATCTGGGCGGGTTGCATTTCTGGTGGCCGAAAATCACCGGGCGCATGTACCCGGAATGGCTGGCGCGGATTGCCGCGTTTATTCTCTTTATCGGATTCAACTTCACGTTCTTCCCGCAATTTATCCTGGGAATCATGGGCATGCCGCGGCGGTATCACACCTATCCGCCGGAATTCCAGATTTACAACGTGATGTCCACGGCGGGTGCGTCGATTCTCGCGATCGGCTACCTGCTGCCGATGGTGTATCTCACCTGGGCGGCGTTTTATGGAAAAGTGGCGGGCGACAATCCCTGGCCGGCAACTGGCCTTGAGTGGAAGACGCAATCGCCTCCGCTGACGGAGAATTTTGAAGTAACACCGGTTGTTACGTGGGAGGCTTACGACTTCCACAACCGGCCGGACCTGGGGCTCGATGTTCCCGCAGGGAAGGGTTCGCCAGCGGTGGCGCCGGCCCACGGGGACGACTGAAGGAAAGCCGGGCCGCGGGGCCCGAAGGCAGGCGAGCGTTTGGCGCCTGAACTTAACAGTTAGAGGAGTGCGGAGTGCATCGCACCGGATCATTGTACGGGCAGTTCAAGACACTGGAGCAGCAGAAGGATACTGCCACGCTGGGCATGTGGATTTTCCTGGTGACCGAAGTGATGTTCTTCGGCGGGATCATGCTGGCGTACACGATCAACCGGCACACGTACTTCCACGCCTTCGCGATGGGCAGCAACACGCTTAGCCTGGGGCTGGGTGGATTCAACACCGTGGTGTTGCTGGCCAGCAGCTTTACGATGGCGATGGCGGTGTGGTCGGCGCAGACGAGCAAGAAAGGCCTGATTACCCTGTTCCTGAGCCTGACGATTCTGTTGGGCTTCGTGTTTTTTGGCGTGAAGTATGTGGAGTACGCCCAAAAATTCCACCACCACCTGGTGCCCGGCAAGAATTTCGATATTTTCTATTGCGCGAATAACCCCACGAAGTGCGAAGACATCGACGCGGCCGACATGGCCAAGGAAAAGGAAGAGCTGGAAGCCGCGGCGAAGGCGGATCCCGACCTGAACGCGCACGCTCAGCTTTATTACTCGGCGTATTTCGGAATGACCGGGCTGCACGCACTGCACATGGTCATCGGCGCTGGGCTGCTCTTATGGCTGGTAAAAGAATCGATGGCTGGAAAATTTAGCGCGGAGTGGAACAACCCGGTGGATATTGTGGGTTTGTACTGGCACTTCGTCGACATTGTGTGGATTTATCTTTTCCCGCTGTTATATCTGATTGACCGGCATAAATAGGGAGCGGCGCGTGTCTGAACACGAACATACGGAACACATCGTTTCGCCCGGAATGTACCTCACCATCATTTCAACACTGCTGGCGTTGACCGGAATCACCGTGTATGCGGCGTTTGTCGACCTGGGCCGATTCAACATCGTTGTGGCGCTCTTGATAGCGACCATAAAGGCGACGTTGGTGGTGCTGATCTTCATGCACGCGAAGTACGTGCCGGAGCGGACCAAGCTGGTGATCATCGCGGGAATTTTCTGGCTGGCGCTGCTGCTCTTCATGACTCTCAGCGATTACTTTTCGCGCGTGGATTACCGCGGCATCCGCTACCCCATGACGCAGCTCATTTCGCATACGATCGAGCATCGTGGCTGAAGTCTGGACCGTTTCAGAGTCCCGGCAAAAGTTCGAAAAAAAAGAGGCCGTTCGGCCTCCTTTTCATTTAGCCGCGAACTGTTATTTGGTACTTGGAACGCAGAAGCACCTCTGCCGCCTGGTCAGGTGCAATCCTAGGGTGTATTTGGGAGCCAGCCGCGGGGGCGGCTGAAAGAGTTGCAGGTCTCGGCAGAAGTGAGGGGAAGTGCGAACCGGCCCAGCCCTCAATCCCCTAAAGGGATCCTCGGCTCGCCTCCCCCACGGCGTGTCTAAAGTGCAAACGGCTTACCATTTGTAAGTGCCCTAGAATCAGCATATTAAAGAATGAAACCGGGTAAAAAAGCACTACCCCCGGGGAAATTTTTACTCTGGGAAACTGGCCGGGCCAGGCCCGTTGGCAATAAATTTCCCTCCGCCCGCATCCAACCCGCTGGTCAACTTGACCGCTGCTTGCGCGAGTTGCTATGTTGAAAGACTATGCTGGGCTCAGTCTACCTACTGGGCGCCAGAGCTCCTGTGGAGGGAGCGCTTTCGAAATATGGGGATAACGAAACTGGTTGTGCGGGGCGCTCGCCAGCATAACCTGAAGAACATCAGCGTCGAAATTCCGCGCAACACTCTGACGGTCATCACCGGGCTTTCCGGTTCGGGAAAATCGTCGCTGGCGTTCGATACGATTTATGCCGAAGGGCAGCGGCGCTATGTGGAATCCCTTTCGGCCTACGCGCGGCAATTCCTGGACCAGATGGAACGGCCGGAGGTGGATGTGATCGAGGGGCTGTCTCCTTCGATTGCCATCGAGCAGAAGACCACCACGCGTTCGCCGCGATCCACCGTCGGGACCATTACGGAAATCTACGATTACCTGCGCGTGGTCTACAGCGCCGTGGGTGTGCCGCACTGCCCGAATTGCGGAAAGCCAATCACGCGGCAATCGAGCGAACAGATTGTGCAGGCGATTTTGCACGGTGAACTGTGCAAGGCCGACGACCGCATCATGATCCTGGCGCCGATTGTGCGCGGCAGGAAGGGCGCGTACCGGAAAGAGCTGGAGAAACTGGCGCAGGACGGATTCGTGCGCGTGCGGATCAATGGAGAACTGCTGCCGCTGGACGAAACGCCGGTGCTGGACAAGCGGAAGAATCACACGATTGAAGTGGTGATCGACCGGCTGCTCGTGAAGCAGGGAGTGGCTTCGCGGCTGGAGCAATCGATTGCGACGGCGTTGCGCCTGGCGCAGGGACTGGTGACCGTCGCGGTGGTAGGCGGCAAAGAGTATACATTTTCCGAAAAGCTGGCTTGCCCGGATTGCGGATTGTCGGTGCCGCAACTGGAGCCGAGGTCGTTCAGCTTCAATTCACCATATGGGGCCTGCTCTGCGTGCAACGGGCTGGGTTCGAAGTATGATTTCGATCCCGCGAAAGTAATTGTGGATTGGACGCGGCCGCTCTTTGACGGAGGGCTTGGGCCGGGTTCAGGCTCCGCGATCCTGAAGAGGACACTGGAGCTTGGGGCTTATGCCCATGGATTCCACCTGGACACGCCGTTCGAGAAATATCCGGCGAAGGTGCAGAACCTGTTGCTCTACGGTTATCCGAATGGAGACACGAAAAAAGCGGCCGGCGGGCGATCCGGTGCGGGCGAAAAGGGATTCCGGTTTCAGGGAATCCTGAAGTTTCTCGAGCGGAATTTCGAGGAGTCGAATTCGGATTCGTATCGCGAGTGGATGACGCAGTATATGTCGGCGACGCTCTGCAGCGCATGCCATGGGAAACGGTTGCGGCCGGAGTCGCTGGCCGTGAAGCTGGCCGGGTGGTCGATTGCGGATTTCACGGCGCTGGCGATCAGCGATGCGCGGCCCGCCGTGGACAAGATTCTGGCGGAGTTGACGCCACGGCAGAAAGAAGTTGCCGCGAGGCCGTTGGGCGAGATTGCCGAGAGGCTGGATTTTCTGCTCGCAGTGGGATTGGGCTACTTGAGCCTGGACCGTTCGGCGGCGACGCTATCTGGCGGCGAAGCGCAGCGGATACGGCTGGCGACGCAGATCGGGTCTCGTTTGCGCGGCGTGCTGTATGTACTGGATGAGCCGTCGATCGGTTTGCATGCGCGCGACAACGACCGGCTGTTGCATTCCCTTGAACAACTGCGAAACCTCGGAAACACGGTATTGGTTGTGGAGCACGACGAAGACACCATCCGGCGCGCGGATTTTGTGGTCGACCTGGGGCCGGGCGCGGGGAATGCCGGCGGATATCTGGTGGCGCAGGGGAAACCGGCGGAGATTGCGGCTTCCGCGGAGTCGCTGACCGGGCAATATCTTTCGGGGAGCGCGGAAATTCCCGTGCCTGCCAAGCGGCGAAGCCCGAATGGGAAGGCGATCCAAATTCTGGGCGCGCGCGCGAATAATTTGAAGGACGTGGATGTTTCGGTGCCGCTGGGATTGCTGACGGTGGTTACGGGAGTTTCCGGCTCGGGCAAATCCACGCTGGTGAACGACATTCTTTACCGGGTGCTCGCACAGAAATTGTACCGGTCGATGGAGCAGCCCGGGCCGCACCGCATGCTGTTGGGCGTGGAGCACATTGACAAGGTGATTGAGATTGACCAGGCGCCGATCGGGCGGACGCCGCGGTCGAATCCCGCGACGTATACGGGCGTGTTCGCGCCGATTCGCGAACTGTTTTCGATGCTGCCGGAGTCTCGCGAACGCGGCTATAAGCCGGGGCGTTTCAGCTTCAACGTGAAGGGCGGACGATGCGAGGCGTGCCAGGGAGAGGGTTTGCGGCGCATCGAGATGAATTTTCTGCCGGATGTGTACGTGACGTGCGAGGTGTGCCGCGGGCGGAGATATAACGCGGAGACGCTGGCGGTGCGCTACAAGGGCCATAGCATCAACGATGTGCTGAACCTGCCGGCGAGCGATGCGCTGAAACTGCTGGAAAATATTCCGCAGGTCCAGCAGAAGCTGGCGACCATTGTGGAAGTAGGTCTTGGATACGTGCAACTGGGGCAGTCGGCGACGACGCTGTCGGGCGGAGAGGCGCAGCGGATCAAGCTGGCGCGCGAGCTCTCGAAGCGGCAGACGGGCCGCACGATGTACATCCTGGACGAGCCGACGACGGGGCTGCACTTCGACGACGTGAGGAAATTGCTGGATGTGCTGCAACGGCTGGTGGATTTGGGGAACACCGTGTTGATCATCGAGCACAACCTGGACGTGATCAAGCAGGCGGATTGGATTATTGACCTGGGGCCGGAGGGTGGCGCGGGCGGCGGGCGGATTGTGGCGCAGGGGACGCCGGAGCTGGTGGCGAAGACGAAGAAGTCCTACACCGGGCAGGCGCTGGCGCGGCACCTGGGAATGAACGGCGCGGGCGCGTTTTCGGGAAATGGCAATCAAAAAGCATCCTGAACCGCGGCGTGCGCTGAAGCGTTTCGCTTGCGCGGTGTGGCGGTTCCTCGTAGAGTGATGAGACTCGAATGAGCATTTACGAAATCCAACCCGTGTCGCTCCGCGGCGTGAAGACATATCCGATTGCCACGCGCCGGAGCAAGGTGAGCGTGCGCGAATTCGCCCGCCCCGCGGGAAAGAATCCCTCCTTGAAAAAGTTTCTGGAGACGCTGCCGGGGATACTGGCGGGAAACGATTTGCGCGATGTGCTGAGCGCTATACACCGGGCAAAGGTAAGAAAGCGCGCGGTGCTCTGGGGAATCGGGGGCCACGTCATCAAGGTGGGTCTGGGGCCGTTGCTGAACGATTTGATGCGCGCGGGATTCGTCAGCGGCATTGCGATGAACGGGGCGGCGCTGATTCACGATTTTGAGATCGCGCTGGCCGGGCAGACTTCCGAAGATGTGGACGCTTCGCTGGGCGAGGGGAAATTCGGCATGGCCGAGGAAACCGGCCAGGGAATCAACGAGATTGCGAAACTGGCGCAGCGGATTCGCATCGGGTACGGAGAAGCCGCAGGACAATACCTGCATAGCGGGATTTTGGCGGCGAAGCATCTGGACGCAAGCGTTCTGGCTGCCGCTTATAAATTGAGGATTCCGGTGACCGTGCACCTGGCGATTGGAACGGATATTCCGCACATGCATCCGGCCGCCGATGGTGGCGCGCTTGGCGCGGCAAGTTTCGTGGATTTTCGCCTGTTCTGCGCGCTGGTGCAGGAGATGGATGCGGGCGGCGTGTTTCTGAATTGGGGATCCGCGGTGATTCTTCCGGAAGTGTTCTTGAAGGCAGTGTCCGTGGCGCGAAACGCGGGCTTGCGGATGCGGCCGATTACCACCGCGAATTTTGATTTCATCCAGCATTACCGGCCGCTGCAGAACGTGGTGAAGCGGCCGACGGCGGGGACGCGGAAAGCCGGAGAGAGTTCGAAAGGATTTGCGATCACGGGACATCATGAGTTGCTGTTGCCGCTGGTGGCGGCGGCGCTGGCGTCCGGATGGCCGTCCGGAACGAGGCGCGTGAAATCATGAGCTGGCATGAGGAGAAGCCGCCGGCATCGGGCGATTCGACACCCGA
Organism: Candidatus Acidiferrum sp.; assembly: GCA_035935335.1. Lineage (GTDB taxonomy): Bacteria > Acidobacteriota > Terriglobia > Acidiferrales > UBA7541 > Acidiferrum. The sequence goes on from DASYXF010000123.1 coordinate 40,933, forward strand.
GGCGGAAAATTCGAATTCGCAGGCGATGGCGGCCGCAGGACCTACAGAAGCCTCGCCGAACTGGGCAAGCGCGTCTGCCGATTCCCCCACCGCGACGGAGGTGGCTTCCTACCCGCCCGCAAAAACTTACCCGGAAGATCTGCAAATCAGCTGGTCGTGGCCGCACCTGATCCTGTTTGCAGTGTTCGGATTCGGCAGCCTGTTGATTATTCAGGGTGTGCTTGCGGTGGTTTACATGCCGCGGCAAAGGCTGAACACCAAGCAACTGGAAGAATACCTGATCTCCAAGCCGCAGTTTGCGATCGGCAGCATGCTGCTCTGGTATGTGGCGATATTTTTCTTTCTGTATGTGACCCTGTCCGTGCTGCGCGGACACCCTTTCTGGCGCACGCTGGGGTGGCGCAAACTGAAACCGGCGAGTCCGGGGTTGCCGAAGAATCCTTTGGCCTATTTTTTTGCGGGCTGCGGATTGTCGCTTTTTGTGGCGCTGATGACGGCGAGCATGAAGACGCCGGAGAGCACGCCGATAGAGGAGTTGTTCAAGTATCCGCACACGGCCATGATGTTCGTAGCGATGGCGGTGCTTGTGGCGCCACTGGTGGAGGAGACGCTCTTCCGAGGATACCTCTATCCAGTGTTTGCGCGCTCGTTTGGAGTGACGCCGGCGATTCTGCTGACGGGCTTGCTGTTCGGATTGATGCACGGGAGCCAGACCGGGTGGGCGCCCGGCCTGGTGGCGATGCTGACGCTGGTGGGGATTGTTTTTACGCTGGTGCGGGCGCGGACCGGAACCGTGTTCGCGAGCTTCCTGATGCATCTGGGGTACAACCTGCTGATTTCCCTGGCCACGGGATTGAGCACGCACTGGTTCACGAAGATGCCCACCGGCAAGTAGCGAATTCGCTTCCCGGCCCGCATTCGCTAAAATAAAGAGAGAGGACAAGCGAAGAAATGTACGTTGCTCAACCGATTGAATGGACCGAACGCGGCGTGGTGATGTTGGACCAGCGGAAACTGCCGGCGGAAGAGATCCGCTACACCTACACAGATTACCGCGAAGTGGCGAAGGCAATTCGCGAGATGGTGATTCGCGGGGCGCCGGCAATCGGCGTGGCGGCTGCGATGGGAGTGGCGCTGGGCGCGCAGAAATCGGCCGCCAAGACGATGGAAGAGCTGAAAAACGAATTTGCGGTGATTTGCGACGTGCTTTCGAAAACACGGCCCACGGCGGTAGATTTGTTTTGGGCCCTGGAACGGATGAAGGCGCGCTTTGCGGAACTGACGCGGTCGCATATGGACCTGGATGGTATCCGGCAAGCACTGATTAAGGAAGCGCAGGAAGTTCACGCGGAAAAGAAGTCCACTGATGAAGCCATCGGGCGGTTTGGCGCGGAGTTCATGCCCAAGGAAGGGCATGTGATGACGCAGTGCAACGCCGGCGCGCTGGCTACGGCCGGGATCGGGACGGCGCTCGGCGTGATTCGCGTCGCCTTTCAGCAAGGGCGAAAATTGCACGTGCTGGTGCCGGAGACGCGGCCTTACCTG
>DASYXF010000124.1:0-5579 GCA_035935335.1 Candidatus Acidiferrum sp.
CAGCAGAAGATGCTGCGGCTTTCGCGAGAGGGATTTGAGTCAGAATGGAGCGCCACCGAGCATTGGACGCTGCTTGCGGTGCCGCAAAGCGTCGATTGATTTTTTTTCTGCTGTTGTTGTTCTTCCTTCCTATGCGCGTCCGGGCGCAGGCCGGCGAGCCGGCCGCGGTGAAACTTTCCGAAATTAAAAAATTGTACGATACCGGAAATTGGGACGCGGTCGTGCGCGCGGTTGCGCAACCACCGGACGATTCACCCGACCTCCTGTTGTACCGCGGGTTGGCGCTGGCCCGTCTGCAGCGATGGGACGAGGCGAAGACGGCTTTTGCGGCTGGGCGGACGAAGGCGCCGGGTGACCCGCGTTTTCTGGTTGAACTGGCGGGCCTTGCCTACAGGGAGAAGCAATTCTCAGAAGCAAAACATGATTTGCGCCGGGCGCTGGCGATCAATGCCAACGACGAATATGCGAACAACTTTCTGGCTTCGATCTATTTTCAGGAGGGGAATCTGGAAGCGGCGCTGAAGTACTGGAATCGAGTCGGAAAGCCAAAACTGGAGGATTTGACGTTTGAACCGCCGCTGATGTTGCGGCCGCTGGTTGTGGACCGCGCGTTTGGGTTTGCGCGCGGTGCCGAATGGCAGCGGGAACAATATTTAACCACGCAAGCACGGCTGCGGGCGCTGGATTTGTATCCGGGGATGTTGTTCGAGCTGAGAGCGCATGACGACGGGTCCTTTGACCTGGGATTTCACGCGGCCGAGCGGAATGGCTGGGGCAAAACGAAATGGGAAGGGTTGGTTTCGCTGCTTCGCGACGCGCCGTTCCAGGCGATTGATCCGGAGTTTTACAATCTGGGGCGCGCGGGAGTGAATTGGGTTTCGACATACCGCTGGGACGATGAAAAGCGGCGCGTGTTCACGGAGGCTTCGGCGCCGGTGTTTCAAAATCCTGCAGCGCGATTTCGCGTCTATTTCGAGGGGCGCGACGAAAACTGGAACATCACCAACACATTTGTTCCTGGCACCCCAGCGCTTACGAGGCTGAACCTGGAGAAGGCCGCGGCGGGAGCGGAAATACGCTTTATCGAAAGCGGCCGGTGGGAGTGGACCACCGGCGTTGAGTATACCTACCGGGAGTTTCGAAATGTGTTTGGGATCCCGTCTGCTGCCGCCCCATTTTTTGTCGACGGATCCTCCCTGGCGCTGCGCTCGAATGTGCAGCGTTGGCTGGTTCGTTTTCCAGATCGGCGATTTACACTGAATGCCGGTGCCGCCGGAGAGTCCGGGACTTTTTTCAAGGACCCTTTGGGAAAATATGGGCGGTTGGAAGGAACTCTGGCAGCTCGCTGGTTGCCGAGAGCCCGAGGGGCCGATTACGAAACGCAAGTGAGTTTGCACGGTGGCCGCACAATTGGAAATGTTCCGTTCGACGAATTGTTCACCCTTGGTTTCGACCGCGACACGCCGTTGTGGCTGCGGGGGCATCCAGGTTTGCAGGACGGGCAAAAGGGGGATGCGCCGCTCGGCCGAAATTATGTTCTGGTGAACGCGGAGACGGACAAGATCCTCTATCACAATGGAATTTTCACGCTGAAGGCCGGGCCGTTTGTGGACACCGGAAAAACGTACGATCCCTCGGGATTCTTTGGTTCCCCGAAATGGCTCTGGGACACGGGGGTGCAGACGAAGATTCGCGTGCTGGGAGGAGTGCAGGTCGTCCTGGGCTACGGCAAGGATCTACGGTCCGGAAGGAACTCCTTCTTTACGACGGTGACGAAGTAGCTGGCCGGGACTTCCCGTTGCGCTTCATTTGGCCTGCCGCTTGTGGAGATTCGCTGCCATGGCCTGGACCTGGGCGCGGGTTTCTTCCAGCGTTCCCGAGCAGTTGATGGTATAGGTTGCGTGCTTGAGTTTTTCTTCGATGGGCATCTGGGCGGCGATGCGGCGCCGGATCTCGGTTTCGCTCATGCCGCGGGCGCGAAGGCGTTCGAGTTGCTGCTCCGGGGTGCACCAGGCGACAACCAGGCCGTCGAGCTTTGCGGCCATGCCGGCTTCGATCAGCAATGCGGCTTCGACAAAGGCGGCCGGATAAGCGCCGCTTTTTTGCCAGGTTTCCAGCTGATCGAAAATGATTTGATCCACCCGCGGATGAAGTATGGAATTGAGCTTCCCGAGCTTCGCGGGATTGGCGAAGACCACGGCGGCCAGTTTGTGGCGGTCGATGCGCCCGGAAGAGTCCGCAAGGTCGGCGCCGAACGCTTCAACGATCTCGTCGTGAGCTGTCTGCCCCGGCTCCATTAGCTTATGAGCGATGGAATCAGCATCCAGAACGGGGAATCCGAGTTCGCGCAATATGGCGGCGACCGCGCTTTTGCCGCTGGCGATGCCGCCGGTGAGGCCGAGTTTCAGCATGGAATCGCGCCACTCCTGGGCCCGAACGCTCGGCCCTAACCTAGGTTGCTTTCAAGAAATCTCAGGAACGCGCGACAGCAGCGCTGAACCCACGGCGCAGGCGGGCGGCCTTCACCGTGTTGCTCATGAGCATGGTGATGGTCATGGGGCCGACGCCGCCGGGTACAGGCGAAAGCGCGCCGGCAACCTGGATCGCATCGGGGTGAACGTCGCCGATGAGGACGTTGCCCTTGGCGCGGAATTTTTCGAGGCGCTCCGGGAAATTGCGCAGCAGTTGCGCGGCTTCGGCCGGGTCCGTGACTTTGTTCGTTCCGACGTCGATGACGGACGCACCAGGCTTGCCTGCCTCGGCAGGCTTGATCCAGCCGGGCTGCACGTAGCCCGCTTTGCCGATGGCGGCGACAAGAATATCGGCGCGGCGAATCACGTCGGGAAGATCACGCGTTTTTGAATGGCAAATTGTGACGGTGGCGTTGGCGTGGAGCAGAAGCAGCGCCATAGGCTTGCCGACGATGTCGCTCCGGCCAAGGACGACGGCGTTGGCGCCTTCGACAGGAATATTGTTGCGGCGAAGCATTTCCATACAGCCGGCGGGGGTGCAGGCGACAAGACCCGGCCGATTGCTGACGAGCATCCCCATGCTGACGGGATGAAAACCGTCGACGTCTTTGGCGGGATCAACGGATTCGAGCACGCGTTTCGAATCGATTTGCGACGGCAGAGGAAGCTGGATGAGAATGCCGTCGACGTTGTCGTCGGCGTTGAGGTCGCGGACAAGTTGCAGCATGTAGTCCGTAGAAACGTTTGCGGGCGGGGTGCGCAGCCAACTGGCCATGCCCAGCTGTTCGCATGCCGCGATTTTACTTTTGACGTAGACCTGGGACGCCGGATTCTCGCCGACGAGAACAGCGGCGAGACCCGGACGTATGCCCTGCGTATGCAGTTTGGCAACCTCAGATTTCAGCTCGGAGAAGATTTCATCGCGGATTTTCAGGCCGTCGAGAATGCGTGCGGGCATGGAGGGTTCGCTTCCTTTGTGATTAGAAACTCAAATGATAGCACGCGGTAAGAAGCATTGAAGTGACGAAGCAGCAGCCTGGCGATCTTCCGTCGTCAGATCGTGCCTACGGATACAAGGGCGGTCATCGTGTGCGACTGGGCCGGCGGCAGGTTGATGGCGTGATCGCCGATATTGCAAGTTTCGACGCAGACAAAGTGGCGCCACTCGTCGGAACCCAGGTCGGACATGGCTTTCGCTTTGTCGGACCAGGGATTCCAGACCACGGTGTCGCGAGAGTTTTCTTTGGCTACGAGGATGCGGCGGCGGGCCTCTGGATCTTCGATATCGACGGTGGCAAGCGTATTGCGGTAAATGCGGTCGGTCTCCGCGGAGATTACCAGGTCGCCATGCTGGTGTTTTTCCCGCTGGGCGTCGGTCTTGTCCACGTAGACGACACCGTTCAAGCCGCGCAGTTTGGCGGCCGCGGCATTGCCAACGCGAAAGTAGGAGTGCAGCGCCTCCTCGAAACGGAAAGAAGACGCGCCGTGGTTGGTGACGATCAGCTCCAGGCGGAGTTGCTCCCCGAAAGTGGCGCAGAAGAGAAGGTGGAAATCGCCGAACCAGGTTTTGCGGCTGGTTTCATCGAAGGTCATGGAAAGGGCAACGGTGACATCGTGATCCGCATGGGTAATGCCCTCAAGTTGCCAGGTTTTTGTACGCACCAGGCCGTGCGCCGGGGAACGCGGATCTTCGGCGCGGGCGGAAAACCAAGGGAAGCACACGGGCACTCCACCGCGAATCGCGCTGCCGTCTTGCCACTTCGATTTCGAACTGAGATACAAGGCCTCCTCGGAGCCGGCCGGTTGCCAGGAAGTGACATGCGCTCCGTGCAGGTAAATTTCACCGGAGGCTCGCGGCGCTGTGATTCGGACGGAGGGGAGGTCGCCACGGCCATCTACGATTTTTGCGATTCCGGGGATTTCAAAGCGGCGGTTTAGGTCGCTCAAGGGTGCAGGCGTGGCCATTAGGAGCCTCCTTGCTAGACAGGCCGGCAGCGGCACAAAAGCAGACGCCCAAAGTATCATAAATACCGTAAATTGGGCGCGATTGGATGCCGGATCACAGCGATTGAAACCAATCGACCGCAGCGGACTCTAATCAACCAGAGGTGTCGGGATGCCGATATTCGGAGACGATGGCGGGAGGCGAGCCAAAGAGAAACAAGCCAAGGCCGAAGGCCGGCTGCCGCCCGGGCAATCGCTGACGATCAAATGGCCCGTGCTCCACTACGGAAGCGTGCCGCATTTCGACGCGGCAAAATGGGATTTCAAGATCAGTGGGCTGATAGAGACGCCTTTGCGTCTGACGTGGCAAGAGTTTCGCGCTCTGCCACGGATAGAATCGACCAGCGATTTTCATTGCGTGACCCGCTGGAGCCGTTTGGACAACCGCTGGAAGGGAATCCGGTTTACGGACGTGCTCGAACGCGCGAAAGCCAAGCCGGAAGCCGAATATGTCTTGGTGCTGGCCGAAGAGGGTTATACGTCCAACATTCCTCTAAAAGATCTGCTGCGTCCTGATGTGCTTTTTGCTTTCGAACACGATGGGGAACCCTTGACGGCAGAGCACGGCGGCCCCGTGCGCCTGATCGTTCCGCATCTCTACGCCTGGAAAAGCGTGAAATGGGTGCGCGGCTTCATGCTGCTCGACCACGACCGGCTGGGCTTCTGGGAGCGCAACGGGTATCACGCCTATGGCAATCCGTGGAAAGAACAGCGCTATTCGGGCTCGTAGGAAGCGTGCTATTCAGCCCACTTCAAACTGTCCTCCTGAGGCTATCCATGAGGTCCGGTGTTTGGACTCCGGTGGTGTTTACCGGAGATAGCCGAAGGATCTCAAGCCTCACGTGGTCAGCTTGCTGCTTTGGGTGCGAGTTGTTCCTATTTTTGGTTTGGCGAACGGATGATTTTTCCATTTTTCATGACGAAGTTTGCTTTTCGTAGCGACTCGATTTCCTGGAGAGGGTCGCCGGGCATTGCAATGATGTCCGCAAAGAGCCCCGGCGCAATCGCGCCACGCTCCTTAGAGATGCGCAGGAGGTCTGCGCAACTGGTAGTCATGGCTTTCAGAATATCCGCCGGCGTCACGCCTGCGGCGCGCCACACTGC
>DASYXF010000125.1:0-4642 GCA_035935335.1 Candidatus Acidiferrum sp.
AGAAAAAATCGGGCGGCTCCGGTCGGGATGACGGAAAAAACAAACCCAAGAGGGCCGGGCGAGCCCGGCCCCTACAAAAAGAGGAGAAGAGAAGAGCACAGGCTAAAGCCTATGCTACCTAACCCAAGAGCCAGCCGAGGAGGGATTGCTTCCAGGCTTCGCGGTTTACTTCGGCTATGGATTCGGTCAGGGGAATGGCTTTGGGGCAGGCCTGGACGCAGTTTTGGGCGTTGGCGCATTCTTCGATGCCGCCTTCGCCGAGAAGGGCCTGGATGCGTTCCTTGGCGTGCATGGCGCCGGTGGGATGCATGTTGAAGAGGCGGACCTGGGAAATGATGGCGGCGCCCACGAAATTGTTGCCGGCGTTTACTTGCGGACAGACTTCTAGGCAGAGACCGCAGGTCATGCAGCGGGAGAGCGGGTAACCCTTCTCCTGGATTTCGGGGGCGACGCGGGGGCCTTCGCCGAGGCTGTAGGTGCCGTCGATGGGGATCCAGGCTTTGACGCGTTTCAGAGAGTCGAACATGAATTGGCGATTGACGGCGAGGTCGCGGACGATGGGAAATTTGGTCATCGGCTCGATAGTGATGGGTTGGGAGAGCTGATCGACGAGCGCGCTGCAGGCCATTTTGACTTTACCGTTGATGACCATGGCGCAGGAGCCGCAGACTTCTTCAAGACAGTTGGAGTCGTAGGAGATGGGCGTGGTTTTCTTGCCGTCGCGAGTGACGGGATTTTCGGCGATGTCGCGAAGGCAGATGATGATGTTCATCGAGGGGCGCCAGCGGAGGGAGAATTCCTCCCAGTGGGCGGGTTGGCCCGGAGCGGATTGGCGTTTGATTTTGAGGAGAACGTGTTTTTCAGCCATTGGGTCCTCGGTGGTGCGAGTAATCGGTAATCGGTAATCAATAAGACCGCGATCAGAGAACAGATAACAGCGATCAGGAAACTGGGCCTGGGTGACATTCTAGATCCAAGAGCACAGCCAGGAATGGCTGTGCTACAAGAACCGGCAACCCAGGAAGGCGGAGTAAAGCCGCCCCTACAAAAGAGAACCCAAGAACCCACACGCAAAATCGGCGTTTGGGGCACCCGGGGGAAAATCCAGTCCTGAGGTGAGATCCTTCGTCGCGATGCTCCTCAGGATGACGACCCTTCATCGGGTCGTCACTTGGCGGCGTCGTATTTGCGGACGCGCGGGGGAATCAACGAGATGTCAACGGGCTCGTAGGTCAACTGGATGTCGCCATTTTTGTATTTGGCGCGGGTGGTTTTGAGCCAATTGGCATCGTCGCGTTCCGGGAAATCGGGTTTGTAATGGGCGCCGCGGGATTCGTCGCGGGCGAGGGCGCCGAGAGTGACGACGCGGGCGAGGAGGAGCATGTTTTCGAGTTCGCGCGCGAAGTTGAGGGTTTGGTTGGACCACTTGGTGCGGTCGCTGAGATTGATTTTGCGGTAGCGGGCTTGCAGCGCCTGGAGCTGCTTGTCGGCCAGTTCGAGATTTTTGTTGATGCGGGTGACGGTGACGTGCTCCGTCATGATGTCGCCCATTTCCTTCCAGATGGTCATGGGATTTTCAGAGCCGTCCTGGCTGAGGAGCGCCTGATTTTTTTCGTCCTGGCGCTTTTTTTCGCGGTCGAAGACGGTAGAGGGAATGGCGGCGCATCCCTTTTCGAGATTCTTGGCGTACTTCACGGCGGCGGGGCCGGCAATGCCTCCGCCGAAGATGCAACTGACGAGCGAATTGGCGCCGAGACGATTGGCGCCGTGATACTGGTATTCGCATTCGCCGGCGGCGAAGATGCCGGGGACGTTGGTGGCCTGATCGACGGCGTTCACCCAGATGCCGCCCATGGTGTAGTGCATGCCGGGGAAAACTTTCATGGGCTCTTCGCGGGGATCGACACCGCAGAATTTTTCGTAGATTTCGAGGATGCCTTCGAGTTTGCGGTCGAGGGTTTCGCGATCGATATGGGAGACGTCGAGATAGACGGCAGCCTGGCCGTTGAGGCCGAGTTTTTCCTGGTAGACGATGCGATGGATGGCGCGGGTGGCGATGTCGCGCGGGACGAGGTTGCCGTATTTCGGGTACCACTCTTCGAGGAAGTAGAAACGCTCGTTTTCGGGAATGGATTTTACGGGACGGGTTTCGTTGGGATTTTTGGGAACCCAGACGCGGCCGCCTTCGCCGCGGGCGGATTCGCTCATGAGGCGGAGCTTGTCTTCGCCGGGGATGGAAGTGGGGTGAACCTGAATGAATTCGCCGTTGGCATAGTCCACGCCCTGCTGGAAGAGAGCGGATTGCGCGGAGCCGGTGCAGACGACGGAGTTCGTGGAGCGGCCGAAGATGGCGCCAATCCCGCCGGCGCAGAAGATGACCGCGTCTGCGGGGAAGGCTTTGACTTCCATGGTGCGGAGATCCATAGCGGTAATGCCGCGGCAGACGCCCGCGTCGTCGAGAACGGCAGAAAGGAAAGTGAAGCCTTCGAACTTCTTGACTCTGCCTTCGGATTCGTGGCGGCGGACCTGCTCGTCGAGAGCGTAGAGGAGCTGTTGGCCGGTGGTGGCGCCGGCGAAAGCGGTGCGGTGATAGAGGGTGCCGCCGAAACGGCGATAGTCGAGGAGGCCTTCCGGAGTGCGATTGAACATGACGCCCATGCGATCGAGGAGGTCAATGATGCCGGGGGCGTCGTCGCACATGCGCTTGACGAGAGGCTGGTTGGCGAGGAAATCGCCGCCGTAGATAGTGTCGTCGAGATGCTTGGCGGTGGTATCGCCTTCGCCCTTTTGGTTTTTTGCGGCGTTGATACCGCCCTGGGCGCAGACGGAGTGGGAACGCTTTACGGGAACGATGGAGAAGAGATCGACCGGGACGCCGGATTCGGCGACACGGATTGTGGCCATGAGCCCGGCCAGACCACCACCAACGACGATGATTTTAGGTTGTGTCATTTTTGCCAGTAGAAGAAGAAAGGATGCCAGTTGAGGCGAAAGCTGACGAGGATCAGAACGCCTACAAGACTGAATGTGAGGGCGACGACCACGCCGAAATGCCCGGCGGCGCGCTGGGCTTTGACGGTTGCGGCGAGTCCCCATTTGCAGAGGAAATTCCAGATGCCGATGCCGAGATGGAAGGAAGAGGCGAGAACGCCGATGGCGGTGAAGAGGAGAAAATAGGGATTGGTGAAGAAGTGTTCGACCTCGACGTAGGTGGATTTGCCGTGGGTGAGCCAGCGCTGGGTGTAGAGGTGCCAGGCGATGTAGGCGAAGGCGATGAGGCCGGTGTAGCGCTGCGTGGTGTAGAGCCAGTTCCCTACCCAGGGGTACGAGGAGACGTTGGACTTGCCGCGTATCCAGATATAGATGCCGTAGCCGGCGTGGTAGAGCATGGGGAGGAAAATGAAGGCCCATTCGACGAAGGGGCGGAAAGGGATGGTCTGGAGGTCGCGGGAGACTTCGTCGTATTTAGCAGCGGAGACGAGGACGGCGCTGTTGGACCAGAAATGTTCGGCGAGAAACGCGCCGACGGGAACAATTCCGGAAAGCGAGTGAAGTTTTCTTAGAAGATAATTTGTGTCAGGCCGGGTTGCCGTTGAGGACATGCCCTCTCCGCCGCAAGAGTCCCATAATTTTTTTGTGGAGCGCGAGTGCAGGGCGCGAGGGACCGGCAGCACATCCAGTATAGGGAGTTAGGAAAGGGCTTGCAAGTTTGTGCGGGGCGGGGGGATTTAGCGGAGCCGGAACGGCGACGGGCGAAAAGGCGCCCGCCTCAGAAGGCGGCCGCTACAAGAGCCGATGTAAAAAAGGCACAGAGGGATTGAAAGGTGGTTGCGAGAGGCGGGGAAAGCGCTGAACATAAAAGAGGAGTGGACGGAATCATTTTGGCGGGGCCGCGGGCGGTCCCTGCAGACGGGTAGAAGAAATCACACTTATGGCGACGAGTCTGGTGACGGAGTTGGAACGGCTGGCGGAAGCTCTGGACGTGGAAGGCGGAGGGCCGGTGGTGATTCCGCTGCCGGCGGTGGCGGAGAAGATCGCGAAGAGCCTGGGCGTGCAGCCGGATGAAGTGGCGATCCTGGGAGTCTCGACGCGGTGGAGGCATCTGCATTTTCTGGTGCCAGAGGCGCTGAAGAACGTGGGATTCATCCCGATGTCGAGCACATCGGCGCTGGCGGCGCGGACGGCGCGGGAGAGCCGGCCGGAGATCAATAATAATTTTTCAGCGGCACGGCACGCAACGGTATTCGAGGGCGTGAAGGCGGCGACGGTGACGGGAGAATCGATCCAGAAAATTATCAGCGCGCCGATTTTGTGCGAGGGGAAAGTGGCGGGAGTGATGCAGGTCAGCCGGAAAGGGGGAACGGCGATCGAGGCGGGTGCGGATTTTACGGCAGAGGATTTGGGAAAGGTGCTGGCGTTGTGCCGGCCGTTGGGGAAGTTGGTGAGGCACCTGGCGGGGGAGTGAGTGGGGGCAGTCGGGAGTCGGGAGTCAGTAGTTGGTAGTCAGCGAGAGTCAGGCGCCTTCCAGTTTGAGATTCAGGTTCGGATCGATATTCAATTCACGAAATAGAATGATTTTTGGAGTCGGCGGAGTGTATCCGTGTTTTTCCGAAAGAAAGAAGGCGGCATAAAGCCGCCCCTA
>DASYXF010000126.1:0-4264 GCA_035935335.1 Candidatus Acidiferrum sp.
GCACGGCGTCGAGCAGCCCGGGCCGATGGATCTCCTGCGCCTCGCGATTCCCCGCCGCGTGTACACGCAGTCTCACATTGATTATGTCGTCGAAGTGATCCTCGAAGTCTGGCGCAAGCGCGACAAGATCCGCGGCCTCGAGCTGACCTATCAGGCGCCCTTTCTTCGCCACTTCACCGCCCGCTTCCTCCCCGCCACCACCGGGCTCCCGCATCCTACATAGGTGCCGGTCCTGGCTTCATGCCAATAGGATCCACAGCCTTTGCTATAATGCCGCCCCATGCCCGGCCGCGAACCGAAGCCTCCTCAATTCAAATCTCCGCGCTATTTCGTCGTCGAAGGCCCCATCCGCGTCGGCAAATCCACGCTTGCGAAAATCCTCGCCGAACGCCTCCACGCCCGCCGCATCTTCGATTGCGAAGACAATCCCTTCCTCACCGACTTTTATAACGAAAAGCCCGGCGCCGCCTTCCACGCCCAGATGTACTTCCTCATGGAGCGCCACCGTCGCCTCCTCGAAATCGACCGCGACGTGAATCCCGGGCCCGTCGTCAGCGATTTCCTTTTTGAAAAGGACAAAATCTTCGCCTACATCAACCTCGGTGACGAAGAACTCAAGCTTTATGAGCGCTATTACGAAATGCTGGCCTCTTCCGTCCCTCCGCCCGACCTGGTCATTTATCTTCAGGCCAAGCCGGAAGTCCTCCGCCAGCGCATCTCGAAAAAAGGCGACCGCAAGGAATCCAATATCTCGCCCGAATATCTCGAAACCGTCGCCCAGGCCTATGAGCACTTCTTCTTCCGCTATTCGGCTTCCAATCTTCTCGTCGTGGACACTTCGGAAATCGACTTTGTCGAGCGGAACGAGGACTTGCAGGAGTTGCTGCGGAGGTTGCGCCAGCCCGTTAAGGGCACCCAGTATTTCCTGCCCCTGGGGCCGGAATAGAGGCCCAGGCCGAGGGGGGAACTCGACCCGGGCTTCCCCTGTGGGTTGGCTGCTTTGGGGGAACTCTTCAGTGCGCGTGCGCTGGCCCGGTCAGCCGGTGCCGCAACTGCCCGAGGAACCGGTTCACCGGATGGTTCCTGTGCAGGAACGTAAGCACCGGGGAGCGCCGCACGCCCAGCCGTTCGAGCGCCCGCCGGATCCGGAAATCCCGCCCCGCCGATATCAAGCCCTTTTCGAGCACCTGAATCGCGTCGGGCGTCCGCCCGGCCTGCTGATAGACCTCGGCCAGATTCAGGTAAAGTTGCGCATGATTGCACTTCAAATTCAACGCTTCCATGCAAAGGTTCACCGCGTCGCCAAAGCGCCGGTCGGCCACCGCTGCCAGCAGCCCCGTATAGGAGAGGTAAAACGGGTTCTTCGGTGCCGCGCCCAGGGCGCGCCGCGCGTGGCCCAGAGCCTCATCCGCATGGCCGTCGCGCATCCGCTTCAAGCACTCTTTGAATTCCACCATCCCCGCATCCACCGGGGAAGCCGACCCGATCCATGGTGTCATCGCCGCACTCCCTTTCTCGCAACCTCTTGTTTTTGTCGGGCTGAACTCTATTCGATGCGAGCGTACTGCTATCGTCGTGCGGTGGCTACGGGTCAGAAGTACAGTTTTGGGCCAATGGCCTGCGTTGCCCGTGCGTACAGGCAAAAAATTGTCACTGCGAATTTCTTCGCGATTTCTTCGCGTCGGAGGCGCAGTACCATCGTCCCCACGGCTATTTTCGCCGCGATTTAGGTGTCATTTTGCCCAATTCCAAGCTCTGTGCGAGGGGCGGCGGAAGATCCCCGCGTGGCGGAAGGAGTACAACGAGGAGCAGCCGCACAGCAGTTCGGTATATGTGGCCCCGGCGGCGTTCGCGCGCCGAATGGCGACTCTCCGGTCGTCCGTCGTGGCGGACTCCTGCCTGCCGCAATTCGGAACCACGGAAGAAGAACAGGCTATGTCACCTGGAGATTCAAACGTCGTATGATTCGCTGCGCAAAGTTTGGGGACAGCTCAGGATGATCTTAAATTGAAAAAAGGACTTGACCTTGGATACGGTTCCAAGGTCTAGAATTCTCAGTATGAGGGAGCGAGACATGTCGCCTCAGAAATTAACCGTCAGCCAACTCTCTCGTATCGCTGGCGTGGGGCCGGATAGTATCCGCTACTACGAACGAATCGGCCTCCTGCCGAGGGCGGAGCGCTCTCCCGCCGGATATCGCCTCTGGACTGCCCGAGAGGTCCAGTACCTCAAGTGGGTGGCCCCAGCTAAGCGGGCGGGTTTCACGCTTCATGAGCTGGCCAAAATCTTTGGGATGTACCGCGCGGGAAGTCCCCCATGTCGCACAGTCCGAGACCTCCTCCAGCAAAAACTCAGCGAGCTGGATCAGGTGGTTAAAGAACTTTCGACTCTGCGCACCCAGCTGAGGCGTGTACTCGTTCGATGGAAGGGGCGACTGCGTCTAGCCTCGTCCGGCGACTTTGTGCCCCTCTTTGATGACCTGTACGGGGTGCCCCTCACACAATCAACAGCGGCTTTGAAGCGAAAAAACCGCGAAGGAGAAAAGCCATGATGCACACTCTGGTGAGTTTCTATGTCCAGCCGTCCAAGGAGCACGAGTTCGAACCCCTTCATCGCGCGGTTGCACAGTTTATGAGTGGCCAACCTGGATGCATTGAGGTAAAGGTTCATCGGTCGCTGAAGAATCCTCTCGAATATGTGGTGTACGGAACCTGGGAAAGCAAAGAGGCTTGGGAGCGCGCGCATCAGACCACAGAATTTAAGACACAATTCCAGAAGCTGCCGATCGAACGGCACACGCTCTCAAGTGCGAGCTTCTTTGAGTTGGCCTATGCCTACGCGCGAACCGGCGGTACGTGTTGTTCTCAATAATGCGCCATCTCTCTTCCCCACTTTAGAGATAGCCCGGCATGCATTTTTGATTCCGGGAATTGTGCATGACTGCTTCGGCGGCACGGTGAGGCGGGTGGCACATCCTTTGCCCTCGGGTTTCGAACTTTCCTTGGTTCAAGCTACCCATGGACTGGATGCCAGCACTGCGATAGCTGATCGTGGAGTATATTTACTCCGCAGGCGCCCCACCCTTCGTCTTCTGAAGGGTGGGATGCGCCGACGTCCTCCGCCAGGACTGAAGCATTTTCGCCGTATCCGCTCCGCAGATGAACCCAAGACTCTTAGATACCCCTACATGCGCGAATTGAACCATGCCACCGCCCGCTCCGCCACATCCCGACTATGCGCTGGGTCCACGAATCCGTGCCCCTCGTGCGGATAGATGACAAACTGCGTCGGCACGCCGAAATACACCAGCGCATGCCAGAATTCGTACGACTGCGGCGGCGGGCACTCCCCGTCGCTGTCGCCCACCACAATCAGCGATGGCGTTTTCACGTTCTTGACGAAATCAATCGGCGCGCTCTTCGCGTACACCGCGGGATCTTCGTACACCGAAGCCCCGAAATACGGAATCATCCATTTATCAATCTGATTTTCGCCGTAATAACTCACCCAGTCCGACAACCCCGCGCCAATCACCGCCGCCTTGAACCGGTTCGTCCGCGTCACCGCCCACATGGACATATATCCGCCATAGCTCCATCCCGTAATCCCTAGCTTTTCCGGATCAATCGGCAGAGTCTTTATCGCTTCGTCCACGCCGGCCATGATGTCGCGGAAGTCCCCGCCGCCAAAATCCTTCACGTTCGCCCTTGTGAACGCCTCTCCCATCCCGTAGCTGCCCCTCGGGTTCGGGAAAAGCAGGAAGTATCCCGCCGACGGCAGCGTCATCTGGTAGCTCCACCGGCTCGGCCAGTTTTGCAAGTTCGCTGCCGCTGGTCCTCCGTGGACGCTCACGATCAGCGGATACTTTTTCGCCGCGTCGAAATGCAGCGGATAGACCACCCACCCCTGCGCCTCGCCGACATCCGTCTTCCAGTGCAAACTCTTCGCCTCTCCCCATTCTGGCTTGAGGCCCTGGTTGATGTGCGTCACCTGCTTCCAAGCCCCTGTTGGCCCCGCCCACACCTCCGGCGGCTTGCCGAACGACTGCCGCACCGTCGCCGAGATCTCCCCATCTCGCGAAAACGACGCGCCAACGCCGAACCGGCTCGCTCCCATGCGTTCAGCGCCCGTCCAAGTAGTCGAAATCGCGCCCGAATCCACATTTACTTCCGCGATCCCGCTCTGTCCATCCACAATCTCGCCAAACCGGATCGTCTTCGAATCCGCCGCCCAGTCTAGCGTAGCCGCCGACGCCTTCATCCCC
>DASYXF010000127.1:0-8773 GCA_035935335.1 Candidatus Acidiferrum sp.
CCAGCGCTACAAGAACGGCGTAACCGTCAGATTTTGGCGGACTTGGTGCGCACCTACATCGAGACGGGTGAACCGGTGTCTTCGCGCGCGATTTCCAAGCGATTTGAGGAGTCCCTAAGCACCGCCACGATCCGGAACATCATGGCGGACCTGGAAGATGGCGGGTATCTATACCAGCCGCACACTTCGGCCGGGCGCGTTCCGACCGCTGCGGCTTACCGCTTTTTTGCGCAGGAGATTGCCTCGCAGGCCACGCTTACGGTGGAAGACCGCAACTGGATCAATCGGGAAATGAGCGGGGCCAACTCCGCGGCGGAAATCACGGAGCGAGCGGGTCATGTTCTTGCCGAAGTTTCGCGCGGCGTCGGCATTATTGTTTCGCCGCCGTTGCGCCGGGCGGTATTAGAACATGCACGTATGTGGCTGCTGCCCGACGGACGCGTTGTGGTGGTGCTGATTTCGCCCGGGGGCAATACCCGGGACAAAGTGCTCCGCCCGGGCCGGAATTTTACGCAGCCGGAACTCGACGCCACCGCTGATTTTCTGAATCGCAACTATTCCGGTTGGACCCTGGACACCATTCGCAACGATTTGCTGCAAAAATTGGCGACGGAGCGCGAGCGCTACGAAACGCTGGCGCAGAGCGCCCTGACGCTTTGCGATCCGGCGATCCTCTCGGAGACTTCGGTGCAGCAGATTTATGTGGAGGGGGCCGCGCAATTCGTGGGGACACCGGAATTTGCCGATCAGGCGCATCTGCGGGAGCTGCTCGCCGCAATCGAGGAGAAGAACCGCCTGGTGTCCGTGCTGAACGCCTGCATCGAAACGCCGGAACCCGTTTTCGTGCAGATCGGCATTAAAGAAATCTCGCAGGCCGGGCACAATCTGGCCTTAATCAGCGCGCCCTATTCGGGCCACGACCAGGTTCAGGGTTCGCTCGGCGTGTTGGGTCCCACGCGCATCGATTACGAGCGCGCCATGACCGCGGTCGCCTATGTAGCGCAGCTTTTCAGCGAAGCGCTGCAGAAGATCGAGTAGTGGACCAGCGCTTAATCAGGTAGGAGAACACACTTGTTGAGGATAGATTCATGAGCGAGCAGGAAATCAAAATTAAAATTAACAGTGACGAAGGCTCCGGCCAGCCCGAGGAATCGCAGTCCGCGGATGCCGCGCGGGAGGAGTCTCAGGTGAAGAAACTTTCAACGGATCTTGCGGACCTGCAGCAGACGCTGCTGCGCCGCCAGGCCGATTTCGAAAATTACCGCAAGCGCATCGAAAAAGAGCGCGCTGAAGATTCCAAGCGCGCCACCGCGCGCGTGGTCGAGTCGCTGATTCCAATCGTGGACGGATTTGAGCACGCCCTGGCCGCGCACAAGGAAGACGAGTACGCGAGTTACCGCAAAGGCTTCGAGTTGATCTACAAGCAGCTTCTGGACAATCTGGCGCGGCTGGGAGTTGAACGCATCGAACCCCTGGGGAAACAGTTTGATCCGCACATGCACCAGGCCATGGACCGCGCGGAAACCACGGAACACGAGGATGGCACGATCCTGGAAGTGTTTCAGCCTGCCTACGTGTACAACGGCCGCGTTTTGCGTCCCGCTATGGTTCGCGTAGCGGTCCACCCCGGCGGCGCATCGAACAAGGCAGTGAATTAATCGGCTACATGCGACGGGGATCGCGGCGCCTCGGCGGGTGATCCCTGCTAGCTTCAAATAGAGAGAAGGGAAGACCAGCAGCGAATATGGCCAAGCAACACCAGCGCGATTATTACGAAATTCTCGGCGTCTCGAAAACGGCGTCGGTGGAAGAGATCAAATCGTCCTACAGGAAGGCCGCGCTAAAGTGGCATCCGGACCGCAGCCCGGAGAATAAAGAAGAAGCCGAGCACCGGTTCCGCGAGTGCACCGAGGCGTACAGCGTGTTGAGCGACACGCAGAAGCGCCAGATTTACGACACGTATGGCCATGAAGGCCTGGCGGGCGTGGGCACGCAGCCGGATTTCAACGGCACGGTATTCCAGGATTTCCACGACATTTTTGGCGAGTTTTTCGGCTTCGAGGATCTATTTGGCGCGGGCGGTGGGCGCCGCCGCGGGGGAGGCCGGCGCGTGCAGCGAGGCGCGGACCTGCGCTACGACATGACGCTCACGTTTGAAGAAGCAGCGGCCGGGATTACGACGAAGATTCGCGTGCCTCGCCAGGAGTATTGCGAGTCCTGCAATGGCACGGGCGCCAAGAAGGGCACCGGCGTTGTCGCGTGCCAGGCCTGCGGCGGGCGCGGCCAGATCGTTTACCAGCAGGGATTCTTCACGATCAACCGCACGTGCCCCTCCTGCCAGGGCGCCGGGCAAATCATCAAGGAGCGCTGCACGGACTGCAAAGGGCAGGGCCGCGTGGATCGCGAACGCACGATCGAACTGCGCATTCCGCCGGGCGTGGACACCGGGACGCGCCTCCGGGTGCAAGGCGAAGGCGAGCCCGGGCCGAATGGAGGTCCTGCGGGGGATCTGTACGTCGTGCTGGAGGTAAAGGAGCACACGTTCTTCGAGCGGCGCGGCGCGGATCTTTACTGCACGATTCCGCTGAGCATCGCGCAGGCTTCGCTGGGAACGGAATTGCAGGTTCCCGGCCTGACCGGGGAAGAGCGGCTGAAAATTCCGGAAGGCACGCAGAGCGGCGCGGTGTTCAGGGTTAAGAGCAAAGGCCTGGCGGACCCGCATGGCGGCGGCCGCGGGGACCTTTATTATCACGTGCGCGTGCTGACGCCAACGAAGCTGACGCGCGAGCAGCGCAAAATCATGGAGCAGCTGGACGCGACGCTGAAGGTGGACAATAAACCCGCGGACCGCAATTCCACGCTGTTCGACAAAGTGAAAGACATCTTCGGGTAGCGCCGGCTTCCAGCCGGCAGGCTTGTAAGGGTGCCGAGCTGACGGGGCGCGCGTCTCTTATTCGTGTGCGGTTCCGGTTTCCTTAACATTGTTGTTCTGTGGGGTGGGCGCCCGCTTTCATCTGGGAGAAGGTGTGCTTAGAAGGGGGCTTGCCGGCAGGATGCCGGCGCTACCCAGGCGCGGTTTCGTGCGAAGATAACTTCCATGCGACGGCGGTTTTTCATCGAACAATTTGACGGGCAGCGTGCAGTGATGGAGGGCGAGGCCGCGCACCATCTCGGCCGTGTGCTCCGCGCGCAGCCGGGGCAGCTCTATGAGCTAAGCGACGGCACAAAGGTTTGGCTCGGGCGCATCGAGACTGTGACGCGGGATTCTGTTGAATTTTCTCTTCTCGAAGAGATTGCGGCGCACCTTCCAGATCTGCAAACCACACTGCTGCTTTCCGTGGTGAAATTCGATTCCTTCGAATGGGCGCTGGAGAAAGCCACGGAACTTGGCGTCAACCGGATTGTTCCGCTTGCCGCCGCGCGCAGCGAGAAAGCGCTGCTTGCGGCCGCCGCAAAACGCGCCGAGCGATGGAAGAAACTGCTGCACGAAGCCGCGCAGCAATCACGCCGCGTGCAGCTGCCGATTCTCGATTCCGTGGTCAAACCCGAAGCTGCGTTTGCGGAATCGGGTCAGGGCGTACGAATTTTTCTTTCCGAAGCACCCGATGCGAAACCCCTCCGCGAAGTTCTGCGCGGGCAAGCAGCGAAATCCGCCGTCCTTGCGATCGGACCGGAAGGCGGCTGGACGGAGGCGGAGGTTGCCGCCGCGCGCGCCGCGCAATTTCAGGACGCGTCGCTCGGCAAGCTGATCCTGCGCACTGAAACCGCTGTTGTCGCCTCGCTGGCCGCACTGAATTTTGCGCTCGCTGAATAGCGAAAGCGTTTTTGAGTGCGGCAGCAGAGCTGCCGCTTTAGCAGCTGATGGTTCGAGGCGAGCTTTTAATTCGGGGATGTTGTAAAGACCGGTAAAGCGGAAGCTTTGCTTCCGCACTCAATACTGATTGTGCTAAAGCCGTCCAACACAGGGAATTTGGGTTGAACGGAAAAGCCGCAGCCCCAAGAGAGGGAAAGACCTCTTGGAGCTGTCCGCTTGGAGGGTTTTAGTATGGACCCAGGCTACTTGCCAAATGTGATTACGCCGAAGGTGCCGTCACCGTAGTTGTTGTTGCCGGCGGTGAAGAAGAGTTGGTTGGGGTTGCCGTTTGCGCCGGCCGCTCCGCCCTGGCCGAATTGAATGGCCCAGACGTCGTCGATGTCGATGGCCTTCCCGCTGGTGTCACGCAGGGGGCCGAGGAACGCGCCGCTCTTGGGATCAAACGCATTGATGCGGCCGTGCGGCGTATTGTCCGTGATGAGCAGAGCGCCGCTCATTGGGCCGAAGTCGGCCGGTGCCAGCGCGACACCCCACGGCGAGTGAAGAGTGCCATGGAGCGCAAACTCAGAAATCACCTCCCCATTCGTGGTGAACCAGGCCACGAAGCCGCTCTGGGCCTTGTCGAGAGCCGTGTAGGTGACCCAAATCGTCTGGACGCCGTTCGCATCGGTAATGGTCTGAATGCCGTAAGGCGCAAACTTCTGCGGAATCTTGGGGTCGGCGAACGCATTCGGCGCAAGCTTGTCGTTCACCAATGTGAAAGTGGAATCGAACACATCGATCCTGCGGTTCGGTCCATCATCGGCGGCGTAAAGAAGCGGCTGTCCGCCGTTATTCGCGATGGCCAAGCCCGTATATACGGCTCCGGCGGAAGACCTGTTAGCGGCGATGTTTGCGACGCTGGCGCCTGTGGTGGTGATTCCGCCAACCGCCGGGTTCCAGCCGCTGATCGTGCCGTCGAGGGTGGCAAAGATAAAAACGGAATTCGCGGAGGCTTGCTTTCCGGTGACTGGATTGACGCCGGAGATTACAAATGCTGTGGCTCCCTTAGGAGTTTCCGGGGCGACAATGCCACTGGGAGTTCCGGGCCCGCCGCTGACCGAGGGGATGCTGACGAAGAGGCCGACCTGGGTGGCGGCCACTCCGCTGGTGTTGTTGATGGCGTAAAGCGTCGAGAAACCGGTGGCGTTGTCGCTTACCCAGAACGGGCTGGTGCCGGTGGAGACGAGTCCCCACCCGTTGACGAGGTGGAAGTCATTTACGGTTCCGCCAGCGCCGGAATTGGTGACGAGGTCGGTGCGGGTGTACTGCGCGAGCGTCAGACAGGGGAACACGACCGCCAGAGCAAGAACAGCCAGTGTTTTGATTGCTGCTTTCATTCTTTTTTCCTCTCAGGTGTACTTGGTGCCGAAGCACAGGTTGCTGATGGCTTTGCGGCCCGTGGCGAGCTGGGTAGGACCCTTTGGGAGTCGGGCATTCTTCCGGGTGCAATAAACCGCAACGCCACTTCTAACGTAACGGGGCCGAGCGGAGGGAGTGTCACGACGAAGTCAACTGGCTGTTAGATTTCGGTTTGGCTGGACGCGATGAGTTCTGAATGCGTATTAATCTGACCTGCGGGTGAAGATCCCATGTTGGCATCGTCGCACGCCGCGGCATCCAAAGCGTGGCGCAAGCCGTCTAACATGGGTGCAAGCGCAGCCTCCTCATTTAGTGCGGGAATGATGAACGCGATGGGGGAAGGAATCGTACGAATCCTAAAGACATCGCCGCGCAATGTCGAGCAGGCGGCAGCCAAATTCGACGCTGGTGTGAATTCCGCGGGGCATGTTATAAAATAAAGGCAGTTGGAGATGCGCAAACCTGACGAGAATTTAATCGCTCCTCCCACGGGCGGCTCACCCGACGCCCAGAAATCCTCTTTGGCCCAGGCTCCCATTTCACCAGTGGCTTCCTCGACGTCGACGAGTACTCCTCAGCTTCTTCGCCACGAGATTCGCGTGTGGACGCGCGACCTGCTGATCGCCATCGGCCTGGCGCTGGTGATTATCGTGTTCCTCTACCAGCCCGTGAAGGTCGAGGGCACGAGCATGGCGCCCCTGCTTTCCGACCAGGAACGCATCTTCATCAACAAATTCGTTTACCGCTTCGAGGATATCCATCGCGGGGACGTGGTGGTGTTCTGGTATCCGCTGGACCGCTCGAAATCGTTCATCAAGCGGGTCATCGGCTTGCCGGGCGAAACCGTGGAGATCCGCCGGGGCATGCTGTATGTGAACGCGCAGCAGGTCCCCGAGCCTTACGTACCACCGCAATATGCGGATATCACCGATTTCGGACCCATCAAGGTTCCCAAGGACAGCTACTTCGTGATGGGCGACCATCGCATCAGTTCGAATGATTCGCGCGTGTTTGGGCCGGTTGCCAGCCAGTTTATTTATGGCCGCGCCGTGTTTGCCTACTGGCCCGTGGACCACTTTGGTTCGCTTTCGACCGCCGAGGCCAATGAAAAATGACGCAGTCCGGAGGACACACTGACGGAAGTCCAGCATCGACCCGCAATCCTCGCGCTCGAAGACGGGCGCATATTTAACGGCCGCGCGGCCGGCGCGATCACGCGCCGGGGCGGCGAAGTCGTTTTCAATACCAGCCTCACCGGTTACCAGGAAGTTTTCACCGATCCCAGCTATGCCGGCCAGATCGTTTGCCTGACGTATCCCCACATCGGCAATGTCGGCGCGAATCTCGATGATGAAGAATCCACCCGGCCGTACATCGAATCGCTGATTGTCCGCGAGTTTTCGCAGGTTGCTTCCAACTGGCGTTCCGCCGAATCCGCGCAGCTCTATCTGAATCGCCACAAGATACCGGTGATCTGGGACGTGGACACGCGTGCGCTGGTGCGGCACATCCGCAAGATGGGCGCGCTTCGGGGAATAGTCGCTACGGACGGGACGCCGGCGGATCAATTGGTGTTTGAGGCTAAACAGTTGCCGTTGATGGCCGGGCAGGAGCTGGCGGGGCGCGTGAGTTGCGCCAAGCCGTACGACTGGCAAAAAGGATCGATCGACCTTGCCACGTCGCCGTGGGCGGAGCAGATGGGCGAGTCCGGCGCCAGTCCGGACACGAAGAAATTCAAAGTGGTCGCATACGATTACGGCATCAAGCTGAATATTCTTCGTTTGCTTGTCGACCATCATTGTGACGTCACGGTCGTTCCGGCGAACACTTCCGCCGAAGACGTTTTAGGGATGCGTCCGAATGGCGTGTTCTTGTCCAACGGCCCCGGCGATCCGGAGCCCATCAACTACGCCGTGGAAAACATCCGGAAGCTCGCGGGACGCGTTCCGGTATTCGGCATCTGTCTGGGCCACCAGCTTTGCGGCCTGGCGATGGGCGGAAAAACGTTCAAGCTGAAATTCGGGCACCATGGTTCGAATCATCCGGTGAAGAATCTTCTGACCAGCCAGGTGGAAATCACCGCGCAGAACCACGGCTTCTGCGTTGATCCGGAATCGCTGCCGTCGAGTGAAGTCGAAATCACGCATGTCAATCTGAACGACCACACGAACGAAGGCATGCGCCACAAAAATCTGCCGCTCTTCAGCGTGCAATATCACCCGGAAGCCTCGCCGGGTCCGCATGATTCGCACTACCTGTTTACCCAGTTCACAGATCTGATGAAGGAATTCGCGAGCCCCGGGAGTTCAAGGGGATGAAAAGCAAGCGGCACTATTTCGACGAGCAGCGAGGAGTTGAAATGGGGTTTGCGTCGACCTTTGGCGGGTCAAGAGCAATTGTGCCGACGCATCGCCCAACGATGTCATCCCTCACGCGCGTCTTTTGCGCGTGAGGGATCTGCTTTTCGGCTTTGAATATGGAGAAGCTCTACTACGTTTACATTCTCGCGAGCCGATCGAGAGTACTGTACACGGGGGTGACGGGCAGACTGTTAACCAGAATCAAGCAGCACAGGGATGGGACTGTACCAGGCTTCACAAAACGATATCGAATCCATCGCCTTGTTTATTTCGAAACCTTTCACGACGTAAGGCGGGCAATTTGGCGGGAGAAACAAATCAAGCGAGGGATTCGGGCGAAGAGGGTCGCTTTAATTGAAAAGCGAAATCCGAGTTGGGAAGACTTGGCGGAGGGTCTGTTTGCGCAGTCCCGCGAAAAGCAGATCCCTCGCCTGCCAAAACCGCAGGCGAGGGATGACAGTTGCGGGCAGGGACGCGGAAGGTTGGAGAGATAGGCTTGGAGAGGCTTGGGGTTGTACTGAATTGACAAAACCAAGCAACAAGGGAATAGATGCCTAAACGGAAAGACATTCACAAGATTCTGATTATCGGCTCCGGCCCAATCGTTATCGGGCAGGCGTGCGAGTTTGACTATTCCGGGGCACAGGCGTGCAAAGCGCTGCGGGCCGAGGGTTATGAAGTGGTGCTGGTGAATTCCAATCCGGCCACGATCATGACCGATCCGGAGTTGGCCAATCGCACCTACATCGAGCCGCTCACCAAGGAATATCTCGAAGAAATTCTGATCAAAGAGAAGCCCGACGCCTTGCTGCCCACCGTGGGCGGGCAGACCGCGCTGAATCTCGCGGTGGAGCTTGCCGAAAGCGGCATCCTGGAGAAGCACAAGGTCGAAATGATTGGGGCGTCGCTTCGGGCTATCAAGGTTGCGGAAGACCGTTTGTGGTTCAAGGACGCGTGCCGGAAGATTGGCCTCGAAGTCCCCGCATCCGCGCTGGTCAATAATGCGCAGGACGCGCTGCGCCTCTGCGATCAACTGGGCTTTCCGTTGGTGATTCGCCCTTCGTTCACGCTTGGCGGAACCGGCGGCGCGATTGCCTATAACAAGGAAGAGTTTGCCGAGGCGATCGCGCACGCCCTGGACATGAGTCCGGTCCACGAAGCGCTGGTGGAAGAGTCCGTACTGGGCTGGAAAGAGTAT
>DASYXF010000128.1:0-13344 GCA_035935335.1 Candidatus Acidiferrum sp.
CAGCGCCCCGCATCTCGGTATTCACACTCTTACCCTCTTCGCGCTCTCTTCCGCCAACTGGAAGCGCCCCCCCGCCGAAGTCGCCGCGATTCTTGAAATCCTCCAGGAATATCTGCTGGCCGAAACTTCCCACTGCCTCGATGAAGGCATCCGCCTGAGCATCATCGGCCGCCGCGACCGTTTGCCCGCTACTCTCCGCGAATCCATTGCCGATTCCGAAGCCCTCACGGCCGGCGGAAAGCGGCTCCACCTCCGCCTGGCTATCGATTATTCCGCGCGGCATACCATCTTCCAGGCCGCCAGCAAGTTTTACAAAGTCACTGACCTCTCCAGCGAAGCCTTCAGTGACGTCCTCGCCGAAGTCCAACGCGGCGGTTCCACCGACGTCGATCTCCTGATCCGCACTGGCGGCGAGCAGCGACTCTCCGACTTTCTCCTGTGGGAATGCGCCTTCGCCGAGTTTTGCTTTTTGCCCCAGCGCTGGCCCGATTTCACGCCCAAAGATCTGCGGGACGCGATCCTCGAATTCGAGCAGCGCGAACGCACCCGCGGTGGCTTACCCCGGGAATGCGAGCTCTAAACTTAGCATTTGGCCACACCGCATCCTTATTTGAACCCATAGGCCATTGAAAATGCACTGGTTACACAGCAATTCGCCGCCAGGGCCGCACCCAGACGTTTACCCCGCTACCATCGTCTATACCTCAGGAGAAAGCGATGGGATCTGTGGGACTTGCGCTGCCCTGGGAGCATAATCTCTCTTCTGTGGCATGCGACGGGGAGCAGCGAGTGGAATCTTTCGAAGGGCAAGCGGGACCCGTTCGGACGAGCGAAGAACTTCCCCAGGACGCGGCCATTGCCGCAGCCTGCCTCAGCGGCAACCTGCAGGGCTACGAGCGCCTTTACCAGTGGCAAGGCGCGCGGATGAAAAATCTGGCGCGCAATCTTCTCGGCTCGCAGGCCGATGCCGAAGACGCGGTGCAGGAAACGTTTCTGAAAATCCAGCGCAGTATTTCCGGTTTCCGCGGGCAATCCTCTTTCGTCACCTGGACGTTCCGCATTCTGGTCAACACCTGCCACGATCTGCGCCGCAGCCGTTTGCGGCGGAAAGACTGGGCGAACGAAGATGTGGATGCATTGCCTCCACGCATGGAACTCCGCGCGCCCGGCTCTCATCCGTCGCTCCGCATGGCCCTCGAGCGCGCGCTATCGAAACTCACCGCCCATCAGCGCGATGTCTTCCTGCTTTACGAAGTCGAAGGCTTCCGTCACGCGGAAATCGCCGGAATGCTGGAAATCTCCGAAACCGCTTCCAAGAACACGCTCTTCCAGGCCAAGAAAAATCTCCGCACCATGCTGGAACCTCCCCGCAGTTCCGCAACGGGAGGCGCGCAATGACCATCCACTGCGACGATCGCGAACGGATTTTCCTCGACGGCTCTCCCGAAGAATGGGCCGCGCTCGAACTGCACGCCAACACTTGCCCCGTGTGCGCCGAAGAGTTGCGCGCCTGGAAACAGTTGAGCGCCGCGGCCGAAGAGTTGCGCGACTACCAGGAAAACCCGGCGCTCTGGGCCCGCATCGAAACTTCCCTTCGCCACCAGCAAGCCGCACCCGCTCCACGCAAAAGCATGTGGAACTCCCTCGACTTCTGGCGCCACATTACGCCCGCCTGGCAATCGGTGCTTGCGGGCGCAATGGTATTGGCACTCGCGGTTTCGGGCGGCTATTTCTACAGGCATCGCACCCCACCAGCCGGGGATCAAGGAAACAAATTGCTCAAGACCAGCGCGCTCGCCGAAGTCGAGCGCGCCGAGCGCGACTACATATCGGCCATTGACAAGCTTGCGGCCGACGCCGGCCCTCAATTGAATGAGGGGACACCTTTGATGGCCAGTTACCGCGAAAAATTGCTGGTGCTGGACAGCGCCATCGCCGACCTTCGCGCCCAAGCCGGGGAGAATCCCTCGAACGCGCATCTTCGCTACCAGCTGCTGGCCATGTATCAGGAAAAGCAGGTGACGCTGCAGGATGTTCTGGAGACAAAACGATGAGCACTTTCCGCGCAAGTAACTTGCTCAGGAAATTCGGCCCCGCATTCTTGGTTGCTTGCGCCCTGGCATCCTCCGCAGCGGCTTCCAATGCGGGGCAAAATTCCGCCATGCGCGAGTTTCACAAAACCCTGCCTCTCGCCGCGGGACAAACTCTTAGCATTGAAAACAAATTCGGCGAAATTCGGATTCACGGCGAAAATTCCCACGAAGCGGTGATTTCCGCGACCACCCGTTCGCAAGCGGGTTCGCAGTCCGAAGCCGAAAAATTTGCGGAAAGTGTCCGGATCGAGGTAAATCAGGACGCGAATGGAATAACGGTTCGCACCATCGTTCCCTCCGAAAATCCCCTGGTTTTCCGCGTGGGTCACAAGAATTCCTACTCCGTCGATTACGACATCGCGGTCCCTGCGGACGCGAAACTTTGGGTCAAGAATGCCTTCGGCAACGTGGAGATTCGCGGCGTCCGCGCCTGGAACGACGTGGAAAACAGCCACGGCCAATTGACGGTTCGCGACGTAGGGGCCGGCAAACTGACAAATTCCTTTGGCGCAGTGGAAGCCGAGGGCGTGGCCGGTGATTTAACCGTCGTCAACAGCAACAGCACCGTTATAGTGTCGGCGGTAAAGGGAATGGTGGACATCAAAGACCGCTTCGGCTCCATCACCGCGAAAAATATTCAGGGCAGCGTCACGATTGCTGGCGGGAACGGCGCCGTCGAACTTACCGACGCAGGCAATTCCAAAGTGAACAACTCCTTCGGGAACGTGACCGCCCGGAATATTCACGGTTCGCTTTCCGTCAGCAACAACAACGGCGCCATCGAAGCAAATACCGTCAGCGGATCGACGGACCTCAACAGCAGCTTTGGCGCTATCACGTTTACCAACGTTACCGGGCATGTGAAATGCACCGCCAACAACGGCCGCGTGTCCGGCGGTCCAACCGGGGAAGATGTTTATGTCCGGAACAGCTTCGGCGAAGTGGCGCTCGAACAGATCAGTGGCGGAGTAGAGGTCCAAAACTCCAACGGAAACATCTCTCTCCGGGAAATCAAGGGAAACGCCACCCTCAACACCTCATTTGGCGCGATCGAAGCCGCCGGCTTGCGACGGGGAGTCAAAGCCACCACCGGCAACGGGCGTATCTCGCTCAACGATATGGGCGGTGATACCTACGCGAAGACAAGTTTCGGCGCGGTGACGATCACCCGGGTGAATGGCAACCTCACCATCGAAAATTCCAACGGTCAAGTCACCGCAAGTTCGGTGAAGGGCGATGCCTCCGCCAAAACCAGCTTTGCCGCGGTATCACTGGAAGACATCGGCGGCGCCATCACCGTGGATAACCAGAACGGCGCGGTGATGCTGACCGCGGCGCGGGGTTCTTCAGGTTGTAAAAATATTTCCGCGAAGACTTCCTTTTCCCCCATCCAGGTTCGTCTTCCCGAAAGCGCGGGTTACACCTTGACCGCTCGCACTTCCTTCGGCCGCATCAACAGCGAACTGCCCATTACCACGGTCGGGCAAGTCGGCGGCGATTCCCTGAATGGAAAAATTGGCAACGGCGCTTGCACGCTTTCCCTGACAAATTCCAACGGCAGCATCGACATCCTGAAGTTGATGAAGTAAGGGAAGTGCCCGCGGCGGAGTTCTATCGTACTTGGCGCCGCTCGCGATCCATGGCAAAAGCGCGCTGGAGCACCCGCGTAGCGGTTGACGTCAAATGAAATTTTTCTAATTCCTGCTCCGTGGCGTACGCAATATCCGTCACGTCGCTGCCCGCTTGCGCCTCGCCCGCCAGCCGCTCGCACAGATAATCCACGATCACGTAGTGATACTTGGGGCGAGACCTGCCTTCTTCGTTTGCCGCCGCGGGATCCACAAAAATGCGGTCGAAGGCCTCGATCATGTCCAACACCTGCACTTTCAACCCAGTCTCTTCCAGCAATTCCCGCGCGACGCCCTGTTGTAGAGACTCTCCCAGCTCCAGCGTCCCGCCCGGGATCGACCATTGCCCCAGCAGCGGCTCGCTGCCGCGCTTGATGAGCAGCGCCCGCCCGTTCTCAATGACTACCCCGCCCACGCCCACTACCGGCCGATCCGGATACTCTCTCGCCATGGCCTGTTATTCTTTCATCGAAGGTGTTGAGTTACACTGAATAGCCGGTGAATGAGCCTCGACAGTGGCTTCCTTCGCCGGGTATATAATACGCCGGTTGGCGGATCCTGGAATTTCAAGCTGTACCGGCTGAAAATCGAATCGGAGGATGGAGACGTGCTCCGTTGCCCTGAATGTTCCGCTGAAATCGATGTGGACGAAGACGAAGTGGAAGAGGGAGAAATCCTGAGCTGCCCGGAGTGCGAGTGCGAACTGGAAGTTTCGCAGACGCATCCCGTGGCATTGAATCCCATTTCCGATGACCTGGATGAAGAAGAAGACGAAGAAGACGACGAAGACGAAGAGGACGAAGACGATTTCGACGAAGACGGCGACCTTCCCGATGACGAGGATGACGAGGATGAAGCCGAGGACGAAGACGAGTGAAGCAACTCTCCGCGTCTGGCCGGGCATCCTTGTATTTCCCGGAATCCATCTAATCTGACGTGAGCCCTTCCCCGCGCAACCTACCGCTGATGCACTTTTTGACCACAATCCTTTTCCTGGCGGTTCTTTTCCTGCCGTCTCTGGCTGCGGCTCAGCAGCCTGTCCCGCCTTCACCACCATCTTCGACGGAAACCCCTGCTTCCGCCCCTCCGCCAGCGTCCACCCAGGAAAGCTCCAGCACCGCCAAGCACAAAAGCAAGATTCCTCCCTTCCTGATTCTTGGCACCGTTTTTAATGAACACGCCCTGGCTTTCCCCGGCGTCGAAATCAGAATCCGCCGCAAGGGCGAGAAGAAATTCCGCTACGACACCTATACAAATTCGCGCGGTGAATTTGCCATTCGCGTGCCCGACGGCATCGAATATGAAGTGGTTGTCCGCGAGAAGAACTACAAGGAACAATCGCAGGGTGTCGTGGCCAATAAGGCCGATGTACAAAAGCGCCTGACGTTTAAGCTGGAAAGCACCAAGCCGGTGAAGGCAGGAGATCCGAAATGAACTATTCGCGCAGCATTGCCGTTCTTTCCACACTACTTTTCGTTTTTGTGTTTGCCGGCGCCGCCCAGGACTCCAAGAAGGAAACGCAACTGCGCACTGTCCGTGGCGTCGTCAGCGACAAATCCGAAAATCCTTTGCCGAACAGCGTGGTCTTTCTGAAAAATCTCCGTACCAATGCGGTCCGCAGTAATTTCGCTGATACCGATGGAAATTACCGGTTCAGCGGACTGGATCCGAACGCCGATTACGAGGTGCACGCCGAGTTCGAGGGAGCGAAATCGCCCGTGCGCAACGTGTCCTCCCTCGATAACCGCAAGGAGATGGTCATCAATCTGAAAATCGAGCGGAAGAAAAGCTAGGAGCGCGTGCCGGGCAGCGGAAATCGAAGCTATAAGTTCTTTTATTTGAGTGGCTTTTGTCTTCACGAAACACGCCGCCACTCTCTGGTGCGTTTGCCCGTAGGCCTTCTGTTACCATTGATATGGGCGTGTTTCTCGATCCGCGCATCGTAAAGTCGTAACAGCAGTTTGAATTTATTTCCTGTCCGGCCTTGGGGGCACGGCTCAGGATTTGCCGGTCCGGGGTCTTCGCCGCCGTGAATGCAACACTTCTCGCCGGGCGGCCGTGGAAATGGGGAAAGCAGCCAGTTGGAATCGAGCCGTTGGGGATGGCCAGGAGAACGTTCTCCGCCAGGAAAACTGCTCCCCCGAATAAACTGAAAGAAAGGTCTTCCAAGTCTTTGCATGAGCCGCAACGCTAACCGAGTCCCATCCCTGTTTTCCCAGCCCGGAAACAGCACTCGTCGCAATAAATCCCCCCGGCATTACACCGGTGTATTGGTTTCACGTACCGTTCTTACCTTCGTCCTGTTGTTTACGGCTGCGTCCACTTTCGCGCAAGACGCTTCCTCAAAAAAAACCGGCCCTCTCGCGGGTGCGATTCGCGGTGCCGTTACCACCGTGCAGGATAATACTCCCACCGGCGTCGCAGGAATTTCGGTAAAACTCTCCGGCGATCCGCTTCATGGCACTCCCCTAAACGCCGACACGGATGAGCACGGCGGCTACGAGTTTTCGAATCTCGAACCCGGCACGTACACTCTTTCGATCACTCTCCAGGGCTTCAAATCCATTTCAAAATCCGTCGTCCTGGCTCCGAAACAGCAACTCGTTCAGGATTTCACTCTCGAGCTCGACGTGGTCGCCGAAAAAGTGGAGGTAAAAGAAACGGCCGCCTCTATTTCCACGGAGACCGCCGCTCCCCCTCCGGCCACCGTCACCAACGTGGAACTCACCACTATTCCCACACCGCAGGAAAAAGTAAAAGACATCCTGCCTTTTACGCCTGGAGTCATCAAGACCCTCGACAGCAAGCTGACCTTGAAAGGCGCCGACGAAAATCAGAGCTTGTTGCTCGTCAATTCCGCGCGCACCACCGACCCGGTCACCGGAAGTTTTGGCGTTCCCATCCCCACGGACGCCGTTGAATCCTTCGCCGTCTACAAAACTCCCTATGATTCCAGCCTGGGCAGTTTTTCCGGCGGGCTCACCACCATCGAAACCCGGCCGCCCGACGACCAGTGGAGCTTCAAGCTGCGGGGAATCGTTCCCTCCGTGCTCGGCAAGAAGGGCGGCATGGTCGGCCTCGCCGAAGCCATACCCGGCATCTCCTTCGATGCCCCGCTGATCCCGCACAAATTCCTTCTCTCCGAATCTTTCCAGTACGAAATGAAAAAGACCACCGTCGAGGGTCTCCCCTGGCCGTTCGATATCAGCAAGCGCCAGGGGTTCAACTCTTTCTCAACACTCGAATTCATTCTTGCGCCCAATCATGTGCTCACGCTGACCGTGAATGCGTTTCCGCTGCGCCAGCAGCATGTGGACATCAGTGCGCTGGTTCCGCTTGGCGCTGCCAACGACCTGGACCAGAGTGGGGTCGCACTCGGCCTGAACGACAAATACCAGTTCAGCTCCGGTGCAATCCTTGCCGTCGTCGCGCAGTACATGCGCTTCGACAGCAACGCCCACGGCCAGGGCCCCTTGGACATGCTCATCACGCCGCAGGGATACGGCGGAAACTACTTCAACCAATGGTCGCGTCGCGGCAAGGAATTTCAGGCCGTTCCTTCGTTCCAATTCCCCAAGGTCCACTGGCACGGCGAACACGAAATCCGCGTCGGCGCTGACGTCGACTACCGCTCGTTCCTCGGCACCACGCTGTCGCACCCCATCCAACTTCTTCGCGCTGATAATACGCTGGCACAGCAGATCACCTTTGGCGCGGCACCCTCACAGTCACCATCGGACAGTTCCGTGGCCGAATTCCTTCAGGATCACTGGGTGCTGGATACTCACTGGAGCGTGGACCTTGGCGCGCGCATCTCCACGGAAACCACCGGTTGGCCCTTCGCGATTGCGCCCCGCGCCGGTGTGGCGTACTCCCCGGGAAAAAGTGGCAAGACCGTGATTCGCGCGGGATCCGGAATTTTCTATGGAGTGCTGCCGCTACTGGCCGCGAATTTTGCCGCCAATCCCAGCCGCACCATCACCGATTTCGACCCCACCGGCCTAATCCCCGTCGGAACGCCTGTCACCTACACCAACGCCTTCGTTGCCAATCTGAATCCCCTCACCGCCCCTGCCCTGCCTGTCAAACCCAGCACCACGCCGCGCGACGTAACCTGGAACGGACAGATCGAGCACGAACTCTATCGAAATCTTCAGCTGCGAGCCGGCTATCTCGACAGCCACGCCACCTACCTGTACACCGTGAATCCCTTCACCTCGGCCACGGGCGGCCCATCCTTTGAAGGGCTCACGAACACCGGGTCATCCCACTATCGCGAAATGGAAGCGTCGGCGCATTATTCTCTGCGCGAACGCGATCAGATCAACGTCTCCTACATCTGGAGCCGCTCGCGCGGCGATCTGAACAGCCTTTCGAACATCTATATCCCGTTCGCGGCCCCTGTCATTCGCCCGAACGAGTACGGCATTCTCTCATCGGACATTCCGAATCGTGTCGTCGGCTGGGGAATTTTCGCGCTGCCGTGGAAGCTGACGTTCAGTCCTCTGGTCGACGTTCATTCCGGATTCCCGTACTCGCCTATCGATGTTGAGCAGCAGTACGTCGGCACGCCCAACGGCAAGCGTTTCCCGGAATATTTTTCTCTGGACATGAAACTCTACCGCCAGTTTCGCGTGCCCTTCCTCGGCAACCGCGGCGGCAAGAAGCACCATATCCGCCTCGGTGTCTACACCCTCAATGTGACCAATCACGGCAACTTCAACGCCGTCTACAACAACGTCTTTTCGCCGAATTTCG
This sequence comes from Candidatus Acidiferrum sp., assembly GCA_035935335.1. Taxonomy (GTDB): domain Bacteria; phylum Acidobacteriota; class Terriglobia; order Acidiferrales; family UBA7541; genus Acidiferrum. Next base: position 8,480 of record DASYXF010000128.1, read on the forward strand.
GTCAGTTCGTCGGCTTCCTCTATCGCCATGAAGGCGCCGTAATCGATTTCATCGACTAGGAGGGGCCGTCTTCCGCGGCCGCCACACCCGCATCGCCCCCGGTACCACCGCAATCTCCACCGGCGTCATCCCCACAATTTCCCCGTCCGCGTGAAACGCGCATGGCCGCTCCGTCTCAATCCGTGTCCGCGTTACGCGATGTCTCTGAATCCGCGCCGTCCGAATCTCGCCGCTGAAGGCCAGGCGCGGCAAGATCCCTGCAATTTCCAACGCGCTCAGATTTTCCAGCAGAACCAGGTCGAGCCGGCCGTCCTCCATTCGCGCCTCTGGTGCCAGGCGTAATCCTGCTCCATAACTCGGCGTGTTCAAAATCCCCAGCAACAACGCCGTTCCTTCGAGGGAAGATGGCTCGGCACCCTCCAACGAAACCCGCACTTCCATCCCCCGGAAACCTCCCAACGCGCGAATCGCGGAAAGCAAATACCGGCTTCTTCCGCGCATCTTCCGGTAAGCCCCGCTCGCAAATCGCGCCGCCTCCGCGTCCAGCCCCACTCCTCCCCCGCCCATATAGAGGCGTTCCGTTCCGTCGGCGGCACGCACCCGCGCCGCATCCAATGGGACCGTTTCTCCCTGCGCGAGAATCAGTTCTGCGGCACGAACCGGATCCACCGGCAATCCCAACGCCGAGGCCAGATCGTTTCCGCCACCTGCCGGCAACACCCCGATCGAAACGCTCGCGTTCCCCGCCACTGCGTTCAAAAGCATTTGGAAGGTTCCATCGCCGCCCAGGGCGAAGATTCGTTTGCGGCCCGCCGCCGCTTCTTCACGCGCGATTTGTGCGAATTCGGCCGAACTCCCGGCACTCCGGAATTCCGCGCTCCACCGTTTTTCCAAAGCGAAGGCCTGCAGCCGGGGCAGAGCTTCGCGCCCGCGCCCTCCGCCAGCCGTCGGGTTCGCCAGTATCAGGTCCGGAATCTGTGATGAATCGGAGGGAAGTGTGGACACTGCTCCGCTATGCTGCCGGAGGCGGCAGAAACTGTCAATCAAGCTACCAGAGCAGCTTCAGCGCGAACTGCACCTGGCGCGCCGTCGTCGACGTGCTGGTGATCGCGCCCGCCGTGCCCGACAATCCGGTCGTGTTCGTTGCGGTGGGCGGCGTGAACACGATCAGATTCGGCGTGTTGAAATTCGCTCGGTTCAGCAGGTTGAAAATCTCTGCCCGAAATTGCAGGTTCAGGCTCTCGCGAATCCGCGTGTTCTTCAGCACCGAAAAATCCCACGTCGCAAGTCCCGGTCCGATGTACGTGTCCCTGCCCGCATTGCCGTAAAGCCCGCTGGCTGAGGGAGGCGCGATGAACGCGGCCGGATTAAACCACTGATTCGGATTGCCCAGAACCACAGGCCCCTTGAAATCGGGATTCAAAAATGGGCGTACGGGGTTGCGCGTGTCGCCGTTGTTCGACGGGTTGTAGCTGAGCTGTGGCGTGAACGGGAATCCGGACTGTGCCGTGACGATGCTGGACACCGACCAGCCGCTCACCAGCGCATCGCGCCAGCCTTCCACATTGCGCGCGAAAGACTGCCCGCGGCCAAATGGCAATTCATAGAGCACATTGACGACGCCGACGTTCCGTGCATCATAGGTCGCAAGTCCTTTATCCGCCGACAAATTATAGGGATTCGAAACCAGCCCCGGGGCATTGCCCGCCGTCGTCTGGTTCAACGAATCCCCGTCATCCAGCGCCTTGGATAGTGCGTAAACTCCCCGCACCGAAAGCCCGCGGCTGAATCGCCGCCGCAAATCTACCTGCAATGCGTGATACGAACTGTTGCCGACAGAGAACCATGTCCACGTGTTGGCAATGGAAGGATTAGCTCTCGGAGTGCCGGCTGGAATGTAATACGTTCCCGCGGGAACGGGAGCGCCTGCCAGCGCCGAGCCCACGGGGAATCCCGCCGCGATCGTAACGGGTGGATTCGCACTCGGGTCCACCGTTGGAAAAACCGCGGGGCAGGGAGAAGCCGGGCAAATTACCGGCACCGGTTCGTTGGCGTCTAATCCGATTAGCTCGTGATACCCATGCGAACCGATATACCCGATCGTCAGGACCGTGTTCGGGGAAAGCTCCCGATCCACCCGCAGCGACCAGGAAATCAGCGTTGGTGTCTTCATGTCCGGCTGAACTCCCCCGGGAACAAGCTTCGCGATGGCAGGTACCGGCGCCGCCGGGTCCAGCGGGAAAGAAGAAACCGGAAAGTTTGGAATACTGTACGTCGGATTGAACGGCGCATTCTGGTCCGCGCGATACCCCAGCGCGTCCTGCAGGTCGTTGTACATCCCGAATCCAGCGCGTAACACGGTCTTGCTGCTGAGCGGGCTCCACGCCACGCCAATCCGGGGTTGCGAAAGGAACTTCGCGTTGTTCGTGGTGAAGAGCGAGCCGCCGATCCGCGGCTGAGAAGAAATTATCCCATCGTTAAACGTGTAATTGGTCGCGTGGTCATGTGCTTCATTCCAACCGGTGGAAAATTCATCGCGGAAGCCCAGCGAAATCGTCAGCCGGGAGTTCACACGAAAAACATCCTCCGCATAAAACGCCCCGAACAATGACCTCCAATACATTTTCGTCGGCGCCGGATCAAACAAAAATGAGGAAGCGGTGCCTTGCAAAAAGGTGGACAAGCTGGAAAACGTCGCTTGCCCGTACTGGCTCAGCGCGATAATTTCATTCGACTGAAACCTCTGGAACCACGCGCCAAAACTCAGCTGGTGGCGTCCCTTGGTCATCGTCACGCGGTCCTCATACGTAAACAGGTTGCGCGCAATATGCAGATTGCTCCCGTTGTTGCTGCCCGCCAAACCGATCGAAGCCTGTGGATTCGAAGCGGCGCTGCCACCAACCACCAGCGCCCCAACGGGAAGCCCCGCAAGAAAACCAGACACGCTGGCCGCGGGAGTACCAGGCGTGGGTTCCCCCGTAAAGAAATATCCTGCGCGTGAAAACCCGAATTGTGCGGTGTTCAAAAACGACGGCGAAAAAATATGAGTTTCCTCCAGGCTGAAAACCTGTTCGCGCAAATTCAGAATATCGGAAGCGAAGGGGTCGGTTGGCGTAGCCGTCACGTCGCCGCCATCGTCCACGGTATAGACTCCCGCCAGCGTGTCTTTGCCGGAAAAAACGTGATCCACGCGCAAGGTTCCGAAATCCTCGCGAATCGTCTGCAGCGGGCTGCTGAACACAGTGGCAATTCCCACGGGCACTCCGTTCACGGTTCCATCTGCCACGTCCGGCGCGCCTGCCGGTGCAACCGGCCACAGGCTCAAGAACGCCTGAACGCTGGGAACAGCCTGGGCGCGCGCGGCTGCGTCCGGCACGAAAGCCACCGACGTCTGGTGCAAGTTCTGCCGGAAACCCTCGTAGTTTCCAAATAAGAACGTTTTGTTTTTCTGGATCGCCCCGCCTGAGGACACCCCAAATTGATTCCTCTGAAACGGCGGCGCGGAACCCTGGTCGAAGAAGTTTGCAGCGTCCAGCGCGTTGTTCCGCAGGTACTCATACACCGCGCCATGCCAGTGGTTTCCACCGGACTGCGTCACAATCACCACTTGCCCGCCCGGCCGCTTGCCCAACTCCGCGCTATAGGAATCCCGCTGCACATTGAGCTCGCGCACGGCCTCCACGCCTAGCAGCATTCCGCTCGGTCCTCCCGGCGTCATGTTGTTTTCCGCTGCCCCGGTGTACTCCACGCCGTTCAGGAGGAAAATATTCTGCTGCGGTCGGTTGCCGGTGACGGAAAAGTTGCTCGCCGTGCTGGAATTCGAAATCCCGGTTCCGCCCGTTTTCTGCGAGGTGAAATTGACGATTCCTGGATTAAGTGGAAGCAGCAGGTCGTAACTCCGTCCATTTAAGGGGAGATCCTTTACAGCCTGTTCGCTAACCAATCCGCTGATGTCCCGCGTCGTCACGCTAACGATGGCCGCGTCGCCATTGACTTTCACCTCCGACTTCACCGTACGCACCTGAAGTTGCAGGTCCACACTCGCTTCCTGGCCAACTACCAGCAAAATGCCGTTTTGCACCGCGTCCTGAAAGCCGCCCTTCGAGATCCGCACCTCATACCTGCCCACGGACAGGGCCAGCACCAGATACCTGCCAGCCTCATCCGTGCTCGCCGTCCGGACCACCTCGGTTTCCAGGTTCTTCACGTTTACCGCCGCCTGGGCCACTGCTGCGCCGGTTGTGTCTGTCACCACGCCTCGGACACTCGCCGAAACCTGTCCACGTGTGACACCCGGCCCACCCGTCAGAGCAAACAACGCCATCAGTATGCATCGAACAATCACCGATTTCCGGGGGTCCGATGCGCGCCAGTGGCCAGAAGCAGGTCCATATGTGGCGGCAGACTTGAAAAGCGTATTCAATGCGAACTCCCATGCGGCAAATAGCAGCCTTGCCCGTCCGGGTAAACCGGGCGAACCAACAATTCAATACAGTTCGTATCGTTATGTCAAACCGACTTAATATGAATAGTAGATGAGCGAATTTAAGCGATTCCACGGGAGGAAATCGTGCAAGCAGGTTAGGATGTGGGAAAACACTGAAGGAAATTGGGGCTCCGATGGGATCGCAGACGGACTGGTGACCGATTCGGAAGCGTTGCGCGGCTTGCAGGCTTGCGTTATCGAGGATTGAGTGGTGCCGGCGGGGGGAATCGAACCCACGGCCTAGGGATTATGAGACCCTCGCTCTACCACTGAGCTACGCCGGCTAAACGCAATTCTTTATGCTACGAATGAACCGCTGAAGGTGTCAAGTTGCGGAGGACAAAACGGAGGCGTGCTTCCGGTCCCGATTTCGGGAAGC
>DASYXF010000129.1:0-3662 GCA_035935335.1 Candidatus Acidiferrum sp.
CAGTTTACATCGTTCACATAGTAAGGGCCCTCGGGAAATGGTGAGGCCATAAAGTGAAGCAAGTTACGCTCGGAGGGAAGGGGGGCGATTCTAGAGGTTGCGATGGACTACGATAAATACTGAAAACAAAAAGGTTATCCGTCGTGCAGGCATACCTGATTTGGACCTTAGAGTGCTCACATTATTAGTGGGTATTAGTACTCGCAGGTATTAGTACTCGCTTCCAGTTCCCTGGTATTTGGGTGGCGAACGAGGAGGCGAAAGGAGCCGAGTCGTGTTGAAAACGGGGTATGTGTTTTGCGGTGTGCTACTGGCTCTGATCCTTGGCGCCCAGCCTGTGAAGGCGGACTCCGGGGTCACCTATGTGATTTCCGGCGTGTATTCGCCGACGACCGGCAGCTCTCTGCTGAGCGGCGCCTCCGATACGTTCACGATGAGCTTCACCGTCCCTACGCAGCCCGTCACAACGGATTTTCTGCTCGGCGACGATTTCTTTGTGAATGATCCAATCCCCTTCTCCGTTTCAGCAAGCAGCGGGGGATCCGCGAGCGGGGTGATGTTCCTGAGCTTTTACACACCAAGTTCGACGTCGCAGCCGGGCGGACTTTTCGTAGATTTTTGCGCCGACGGTCCGAGTTGCTTAACCGGCCTGGAGTATCAGTGGGAAGTGCCGGGACCGCTTTTGTACTCCGGGTTGGAGAGTTCGCCAACGCTGACTCCTACCTCGTTCAGCTTCACCGGCGGGCAATTCACTTTATATGACTGCACGACCTGCAACGGTATTGACGCGAGCGGAACGTTTGACGGCAGCGTGAGCGCAAGTGTGGTCACAACTCCGGAGCCTGCTTCGGTGTTGCTACTGGCGCTGGGAATTTTCGGTCTTTTCGCTATTAGTTTGCATCAAAAGAGATACAGCATTTTCGCCAAGTCTTGAGATTTCATCCCTGGCAGAGGGCCATCCTTCTGGAATTGGTTTTTTCCGGGGGGCGCCTTCGCCACACTACCTGATTGCAAATCACCACCCTTCCTTCGTCAGTGCAGGTTTGCTCCTTCGCATATGCTCAGGGCAAGAAGTGGCCGCTACGCGGGATGCGCTAGCGCGTAGGCGGCGTGGCGGTTTTGTCGACGACTATCTGGCCGGCTTTCATGACCCAGCGGACGTTTTTGATGGCTACGTCGATGTTGGACAGAGGGTCGCCTTCGACAGCGACGAGGTCGGCGAAATAACCGGGAGCGACAGCGCCAAGTTCCGTGGATTTGCCGAGTAGTTCGGCGGCGTTGGAGGTGGCGGTGCGCAGGGCTTGCTCGGGCGTCATGCCTGCTTTAACGAACCAGGCGAGTTCGCGGGTGTTTTCCCCAAACATGGTGTAGATGGCGTCGGAGCCCATGGCGAATTTCACGCCGGCTTTGTGGGCTTTGCGCGCGGTTTCGAGATTGCGTTCAATGAACGCCTTCGTTTTTTCCTGGAAGCCATTCGCATAACCAATTTTCTGCCAGTTATCGAGGTAATAGCGGTTGTGGTCGATCGTTGGCACATAAAAGGTGCCGCGCTTGGCCATCTCCTGGATGGTGGCGTCGTCCATATCGGTTGCGTGTTCGAGGGAGTCGGTGCCGGCGCGGACGGCGTCGCGGGCACCATCGGGGCCGTAGGAGTGGATGGCGATTTTTTTGCCGAACTGGTGGGCGGCATCGACGGCGGCTTTGATTTCATCGTAGGAGTAGGTTTCGAATTGTGTGACGTCGTCGTCCGTGCCGGTGGAGGCGTAGAGCTTGATGACGTCGGCGCCGGCGGCGACTTGCTGGCGGACGGCGCGGAGGACTTCCGGGACGCCGTCGGCGATGCCGCCGAATGGAGGATTGAGGCCGGGCTTGTACGGCGTGCTGGTGACGGTGAGGCCGTAGCCGCAGACGAACATCCGGGGGCCGATCATTTCGCCGTGGTTGATAAGGTCGCGCATGGAGATGTCCAGATATTGATCGGCGCCGAGATCGCGGACGGTGGTGACGCCGGCTTCAAGGGTGCGGAGCGCGCCTTTACGGGCGATGAAGAGTTCGTAGGCGGGCGGATTGGCGGTGAGTTGCTTGAGCATGGGCTGGCCGGGAGTCTCGTCGGTGTACTGCGTCATGTGAGTGTGGACGTCGATGAGGCCGGGAAGGCCGGTGAATTTAGAGAGGTCGATGATTTGAGCGTGCGGAGGAATGTCGGAGGGATTGGTGGTGACGGATTTGATTTTGTCGTCTTCGATGAGGACGATGGCGTTGGTCCAGAGCTTGCCGCGGGCGTCCCAGAGCTTGCCGAATTTGACGGCTTTTGCAGATTTCGGAGCAGCATTGGATTGTGCGATCGAGATTGCAGGGAGTAGAAAAAGGATGACCGTTAGAAATGTGCGCGCGATCTTCATGGGGTGAGGTCCATTTCCTGGTTTGAGTGCCGAGAGATGGTTTTAGTGCAAGAGAGGCGGGAAAGCAACGGAGAAGGGAGCGGAGCGAGCGGCCATCGCACGGCGAAGAAATCTGGGCCACTTGAAAGTGGCCGCTACTCGAAATGGATGAGGACAATTTCAGGGGCGGTGCAGACGCGCAGGGGCGGGCCCCAGGTGCCGGCGCCGCTGGAGGTGTAGACGAGAAGATCGCCGAAGCGTTTGAGGCCGTAGGTGTAAGCGCCGAAGATGCGTGAGGTGAACCAGGTGAAGGGGAAGATCTGTCCGCCGTGCGTGTGACCCGAAAGCTGCAGCGAGATGCCTTGCTGTTCTGGAATCGGCAGGCTGTGCGGGACGTGGGAAAGAAGGACACTGGCCCGCGAGCGGTCGAGATCGGCGTTGGCGAGGATGGAGCGGAAGCGCTCGGGATTCGCGGAGTCGTGATAGGGGACGCCGAGAACCTGGAGGCCGTCGAGATTGACGGTCTCGTTATCGAGGACGCGGATGCCGGAGTTGCGAATCGCAGCGAGGTAGCCATTCGAATCGGAAAATTCATCGTGATTGCCAGTGACGAAGTAGGAGCCGAATTTCGGCGAGAGCTGGCGCCAGGGCGAAACGAGGCGGGGCGCGTCCACGTGGGTGCCGTCGAACATGTCGCCGCTGATAAAGACTACGTCGGCGCGAAGCTGACGGAGCTTGGTGACGATGCGGGAGATAAAATTGCGGCCCTTGATGTGGCCGAGATGCGTGTCGGTGACGAGTGCGGCGACGCGCCCGCGCCAGGAAGCGGGGAGGCCAGGGAGTTTTACGGTGACGCGCCTGATGCGGAGATTGGCGGCGTTGGCGAGGCCATAGAGTGTCGCGAAAACGGCGAGGCCAAAGAAGAAGGTGGCGATTCCCGTTTGGGTGAAGGGGAGATTGAAGACAATGGTGGCCCCGATGGCGATCCAAGCGAGCGCGGCAGCGGCGAAGGCGAAGTTCACAAAGCCTAGCCAGATGCTGGCAAGGCCATAGTAGGCGCGGACCGGGCGATTAAAAAAACGGTGGGCCAGCAGCGAAGAGGTAAGGAAGCTGACGGAGAGCACGACGAAGGAGACCTGGAGAAGGCGGAGCCAGGTGTGGCTCGGCGCGCCGGCGAGGGCGATCCAGGTTTTGTAAATGAAGAGGTGGACGAGAAGAAGGATGGATTGGATTATTGAGATAGCAACTAGGATTCGAGGGTTCAAGCGCGGACTCCCTGCC
>DASYXF010000130.1:0-12032 GCA_035935335.1 Candidatus Acidiferrum sp.
TATACAAAACATCGTCATTGCGGGACCCGAAATGGGCAAGACCCCCGCGATAATCGATGTGGACCTGACTTTCCGATCTTTCAGGAGATTGTGGCAACACCAGATGCAAGTTTTTTACATTCGATCCGGAACCTGGGGACAGACGGGACGTTTCCTCATTTCTCTCCATTTCGCTTCTTGCCCTAGAACCCCAGAGTCGCCTGTGTCGAATCGCGTCTTGGAGCTTTTGGCCGCCCGCCTTTTTGCGGCGAAAGCCGACGCTGCGTCGTTGTCTCCAAAGAACCTACGAACCGATCTGTACCCAGCGGCCTTCCGGTATGCGTACACTGACGAATAGCCGCAAGTTCTTCCCGCTTCTCCCCACCCGCCAGATACTCCTTCCAGCTTTCTTCCGACCAGCGCCGTATCCAGGCGCCCAATTCTAATCCAACCAGATCCTTGCCAGTGCCGCAATGTACTCCTGCGCTCGACCATGACCACAAGTCTGCGCGGCGGACCAATCCAGCCCGCACCGGATTTAATTCCGCGTAGCGCAAGGCTATCCACAGATGTGCCTCGTCCAAAGGGCATGAGTAAAACCGTCCTTGCCATACATGCCCGCTCGACCGCCGCCTTGCGTTCCAATAGGAAGCGTATCTCCCATGGGTCTGTTTCAGGGCAAGCGCCAGCGATTCATTCTTGTGTGGGACAACGACCAAGTGCACGTGGTTCGACATCAGGCAGTAACCCAGCAGCGACAGCTCATAAAGCTCGGTGTACTTGCGCAGCAGATTGAGATAGACGATGCGCTCGTCATCGTCGGTGAGAATGAACTGGCGGGAGTTTCCCCGCTGGGTGACGTGGTGAGGGATGTTAACTACGGCGATACGAGCCATGCGCGCCATAGCCGCACAATATCAGGAAACGTCCCGTCTGTCCCCGGGTTTCGTCCCCGGGTTTCCTGTCCCCGGGTTTCCCCGGGTTTCCCGGGTTTCCGTCCCCCGGGTTTCCGGGTTTCCGATTGACATCAAGCCCGGGATGGCAGTGCCAGAGCTGCCGACACAGGCCAACGGAGGCGCGAAGTCTGCGGTTCCAAAAAACGGCGAACGACCAATGGATAAGGGGGGACACGATTGAGGTCTGTGTGCTCTCCGCTTGGACCAGGATCGCCTCACGGATGCCCCAAGGATATACTCCAGAATAGCTCTCTCGCGTTTGTTAACATCCTTTTCAGTTCTTACGTAATTCTTGGTACGCCTCCACTTCGTACCCCTCAAACCCTCCCCCATCGCCAGCAATGTGGGATTTCGCGGAGTGAGTCCCCACAAAACTCCCCACAGTCGGGGAAATTGGGGAATGTTTGAGAGTGAGCTAAGTCTTTAGAAGAGAGTGGTGAACCGGGGAGGACTCGAACCTCCAACCCGTTGATTAAGAGTCAACTGCTCTACCATTGAGCTACCGGTCCACGGGGAAACTATTATTTTACACAGTCTGAAAATTCTTGTCGACCTCTGCCCCGCAAAAAATTGAATGATGGATTCGGAGGCTGGCGCACTTGCCGGCGCCCGGCGGGCCATTTCCCGCTACTTGGCGCGTAGCACCGCCGCAAGATCCCTGGCTACCTGCTTGGCTTTCGCGAGGTCATGGGGATCGAACGAGATGGCGGAAACGCGCTGGTGCCCGCCACCGCCGTATTTTTCCGCTAGCGTAGCAAGATTCTGGTCGGCGTTGGCCTGGTTCCAGGGATTTGTGCCCAACGAAACCTTGGTACGCACGGGGGACGCGCTGACGCTGACGGAATAGACGCTCTCCGGGTGCAGGAGATAAGGGATGAACTTGTTGTAGCCTTCGAGGTCCAGGTCGCTGACGTCGAAGAAAACAACGCCATCTTTGGATTCGCATCGTTCGCGCAGGATTTCAATGGACTTGCGGTGGCGCTCCAGAAGCGGACCCAGATATTTTGTGACAATCGGAAGTTTGACCATTTCGGCCAGCGGACGATACGCCAGTTCGGTGATCAATTGCGCGGGCACGCCGTTGTCGGGCGCCGCCTCGATAACCAGAGCCAATTGCGGCGCGGGCTCGGTCAATTCGGTAGCCGATTGAGCGGTGGGAAATTGCGCCCCGTCTATAATGTCGCCCCAATGGATCAGGTCCGCCAGGGGTTTGGTGTTGAAGCCGAACTTTTCCTTGGCGACGGTGGCAATCAATTTGGTGCACGACTTGTACTCCGGGTCGTAATACATGTGCTGGCCCGGGAAGCGCTTGAAATATTCCGCGTCCGCGGGGGTCAGGAAAGCGCTCTGGTGGTGGTCGAACCACCAGGTGACCTTGGGAGAATTGGAGTACTTGAAATCGACGATAGCGTTTTCATCGCCGTCGAAGAGGCCCTCTTCCCACGGATGCTTGGCCTTGTGGGTCATCCCGCTGAAGTGAAATTCGGCTGTCGGATCGAAGCATTCGCGGTAAAAACGGTAAAAAAGCGCCGCGGAAGCAGTGCCGTCGAAACAACGATCATGGAAACACAGTCGGACCTTGGTCATAGAGAACGGGTTTGCCCTACGTCTGCCCGAGTGCGGCCGCAGAGAGGAGCAAAGCTCTAAACGATGTACGGGTTGCGGAGGAAAGTCAAGCGCAAAGCAAGGAAAACAAAATTCTTGGCGCGGGAGATTTCACCGGCGGGCGGCGAAAGCGCGGTCCCTGCCCGTGCCGGGGCGCAACGCAAATTTCATCTGAAAAAAAGGCGCGGCGGACAGCACGGTCTGCAGGTCCGCGTCGTCCAAATAACGCCGGCGAGGAATGCGGCGAGCCAGCAATGCAAATTCCAACGGCTCGCGGCGGAACGGGTAAGGGTCCAGCGTGAATTCGTTGCCGCCGGCGGAACGGAGTTCCCAGTCGGCCTCTTCGCCGTTGTCGCCCATCGGGACACTCTCGATCGTCGTGTCGTGGTCGGCTCCGAGACAAAAATAGAGGGAGAGACGGTCGAGCGCAGCCAGCCTTTGGATATTCGCGTTGATCAGTTTCTCGTCGGTGTATTCCTTTGTGGCGGGATCGTTGCGCAGGTCCACTTTCAGGCGCAATTGCTGCAACCGCAGGCGCTGCACAAAATCGTTGGCGTGATGCTGCTCCTGCGCTTTGACGTACTTTGCGGAGTAGCCCGGCATGGTAGCCTTCGCGCGGTCATAGAGTCCCATGCAGTGGCTCGCCACCAGCAAGCCGGCGTACAAATCCGTTTTGACTATCCGGTCGATTCCCCGCTGGTAAAGCAAAACGTGCTCGTCGGTCGGAATGCTCATGAAGGAGTACGGCGCGAAGGACTTGGGGTCCACACCGGGGGTCATTTCCCACTCCTGCCAGCCGTTGTCGTGCTCGGCCGCCGCCAGACAAAACGAGGAGAAGGGTTCCGGGCGGGAAAACGCGTCGTTTCCCCACTCCCGTGCAAAAAAGCCGCAAAGAATGGCGTGGTCCGTTTGCCGGATCACCAACATCGGGTCGTTCGTTTGCTGAATAATCATGAAGCCGGGTCACCGACCTGACAGATCGCGGGGAACACCATTATGCTCCTGTCAGGGGAGGGTTTCCAGTACAACCGCAGGCTCGGCTATGGCCAAAAAGCGGGGAGACCAAGTATCATTTATCTGGCCAGTGCGGGAGTGGCGGAACTGGCAGACGCGCAAGACTTAGGATCTTGTGGGGTTACACCCGTGGAGGTTCAAGTCCTCTCTCCCGCACCAAATTTTGAGGACTTCCTCTTCGTCGTTTCTTTTGAGCTGGAACGACAGCCTTTCTGCCGCTTGCGCCCTTTTGTCCTCTTGCAGCAGAATGAGACTCACTAGCCGGCCGGTCAGTCCTATCGGAGTCATCCGCTATGCACGAGCGCAGTGTTCGCGATCTCTTGAATCTTTATAACCCTGCAAATCCGCTGGAAAAAGCGTGGACAATTCCCGCTCCCTGGTATTTCGATGAGCGGTTGGCGCAACTGGAGCGCGATTCCGTATTTGCCGGCAACTGGCAGGTGGTGGGCCATCTGGAGCAGGTTAACGAGCCGGGGCAGTTTTTCACGATCGATGTCAATAACGAGCCGCTGGTTGTGGTTCGCAGCGACGATGGCAAGTTGCGCGCGTTTTATAACGTGTGCCGTCATCATGCGGCCGCCGTGGTGCCCGAGGCCGCGGGTTGCGCGAAGAATTTCCGGTGCCCCTATCACGGATGGACCTACGGCAACGACGGAGCCTTGAAAGGCATGGTGGAGTTCGAAGGCGTGTGCAATTTCGAACGCGCCGATAATGGTCTGGTACCCGTGCGCGTGGATACCTGGGAGAATTTCATCTTCGTCAATCTGGACGGACGCACCGCCCCCTTGCGCGAATTCCTGGGCAAAGTTCCCGAGCTTGTAGCGCCGCTGAAGATTACGGAGACGCTCAAGTATTTCGACCGGCGCATCTACACCCTGAATTGCAACTGGAAAGTGTACGTGGACAACTATCTCGACGGGGGTTACCACGTGCCGCACGCGCACAAGGGTCTGAGCAGCGTGGTCGAATACACCAAATACACCATCGAGAATTTCGAACGGGCGTGCCTGCAGTCGAGCCCGCTGGACAGCTCCGGCGCGCTGGAATCTGCGATTGGCTCCACGCGCCAAGGCACGGCCTTTTATTTATGGGTTTATCCGAATTTCATGCTGAACGCCTACTCCGGCGTGATGGACACAAACCTGGTGCTACCGATGGGGGTCGGCAAATGCGCGGTGATCTTCGACTACTATTTCGCCGACATCAGCGCGGAGGCCGCAAAGCATCATCAGGAAAGCATCGCGGTCAGTGAAAAGGTTCAGGATGAAGACATGGCGATCTGCGATTCGGTGCAGCGCGGCCTGTCTTCGCGCGCGTATGTTGCCGGCCGTTTGTCGCTGAGGCGCGAAGCCGGCGAGCACCTGTTTCACCGCTTGCTGCACGCGGATATGACGAACGCCCTGGCCCGGCCGATGGCCGCCGACTAAGGCTTACACCCAAAAACAAAACCCTGCCGGAGAGTCTCCGGCAGGGCCTTGTTCGAGAAAAATCCCCGATTACTTTCTGCTCGACGCGAAAATCATCAGGGAAGCTCTAGAGCTTCTCGAAGAAGTGCGCGATTTTCTTGCCGGCGCTTTCCGTGTAGTACACCGTTACTTTGGCGCCCTTCTCGGTGCCCTTCGCGGTGTCAACGGCAGCGACCTTGGTTCCGTGGCCGGCCACTTCAAAGGTGTGCTCCGTGCCATCAGCGGCTTTCACGGTGATCGTCTTGCCGTCTTCACCAACCTTGGTCACCGTTCCTTCCACGGACTTGTAGCCGTCCTTGCCAACTTTGTCGACTTCCACGGCGGTCTTTTCCGTGCCCTTCACCGTGTAGTGGGCGACAACTTCGGAGCCTTCTTTCACGCCATGAAAGGCATCCTTGGCGCCGGTTTCCACGGCTTCTCCCCCGCGAACGGTGGTCTTGTCCACGAAGTGAATGGTGTGTTCCGTTCCGTCCTTGGTCTTTACCACGATTGTCTTGGCGGCGGCGTCTGTCTTCGTGACCACGCCGTGGATAGCGCTGACGACGTCATCTGCCGCTATCGCCATCACCGCGAAAAATGTGGCCAGTACCGCAACTGAAAAGAATTTCTTCATTACCGCGGACCTCCTGTTAGTCCTTGAACTGCCCTGCAATTGAATAAGGGATCGCGAAAATGTCCCATTTAAAGGTTAGCGCAAGCTTTCCGCGAAAACTACCCGACGGAGCCTTAGACGCCCCAGCCCTTTGTGGACTCGAATCACAATTCCCACGGACAACGAGCCGCACCCGGGACACTGGACCTTAGATGAGGGCAGAGGGTGAATAGATGCAAATCTTATTCCGAGGATGATACGCCGCAGTTATAGGCGCAATTCAACTTGGCATTCCGCGGTGCCGAACTGGGAAACCGGAACTAAATTGGCAGCGTTTTGAATGCATTGAAACCGCGGCATAACTCCTTGAATCGCGGGAACTGCCAATTGGTCTAAAGGATCAATTCGGTTATGCGACCCCGCATGCGTCAGATTCCAGGCTTCCCCCTCTTCGTTAACCCTTGAAAACCGTTGAGATAGCGGAACTGGACCGGCATTGTCGCTGGCTCGGCGGGTTGTTGAATTCCTTTGCGCTGTTCCATTTTCGTGGTGACGCGCGAACAAAATTGCGGACCCAGAAACAAATTGTGAAAGCCTTCAAAGGAATGGCAAGCGATTTGCCTCTTGAGGCCGGCCCGGCCGAAATGCGGCCAGGCGGAATTGTCAGTTATCGGAGGGTCGATGAGAGGGACTACACCGCCTCGCCAAGTCTTCCTCCCCATCCTGGGGCTAATTCTATTCTTCCTCATGGCGGTGTATTCGTTCGCCCGCCTAGCGTCGGGCCAGGAACCCGCAAACATCGGCCAGAGAGAAAATCTGTCGTACTCGAAATCCGCAGCACCCATGCCGGCGGGTGCGCAGGAAAAGGCCAAGACACCTGCGCCGAAGGGGCCGGACGGCGACTACGTCGGCAGCGAAACCTGCATCACCTGCCACGACGATCAGAACCGCCGGTTCAAGAACACCGTGATGGGCAAGGCGATGCTGGGGAATCCGCATACGCCGGAGGAAGCCCGCGGTTGCGAGTCTTGCCACGGGCCGGGCCGTGCGCATGTGGAAGCAGGCGGCGGGAAAGAAACGATTCCCATTCGATTCGGCAAGGATTCGAAGAATTCCGTTGCCGAGCAGAACGCTGTCTGCATGGATTGCCACGCGCGCGGCACGCACATGTTCTGGAAAGGCAGTCCGCACGAATCGCGCGGCGTAGCCTGCGTGGATTGCCACCAGGTGAAGCAGGAGATTCAGGTCACGCTTTCGTCCGATGCGCGCTACAGCTCGCCCCTTTCCGATGATCGCGGCGTGAAGAAACGCCAGCCGGAACTGTGCCTGCAGTGCCACCAGATGCGCCGCGCGCAGTTGCAGCGCTCTTCTCACATGCCGTACCGCGAAGGCAAAGTGACCTGCACCAGCTGCCACAACCCGCACGGCACCCCGAATCCGAAAATGCTGATTCAGAGCTCGACGAATGAAAATTGCCTGAGCTGCCACACCGAGCGGCGTGGTCCATTCCTGTGGGAACACCCGCCGGTGCTGGAAAACTGCGCGAACTGCCACGAACCGCACGGCAGCAACAACCCGCAACTGCTCAAGGTGCGCATGCCGCGCGTTTGCGACGACTGCCACGACAGCAGCCGCCATCCGACGCAAGCGCAGCCGCTCAGCTCGATCAAGAACTTCAATCGTGGCTGCACCAACTGCCATTCCTATATTCACGGGTCCAATCACCCATCGGGTTCCGCATTCTTGCGGTAGGAAAAGTGAGATCACACATAATGAGAAAATCAATTGAACTCGTGGCTCTGGCAATCTTGACTCTTCTCGCGATTCCTTACCGTGTCCCCGCTCAGGACAACAAAGATGCGGATCACGGCAGCGTAGAGTTCGGCGTCCGCACTGCCACGGGCGATGTCTATGGGCGGCCGGATCTCCCGTTCCAGCCTTCCCTGAAGTCCTCGCAATTCAACGAGTATCAGGATGTGCGCGACGGATTTTATGTGCGGCGGCTGGACGTGAAATTCGACAACGTGCTGCACACCAAGAACTATTTCGGGCTGCAGTCGCAAAGCACGCTGTACCACGATCAGAGCTACCTTGCGACCTACGGCCAGTATGGAAAATTCAAGGCGCAGTTCCGCTACGACGAAATCCCGCACATCTACAGCGACACGACGCGCACCCTGTTCACCCAGACTTCCCCTGGCGTCTACAGTTTTCCGGCGCTGATTCGCCAGACGCTGCAGGCTGCCACGCCCGCCAACACTATTCCAAACATCGTTAACACCCAGGTCGTGCCGCAGTCCAATTTCTTCACGCCGGCGATTTACCGGAAAGCCGGGACCATTTCGGCCGGCTACAACCTCAACTCTCACTGGAATATGAATGGAATGTTCTTCCGGGAAAGCCAAAAAGGAGCCCGGCCCATTGGACTGGTTATGAATGGGAGCCCAAGCGCCGCGACCACGGGTGGCTTCGGAGTCGAACTGCCCGAACCCATCAACTACTTCAATAATCTAGTGCGTCTCGGCGCCGACTTCGGTTGGCGATCTTTGGTCGTCCAGGGCGCGTATATCGGCTCCTTTTTCCAGAACAATACTTCCACCCTAACCTGGGATAATCCGTTCCGGCTGACCGCTGAGCAGGTCGCCAATCCGCTCACCGGAGCGATGGCGCTTTATCCGGACAATCACGCCAACTACTTCAGCTTCGCGGCCGGCACCGATCTTGGTAAATATCTGCATGTAACAGCAAGCATTACGCCTGGATTTCTGAAACAAAACCAGGCGTTTCTGCCGTACACCACCAACACCGCGATCGCCACTTGCGGCAACGGAACGCAGGCCTGCAATTCACTGGCAGTACTGCCCGCAGCAAATCTTGGCGGCGATGCACAGACGCTGGCGATGAACTACACGATCTCCACGGCCAGCTGGAAAAACATCACCCTGAAAGCGAACTACCGCCAGTACGATTACAGCGACAATACGCCGGTGCGAGCGTTCACCCCGGTGCAGGGAGATGCGGCCGCTCCACTGACAACGCCGACCGACAACACACCGTTCGGTTTCAATCGCAAGGATCTGGAAGTCAGCGGGATCTGGTTCTTCGCCAAGAAGAGTTCCATCAAAGTCGGCGTCGACGAACTGTGGATGGATCGCACCGACCGCGACGTCTCCCACTCCCTGGACAACACGTTTTTCGTTGCGGGCGACTGGGTGCCGATTCGCGATCTGCTGATCCGGCTCTCTTACCGCCATTCGAACCGCACGCCGGATTCCTATCAGGACGGGCAGGTTACGGACCCCGGCACCGGCGCGGAAGTCGTTTGTAACGACAACACGGACGTATCGTTCACGGGCGACCAGCGCTGCCACCGCCGGTTCGATGAAGCCGCGCGCACCTTGAACCGCGGGGACTTTCTGGTTCAATACAGTCCGTGGGACAAGTTGACGGTTTCCGCATTTGGCGGCACGCTGCAAAACGATTACAACAAGCGAGGCAGCCTCAACAGCCTGACTCCATTGAATTTTCTTACCGGGGCGGCGGCGACCGTGAGTCCCTACTATCTCTACGGACTGCAGAAGGACATTTCCTACAATTACGGGTTCGACGCGGACTATGCCCTCTCCAACCACATTACCCTGTACGCCGAATATTCCCGCGAACACTATTACCAGCGGATGATTACTCGCTATCGCACGCCGCCCGCCGCCGGGCTGACGATCCTGACTTGCACGGGCTGCGACACGCCGAACAACGACTGGCAGTCCACAGCCACCGATCCCGTTGACGTTTACTCGGTCGGAGTGGATCTCTACCTGGGCAAGAAGGCATATTTCACGACCTACTACACACTTTCCGCGGGAAAGGGCAATGTGAACTCGGAGTTTCTAGGCGATCCGACGATTACGGCCGGAGCAAACGCTTTCCTGCTGAACGGTACGAACGCCGCGACCCCGTACCCCGAAACGGTTGAACGCAACCACGAAGTGGGCGTGATTTTCAAATACAAGCTTACCGACAGACTTACGCCGCGCATCGAGTATCGCTACCAGCAGTGGGATAACCGGGACTACCAGACGACAGTGATGACGCCGTACATGGGTTGCGTTAGCCCCATCCCAAACGGTCCACCGGTCACGAATACCGTGCCAGGATGCACCTCGCCCATCCTGTCATCGAACACTCCCAACCCCCAGCCCGGTGCGGCTAGTCCGTTCTATCCTGGCTTCGTGGTCGGCGATCCTTCGGCAGCGCGCTACCTGTTCCTGGGCGTCGACCAGCCGTCGTATCATGCCCACATAGTGATGGCCACCCTCGAATACCGCTTCTAAACGCACGAAACGCCTGCGGGCTGCCGCAGGCGTTTGTCTTTCTGCACGGATACACCTTGTGAACAGCTCTCGGCGAACGGGCCTCGGGGCCCTTATTTCGGCGGCTGCACGCCGCTGGCCGTTTGCTGATCCAAGTCCGCCCTTTGCCAACTGGAATCCGGATTGAATTCGTGCATGGAGATTGCCAGCGTTTCCGTCCTCTTTCCGAGATCCTTCTCGTAAACAACTCCATCCTCGCTCACCAGGAAAGTTTTCACACCCGAAGTCCGGTAAATCGCGGGATAAGCGATGAACGCGAAGCTGGTCATTTTGCCATCCACCAGGTAAAGCTTCGCGCCGCCGGGCGCGTTCTTTCCCTGCCGGGTCAGGATGTGAAAGTAGTAGCCGCGAAAAGGTACAGGCTCGGTGCCGCGGGTCTTGGTTTCTTCGTCAGAGACGGCTTGTGCCACCAATGGGCCGATCGGGCTCTGCGGTTCGTTTTCGGCCGTTTTCCAATAGAGGCCGTCGTGCTTGCCCTCCCCACTGTAGATCCGGTGTGCATACTCACCGTGTTTCTCCGAAAAGTATTCCTTCTGTGCCGCCGCGAGTTCGCGGCATACATGGATGGCCGAGACTTCGTTGCGGCCGATACGGCGGAACAGAATCTCCTGCTTCCCCGCGGCTGTGTCGAAATGCCACAGATTGCCTTTGTTCACCAACGGGATCGGGCAGGGCCAGTTATGCGCCCCGATATACAAGGTGACGCTGCCGTCGGGTTCCTTTACTAGACGGCTCATCTCTTCGTACCGTTTGACGAACTCGGCGCGGGATTGCGTGTCTTCGGCTTCATCGCCTGACGAGACGATATCTTTCCCATCAGGCCCCAGCAGTTCGATCATGGCCTTTTCGTCGTTGCTCTTTGCCGCAGAGTACAAGGCTTTGCTGGCTTCCTCTGGCGACGCGAAGGTTTTCTGCCCGGCTTGCTGCGCAACGGCCGGCGCCGCAAGCAGACCTGCCGCTAGAATCGCGGCCGCCGCGGTCTTCCAAAAATCGCAAGGATCAGTAACGTAATGGCTCATATTCCCAACCCGCATAGCACTTCCCCCCTCTTTCGAATCTCGGAATTTTGCTTGAACCGCCATGTGCTGGACTAGTGGTGGCCGCCGCCATGAGGACCGCCGCCGTGCGGGCCGCCTCCACCGCCGCCATGAAACCCGCCGCCGCCGTGGAAACCGCCGCCAAAGCTGGCGCTGCCACGGGCTGAATAGCCCCGAGATTCTCCTCCATGGTCATAGCCGCTGAAGGCGCCGGAGCGGACGTTGCTCTGTCCGCGAGGTTGCGCAAAGCCCCGCGCGGCGCGGTTGTTTCCTTCGAACGGCCTGGGCGAGGCGCCCGGGCGGTTGTAGACGTTGCCGCGCGCCGCGAAGCTCCGATCCTGGGGCCGGAAGCCACCGCGCCCTGGGGCGCCGATTCCGCCGCGTCCGCCGCGGTAATACACATTGCGGTTATAAAAGGTGGTGCTGTGAGAGAAATATCGCTCGTGATTGTAAATCGCGTAGTGGTTGTGCCAGTCGTACCCCCAGTTGTGCCATCCCCAACCGAAGCCGCCGAAGAAGCCGACGCCGAATCCGGCACCGAAGAAAAGGCTTGGGCCGCCGTACCAAATACCGGGATAAGGATACCAACCCGGCCAGGCAACGATTCCCGGACCGTAGACAAGCCACGGGTCGTAAGCGGGCACATAAACGACGTCGGGCTCAGCCGGCTGAATGATGATGGTGGAACCCTGCGTAGTCACAGTCTGCTGCTGCGTGGAGTTTAGATTGCCGGCTTGTTCCGCTTTCTGGCGCATCACCTGGATGGCGTCCGCCACATCCTGCTGTTGGTTATAGTAGGCATCGCCTAGTGAAGAGGTCCAGGAAAGGTTTTTATCCATGTTTCCAAGTACGGAGGGAAAGGCGGCGAGTGCCTTAACGCTGGGATCCCATGGCTCTTGGTCAACGGCCCGCGCCAGGGCATCGCCCTTCAAGTCTTGATGGTTTTGCACCCACCGATCGGCCTCGACGACTTGTTCGGGGAAGGTGGACGCCGACAGGATCTGCGCCACCAG
>DASYXF010000131.1:0-34582 GCA_035935335.1 Candidatus Acidiferrum sp.
TCCTTGCCACATTCGGCTTCCTGATGGCCCTGATGTACGTCGTGCTTTCCATCTTTCCGATTATTCCCGTGGCCAGCCAGTCGGCGTATTCAACAAAAACCGTCGCAGTGATCCTGCTCGCGAATTTCGCCGGCCTGGTCCTTTATTACAAACGGCCTAAGCCTGCCTGAGGGAAAGCCGGTCCCGGTCTTCAAGCTTTTGTAGCGGCCGCCGTCTGCGGCGGGCGTATTTGCCCCGTGCCCCCATAGTGCTAAACTTTTCCTAGACGCCTATGCCACCCAAAACACTCTACGAAAAAATCTGGGACAACCACCTCGTCTACGAAGAATCCGGAAAACCCGCGCTCATCTATATTGACCGGCACCTCATCCACGAAGGCACCTCTCCGCAAGCCTTCGCCGGTCTCAAAGCAGAAGGCCGCAAAGTCCGCCGCCCCGACCTTACCTTCGCTGTGATGGATCACTCGGTTTCTACAACGGATCGTCTGCTGCCGATTCTCGACACCGACGCCAAGCTGCAATTCGAAGCACTGGAGCGCAACTGCCGCGAAACCGGCGTCCGCCTCTTCGACATGCACAGCAAGAACCAGGGCATCGTGCATATCATCGGGCCGGAGCTGGGCATTACCCAACCCGGGCAGACCATCGTCTGCGGCGATAGCCACACCTCCACACACGGCGCGTTCGGCACGCTGGCCTTCGGCATCGGCACCAGTGAAGTCGAGCACGTGCTGGCCACCCAGTGCCTGGTGCAGAGCCGCTCCAAAACGCTGCATATCGTCGTCAACGGCAAACGCCCCAAAGGCGTCACTGCAAAAGACATCATCCTGGCCATCATCGGAAAAATCGGCATCGGCGGCGGCACAGGCCACGTTGCCGAATACGGCGGCGAAGCCATCCGTTCCCTTTCGATGGACGGCCGCATGACGGTCTGCAACATGACCATCGAAGGCGGCGCGCGCGCCGGAATGGTCGCGCCCGACGAAACCACGTTTGCGTATCTCGAAGGACGCCCATTCGTCCCGCGCGGCAAGGAATTTCAAGCCGCAGTCGAACGCTGGAAGCTGCTGAAGTCCGATGCCGGCGCCAAATTCGACATGACGGTGGAGCTCCAAGCCGAGCAGATCGCTCCGCAAGTCACCTGGGGCACCAACCCCGGCATGGTCACCAGCGTCAATGGCCGCATCCCCGACCCACACGACTACAAAGACCTGAACGATCAGAAGGCCACCGAAAGCGCGCTGAAGTACATGGGCCTGAAGCCCGGCACGCCAATCGTGGACATTCCCGTCGACCGCGTGTTCATCGGCTCCTGCACCAATTCCCGCATTGACGATTTGCGCGCCGCCGCTCACCTGGTCGAAGGCAAGCACGTCGCCAAAAGCATCAAGCAGGCCCTGATTGTTCCCGGCTCGCGCGGCATCAAGGCGCAAGCCGAAAAAGAAGGCCTCGACAAGATTTTCACCCAGGCCGGTTTCGAATGGCGCGATGCAGGCTGCAGCATGTGCATCGGCATGAACGCCGACGTCCTTCCGCCGCACGAGCGCAGCGCCAGCACCTCCAACCGCAACTTCGAAGGCCGCCAGGGCAAAGACAGCCGCACGCACCTCGTCAGCCCGGTCATGGCCGCAGCTGCCGCCATTGCTGGCCACTTCGTGGATGTGCGCGAATTCGACGTCGCCCACGTGGAATAGCCGAGGCGAGCATGGTGGATACGCGGGGTTTGAATTCATCGCATATCGGCAAGCATCTGCGAGTTGCCCTGGCGCGTGGTGAGTCGATGGAAATCCACTTGCGCGAACTGACCGTCTGCGCCGAGGCTGAACCCTGCTGCGGCATTACCTATATTTTGCTGTCTACGGACCGGCCGGAAAACGGAAGAGAGAATGGGTCCGCTTACTGGACAGGATTTGAAGAGATCAGGGAGTTTCAAGTTTTGGGAGATTGATTCGCATGCAACCATTCATTACGCACTCCGGACTCGTCGCACCGATGGATCGGGTCAACGTAGACACGGACCAGATGGTGCCGAAACAATTCTTAAAGGCGCTGACGCGCCAGGGATTCGGCCGTAATCTTTTCTATGATTGGCGTTACCTGCCCGGGGAAAAACCGAACCCGGAATTTGTCCTGAATTTCCCGCGCTACAAAGGCGCTTCGGTCCTACTGGCCCGCGCCAACTTCGGCTGCGGCTCCAGCCGCGAACACGCTCCCTGGGCCATCGGCGACTACGGCTTCCGCGTAATCCTCGCCCCCAGCTACGCCGACATCTTCTATAACAACTGCTTCAAGAACGGCATCCTTCCCGCCGAACTCACCGAAGCCCAAATCGAAGAACTCTTCCAGCGCACCGAAAAAGAAGAAGGCTACTCGCTGACCGTCGATCTACCCAGCCAAACGGTGAAAGACAATCACGGCCTGGAATACAAATTTGAAATCGCCCCTTCGCGCAAAGAAGTCCTCCTGAAAGGCCTCGACGACATCGGCACTTCCCTCCTCCACGCCGCCGCCATCGACAACTACGAAAAGGCCCACGCCGCCACCGCCACCATGTACGAGCCGCTGGACATTAAGAATTATTCCAACGGCCGCCAGTAGCGTCCACCTTCAGGTGGACAATCCTGCCTTTGTAGCGGCCGCCTTCCGAGGCGGGCGTTTTTCGCGGCCACCTAAAGGTGGCCGCTACGCATCCTTCCACCCTTCGCTTTACTAAAAACTTAAAACTAATAACTGAAAACTGCCTCACCCCTCCTTCCACCACGGCCTAAAATAAATCCTTCCCTCAAACACCGGCTCCGGCGCTTCCGGCGCCGTCGGCGCGCCCAACAACTCCGCCAGAACGATCCCCGCGACCACCATCCCCGCGCCTTTCATCGCGCGCGCCGACAACCGCTCGTGCAACACAATGTACGACGTAATCACCGCGAACACCGGCTCCAAAGCAAAAAGAATCGCCGCGTGCCCCGGCGAAGTGTACTGCTGCGCCCACAACTGCACCGTGAACGCCACCGCCGTCGCGAACACCGCGCAAATCCCGATTCCCACCCACAGCTGCCAAGCCCCCGAAAACCGCATCGGTTGCCAATGAATCGCCGCGGCAGCGCCCGTCAGCGGCCAAGCCATCACCGCGCAACCCGCCACCTGGATCAAGCTGAGTGCCCGCACCGAATGCTCCTGCGTGTATTCGCCAACCAAAATGATGTGCACCGCGTAAAATCCAGCCGCCACAAACGTCAGCACATCGCCCCGGTTCAAATACCGCAAGCCTTCCGCCGGCACCGTCAAAAAATACAAACCGATCAACGCCGCAAACGCGCCCAGATAAATCCACTGCGTCAACCGACGCCCCCAGAACACCGCCAGCAGCAGCGGCACCAGCACCACGCTCGATCCGGTCACAAATCCCGAATTGCTCGCCGTCGTATACTGCAACCCCGCCGTCTGGAAGCAGTACCCCGCGAACATAAAAAACGCCAGCCGCATCCCTGCAAAAATCTCTTGCGGCTCGATCCGGGAAATCACCTGCATCTGCAACAGCGCCATCACCACCGTCGCGATCGTAAAGCGCACCGCCAGAAACAGGAACGCCGACGACTCATCCAGCGCGTTCTTCACCACCACAAACGTCACGCCCCAGATCAGCGAGCAGAACATCAGCGACAAATCGGCTTTTTTCCGGGCGTCCATCCACATCTCCGTCCGCGCAATCCGCCACGACAGTGTATCCGCAAACAATCGGAAAATGGCCGGGAGCCGGTTCCTTGCGCAGAGGCAGTATATTCGCCAGTGCCGGAGAAAAAATCGAAAGAAAAACGCGATTTATTTTTTCTGATAAACCGTGCGGCCGCCGACGACGGTCTGTAGAACTTCCGTCTTCAGCAGTTCTTTCGGCGCGGCCTTGGTCAGGTCCTGCGAAAGGATGAGGAAATCGGCGAACTTGCCCACTTTCAGGTCGCCCTTCTTTCCTTCTTCAAATTGCGCGTACGCCGAACCAGTCGTGTAAGCGCGGATGCAGTCGTCCAGCGAGACTTTCTCCTGCGGCTGCCAGCCGCCCGCGGGGCCGCCTTCCGGCAATTCGCGCGTTACGCACGCATACAAGCCGCGGAAAGGGTTGATCGCCTCCACGTCGTAATCGGTGCCGAACGCCAGCCGGGCTCCCGCTTTCTGAATCGAATTCCACGCGTAAGCGCCTTTCACACGCTCCGGGCCGAGGCGCTGCTCGGCCCAGCGCATGTCATTGCTCTGGTGCGAAGGCTGCATCGAAGCGATCACATGCAAAATGCCGAACCGCTCGATGTCTTCCGGCGCGACCACCTGTGCGTGCTCGACGCGGTCGCGGCGGTCGCGCGCCCCGTTGACACGCTCGACCGACTCAAACACATCCAGCGCCACGCGGTTCGCGCGATCTCCGATAGCGTGAAACGCCAGTTGAAAGCCCGCCTTGTCGCGCTCCAGCGCCATCGCCTTCAGCTTCTCCGGCGCGATGGTCATGATTCCGCTGGTGTCCGGAGCGTCGGAGTATGGGGCGAGCATCGCGGCGGTGCGCGATCCGAGCGCTCCATCCGTCACCATTTTCAGCGCGCCCGTTTTCAACCACGGATCCGTGGTGCCGCCTTCCGAACGCATATTCTGCAATTCCGTCAGCGGCGCCATGAACGGAAGCCATTCCGTAATCCGCACGGTGAGCTTCTTTTCTTCTTTCAGCTGGTGATAGACCAGGAAATCTTCCCACGCCGAATTATCCTGCGCGGAGGTCACTCCGTTGATTGCCAACTCTTGCAGGACGAGCTCGATCCCGTGGCGGCGCTCTTCGTCCGTTGGTTCCGGAATCTTCTGCTCGACGAACTCCATCGCCGAGCCTTCTTTCAGCATCCCCGTGGGATTCCCATCGGCGTCGCGTTCGATCTCGCCGCCCGTGGGGTTCTTCGTATCTTCCGTAATCTCTGTGTGTTTCAGCGCCAGCGAGTTCGCAACCCCAACGTGTCCCGAAATGTGAACCAGGAAAACGGGATTGTTGGGAGAAACTTCGTCCAGATCCTGCCGATGAGGGAACGTCTTCTCCGGCCAGCGGGTCTGGTCCCAGCCGCTGCCGATGATCCATTCGCCCGGCTTGTGTTGCGAGGCGGCAACCCTCACGCGTTGCTGCAACTCGGCCAACGAGTCCGTGCCCTTCAGGTCTAGAGACAGCTTGTCGCGGCCCGCGCTGCCCAAATGCGTGTGCGCGTCATTGAAACCCGGCATCACGAAGCGGCCCTTCAACTGCACGATCTCCGCATCCGATTTGGATCCGCCGCAATCCAGCATGATGTGTTCGATGGAGCCGATGCAGAATACTTTTTCGTCGCGCACGGCCATCGCGGAGGCCCACGGCGCTTTGGGATCGTTGGTGTAAATCCGGCCGTGCAGGTAATACGTTGTCTTGTGCGCCGGGTCGCTGGCTTGCGGAAACGCGGGACTCGCCGCTAAAGACGCAAGAGCAGCCATTCCCAGGGAAAAGAAAACGCGAGAAGCCAGCTTACTAATGACCCTAGGGGGTCGGAGCTTTAGCTCCGACATCTGGAGCCCTAAACAATTGGGCTTTAGCCCCTGAGGACACTCGCGCTCCGCCCGAACTTGATGTTGGGGATGAGTTCGAGACGCTCTCCGCATCGTCAGCGCCCCTTTTCCTGCGCCACGCCGGAAACTCCCAACAGCGTCAGCAGCGCGCGTTGCAGGCCAAGTTCCCGCCCTGCAGGCTCATACCATTCCTGCAGGGAGTGCGCGCCGCCGCCATTCCCGCCAGCACCGATCGCAATGGCTTCAATGCCCAGCGACAACGGAATATTTGCGTCGGTGGAAGAGCGTTCGATGCGAGACTGATTGCCCAGGTAATCGTCCGCGGCGCGCAGCGATGCAAGCAAAGAAGAATCCGCGGCCAGTTCCCCTCCTGGCCGGCTGCCGATTACATCCACTTTCCATTCCAATTTTCCTTTGCTGCGGTCGCGCGCGTTGTCCATCTCATCTTTGACGCCCGTCGCGACGCAATCGCGCAGCGCCGTTTCCATTCGCACCAGTTCCTCTTCGCTCTCCGATCGGATGTCCACTTTCAATTTCGCTTCGTGAGGAATCGAGTTGACCGAAGTTCCGCCTTCCACCTGACCGAGGTTGAAGGTGGTCCGCGGCGAAACGGGAACCTTCGTATTGATAAAACGCACAGAGCCGCGCACAAGCGCGTTGATGGGATTCACCATCCCGAAATCCGACCAGCTATGCCCGCCGGGGCCGGTGATCGTAACTTCCAGCCGCCGCGAAGCCAGCGCCTTCGTCGTGACGTGATCCGTGCCGGAGCCATCCAGCACGATCACCGCGCGCAGCTTCGTCCGGTACGCATCAATCAGCGCGCGCATGCCGCGCAAATTCCCTTCGCCCTCTTCGCCCACATTCGCGGCAAACAGAATTGTGCGCTGTGGCTTGAGTTTGGCCGCCTGAAACGCTCGCGCAATCGCCACCAGCGCGGCAAGTCCCGTCCCATTGTCGGAAATTCCCGGCGCGAGCAGTCGATCGCCCTCGCGCTGCACTTTCACGTCGGTGTCCGCCGGAAAAACCGTATCCAGATGCGCGGCAATCAGGATGCACTCTTTGTCGTTCGCTCCGCGCAGCTCCGCGATCACATTGCCAAGCTTATCCGTTTGTACTGGCAGCCCTTCCGCCGCAAACATCGCCTTCACCGCCGCGGACCGTTTCTCTTCTTGAAAGGAGGGAGCCGGAATTTCCGTCAACGTAGTCTGCTGGTCATTAATCCACTTAAGATTCTTCCCAAACCAATCCAGCGCCGCGCGCACCTGCGGCTGCTCCGCCAGCGAAAACGATGTCAGCGGCCGTGCGGCCTGTGAGAGGGCGGAGCGAATCGGCATGCACAAAAGAATAGCGCAAACAGCAACGCGTTTCACCGTACCAATGCGCAGTTGCATCTCCCTACGCGTAGCGTCCACCTTCACGCCTGCCCTGACGAAGGAAGGGTGGCCCTTCTTGCTGTTGTAGCGGCCGCCTTCCGAGGCGGGCGCATTTGTTCGCCCATCTCGCGGGAACGTATCTTGGACGCGGGATAATCCACGCCGCCATTTTAGCTTGAAGGAGCACAAGTCGCGAAGATTTTCGGTAGCGGGTCAGTTTCCGATTTTCGCGTTTATTAGGAGGTAGGTTCCGTTTTGCAGAGGGGTGGATGGGCAGGATTTATCCGTGGAAAAGGTTTAAAGCGATTTCCGCGACTCTGCGGCCAAAAAGAAGCCCAATCAAGAATACGCCTGCGGCTATAAGCAAACTGCTCGCAACCGTAAGCGCACCGGTAAAGACGCAGCCGACAAAGGCAACGAATGCGACTAAGATCGCCACAAGAACGTCGAGTTGTCGGTCAAAACTCATCGGGCGTTAGCGGCATCCTATCAAGCCGGAGTGATGGAGGATGAACACAGCGCCAGCAATTCCTGCTCGGTCAGCACGCGCGAGGATTGCTTGGCGGCGTCGAAGATGCGATTGACCACCTCGTCGGTGGCCGCAATGTTGTGGCGCGAAAGCCAGTAGAGCACGTTCGACTTCCCGCTCATCGGGCCGATCTCCACGACTTGCTCGAGGCCAAAGAGATGCGCCGGAACGCCGCTGTAAACCGCGTCCGCCAGATCGCGGTCGCCAGTTTTTAGCGCTTTGATGATCGCGGCTGCGTGCACTCCCGTCGCCGTGCGAAACGCATCCTTGCCGAAGACAGGATAGTTCGGCGGAATAATCGTATGCGTGGCCTTAGCGACTTTCTCGCAATACGCGCGCAGCGAGCTCAGGTCGTTTTCAATCAAACCCATCAGGCGGAGATTCACCAGCAAGAGTTCCATTGGCGTGTTGCCGACGCGCTCTCCGAGCGAAAGCGCCACGCCGTGAACCTGATTCGCTCCCGCCGCAACCGCGGCGAGCGAGTTGGCGATGTCCAGCCCGCGGTCGCGGTGCCCGTGCCAGTCCACGCGAATTTTCTCCCCACTCGGCTTCACCACATTTTCTATCGCGAACTTCACCAGGTTGAACGCCCCCTGTGGAGTCGCGTGCCCAACCGTATCGCACAGCACAATCGCGCGAGCCCCGCAACGAATCGCCGTCGTATACAGCCGCTTCACGGTTTCAGGATCCGTGCGCACCGTGTCTTCCGTGACGTACATGCACGGCAACCCTTGTGCGACGGCAAATTTCACTGCATTTTCCGTGGTGCGCTCCAGATGATCCACCGTCCAGTCTTCCACCAGCCGCCGAATCGGGCTGGAGCCCAAAAACGTCGCTGCTTCGATCGCGATACCCACCCGCTGAGAAATCTCCGCAATCGGCCGGATATCCGCCTCAATCGTCCGCGCCGCGCAGTTCGGCTTGATCCGCATGCGATTCGCGGCAATCTCCCGCGCGAGCGCCTCCGTATGCTGCACCGCGCGCGGCCCGGCGCCTGGCAACCCGATGTTTACGGAATCAATCTGCAACGATTCCATCAGGTGCAGGATTTCAATTTTCTCTTCGATAGTCGGATCTTGAATGGAGGGATTCTGCAACCCATCGCGCAACGTCTCATCGTTCAGTAGTACCCGTGTGCCCGGCGGGATGCTCATCGGCCCAATCGAATTCCAGTCGTGGATCCATTCGTTGTGGTTCACGGGTGAAGGTTCTCCCTGCGCTGCCTAATAGCGTTTAATAACGAAGGGTATAGCTGTTGGGCTGCTGTTTCGGATCGGGCCGAAACAGAATTTTGCAGAACTCGCAGCGGTAAATCTCCGCGCCCTTGCCCACAATCGCTTCCACCTCCGGCGGCAGGTCGTACCAGCGCTTCAAATGCCCCGCGCAAAGTTTGCCCTTCGCATCGCGTTCGTCGCACGCGCGCTGTTTGGGCTTGCGCGTCTTGATTTTCGGCACAGCACTCGCTTGCACGACTTCCGGCGTTTCGTCGGCCAACTCTCGCTCCTCTATCGCTATTTCAAACCGTGATCGCGAAACATCGTCTTCATCGCCATCCTGGCATTCCGCAAACGGGACATGATGCCGCCGCTAAACTCAAATCTCAGAAAAGCGTCCGCGGCCTTTTCCACGTCGCCGCCATAGCGGTACCACCACGGCTTTTCCATGCGCGGCAGATGGTCCACATCAATGTATTTCACATGCACCATTTCCAGCAAACCTTCGTCGCCGTGGGTCCGTCCCCAACCGCTTAGTCCGCAGCCGCCATGCGGCGCTTCGGCAATCGCAAATCCGCTGATCAGGTCGTTCACCATCACCGCCCCGGCGCGAAGCCGGTGCGCAATGCGCTTGCCGCCTTCCAGGTCGCCGGTCCAGATGCTTGCCGAAAGCGCAAACTCGGAGTCGTTGGCGCGTTCAACAGCCTCCTCCGCGTCGCGCACCACGCGAATCGCCATGATCGGTCCAAACGTTTCATCCTGAAATAACTTCATCGAAGAATCCACGCCGGTCACGACCGTGGGCTCAAAAAAGTTTGGTCCCAGGTCCGGACGCGGCCGTCCACCGCAAAGAACCTGCGCGCCGCGCTGCACCGCGTCTGCCAGAAGTTCGCTCATGCGCTGGACGTGCTGCGGCCGGATCAGTGGGCCAATTTCCGTGTTGGGATCGCTGCCCGGCCCGATGCGAAGCTTCTGCGTCTTTTCCACGCATTTTTTGATGAACGGTTCGCTGATCGATTCTTCGACGAACAGCCGTTCCACGGAAAGGCACACCTGCCCGCAATTCGTGTAGCTGCCCCAAACGGCCGCACTCGAGGCAATTTCCAGATCGGCGTCGGCCAGAACCAGCATCGCGTCTTTCCCGCCCAGTTCCAGCACGCTCGGAATCAGCAGCGGCGCGCAGGCTTCCGCAACATGCCGGCCAGTAAACACGCTGCCCGTGAAAAAAACCTTGTCCGGCCGCGCATCAATCAGCGCCTGGCCGACTTCCCCGCCGCCCTGCACGATCGTGACGAGGTCCGCCGGAAATCCCGCTTCGCGAAAAAGCTTCCCGATTAGCTCGCCGCATTCCGGCGTAAAGTCGCTGGTCTTGCAGATCACACCGTTGCCTGCGGCCACGGCGGCAATCGCCTGGCCCATCGGTATGGCCAGCGGATAATTCCAGGAACTGATGATCGCCACTACCCCGAGCGGTTCATAAGAAAGTTTCCCGAACTTTGCTTTCGCGATCAGGCTGTGATGCTTCACTTTTTTCGGTTTCAGCAGCGACTCGCCATGTTTCGCAAAATACTCCGCCGAATCCAGGGAAACAAAGATGTCGGCGAATTTCACTTCAGCGCGAGGCTTTCCCGATTCGCGCACAACCGCGTCCGTGAGCAGTTCTCTCGCTTCGAGTATTTTCGTCTTTAAAATGCCGATCTGCGCGCAACGCTCGGCCACCGAACGCTTCGCCCACACTTTTTGCGCTTCGCGAGCCTTTGCCAGCATTTGCGGCACAGCCAGCGGCGGCGTCCGTTCAAAGGATCGCAGGACCTTACCGGTCGCCGGATCAATCGAAGGCAAAGTGTCCAACAACGAAGAAGTTGCAGCCATGGGTGTGATTCTACCCTGCCGAATCTTGCTTGTGTAGGGCCCGCCTTCCGAGGCGGGCCGCACCGCTTTTTTTTGGAGTGCGGCGGCTTGCCTGCGGCAGGCAGGCCCTGCCGCCGCTTTTGCGGATGCAAACATATCTCCGAAATCAACTTGGGAGCTTATCTGTAAACGGCAAAAGCGGGAGCGTTGCTCCCGCACTCCAAATTGGGCCGCTTGAAGTCAGCTCACCCGATACGGCTCGTCGTGTTCCACCATCACCATGAACAACCCCTGTGGCGGCACCGTTGGCCCTGATTTCGAGCGATCTTTCAGCTCGTACAGCTTGTCGATGTCCCCGGGCGTGAGCTTTCCCCGGCCCACTTCGAGCAACGTCCCGACCATCTTCCGCACCATGTACCGCAAAAACGACCGCCCATGCACCGTAAACCACAACTCTTCGCCGTCTTCCGTGCGCTTTAGCTCCGTCGAAAAGATCTCGCGCTTCATGTTCCGCTCTTTATCGTCGTCTTCCGAGCCTGTCGAAGCCGCAAACGACGTGAAATCATGCATGCCCACAAATCGCCCTGCCGCATCCCGCATCGCCTCTTCATCCAGCGGAAACGGATAGTGCAGCACATAGCGCCACAACATCGGCGGCACTACCTTCCCGCGAAAAATCCGGTAGCGGTAAACCTTCCCGTTCGCCGACCACCGCGCATTGAAATCCGGCCCCATCTCCTCCACTGTCACAATTCGAATCGTCGGCGGCAACAAAGCATTCATCGCGCGGTGAAATTCCAGCGCCGAAAGCGCCGACTGGGTCTTAAAACTGCCTACCTGTCCCAGCGCGTGCACACCCGCATCGGTTCGGCCCGCACCAAGCAACTGCGTATCCTCCTGGGTCAGGTGCCGCAGCACGGACACGATTTCGCCCTGCACGGTCGGCTTCCCTTTCTGAATCTGCCAGCCGTGAAAATCCGTTCCGTCGTAAGCAATCGTGAGTTTGAAATAACGCATGCAGGGATCGGCCCGGCGTCTCTAGGAAGCGGACCGCGCGTAACGGCTGCCGGGCTTCACAGCCACAGTCCCTTGGCGGCACAGCGGGCAATCATCCGGTTCGTAACTTTCAATCAGCAATTCGATCAGCGCATTCGATTCCACGGGAAATTCAATTTTCCCGCCGCTGCGGTCAATCAAAGCGCCCGCTGCCACCACGCGTCCGCCGGCCTCTTCCACCACGCTGATCGCCTCTTGCGTCGATCCGCCGGTCGTCCACACGTCTTCAACCACCAAGACATGCGTATCCTGCCTTAGCGAAAATCCGCGCCGCAAGCACATTACTCCACTGGCATCGCGCTCAACGAACATCGCCGGCACCCCGCCACCAAGCACATCGCCATGAGCCGGCAGCGCCCGCGCCACTTCCTGCCCGATAATCACTCCGCCCAGCGCCGGGGAGACCACCGCATCAATCCGCGCATCCGAGAACAAAGCGGCCAGCGCCTGCCCCAGTTTTTCCGCAAATCGCGGGTACTGGAGCACCAGCGCACACTGCACGTACGTGCCGCTATGGAGGCCGCTGGACAGCTCAAAATGCCCGTGGCGGACCGCTCCCGCCTTCTCAAACAGCTTAAGCAGCTCTTCCCGTGTGAACATAGGCCCGCTAACCGCGGGAGCTCCTAAACGTCGAAATGTCAGCAGCCTAGCCTCCATGCAATGCGTTGTCAAGGAATGAGGGCCCCTGTTAGACTTCGAAGCCAGACCCAGGCCGGCGAATGCGCGCTGTGGACGCTCCGCCAAGCTGCATCCCGGATGAAACAAATTGCCCTCTTGCATCGTTTTACAGAGAGAAGACTATTTGACGGATTGGTTTGCCAACAGTTCAGCATTGCCACTTTTCCAGAGGTGAGGAAACTTTATGAAGAAGCTGTCCCTGAAGTCCCTGCTGTCGGCCGTTCTGGCAGGCATTCTCGCGGGAGCCCCCGCCTCTCCGGTGCTGGCCCAGGACCCCGCGCCTCCCCCGCAGAAACAGGCCAATCTGCAAGGCGGCGTGCCGATCTCGCTCGGCTTAAACAAATTTCACTTCACGAATTCTCCCGGCCCCTGGCCGAATATTACGGCTCCCTACAGGACCTGGTACGTCAATCCCGGTGCGCTCGCCAACTCGCCGCGCCTCGAGCAGCTGATCCAGTCCGGCAAGCTGAATCTCAGTTTGCAGGACGCCATCGCCCTCGCCCTGGAAAACAGCATGGACATCGTTGTCCAGCGCTACAACCCCTGGATGGCCGATGCCAGCATCCTCAAGACGAAAGCGGGCGGCTTTGGCTTTGGCGTTCCGGGCAGCCTGTCGGTCGGATCGACCGCGAACCTGCCCTCTCTTTTCTTTGATCCCTACCTGACACAAAATGTTTCCATCACCAGCGCCCTGATTCCCGTCAACAACCCCCTCACCTCCGGCGCCGGCACTGGCACCAACGGGATCGCTTCTCTTGGAGTCCACCAGAGCATCTTCAACACCGCCTTCTCCCAGGGCTTTTCCACCGGCACCACGGTTAACGTTTTTTGGGACAACACCCGCACCTCTTCCACCTCCCCGTTCAACCTTTTCGACCCCTCCGTGCAGTCTTCCATCGGCATCAGTTTTTCCCAACAACTCCTGCAAGGAGCGGGCCGCGACGTCACCCGCCGCAACATTCTGATCGCCGAAAACAACCGCAAGATCGCCGATCTGGCTTTCGCGCAACAGGCCATCACCACCGTCACCAACACCATCACCGCTTATTGGGAATTGGTCTACGCACGCGAAAACGTCAAGGTGCAGCAGCAGGCCGTCACCGTCTCTCAAAAGCTTTATAACGACAACAAAAAGCAGTTGGAGATCGGCACCATGGCCCCGCTTGATGTCACCCGCGCGGAGTCCGAATTGGCCACCGATTCCCAGAATCTGATCGTCGCCCAAACCACCCAGCTCCAGGACGAGCTGGTGCTGAAGAATTTCATTTCCAAGGACCCCACCTCCTCCAATCTGATTGACGTCGAGATCGTTCCGACCGACAAGCCGGACGCACCGCTGTCGATTCAACTCGCGCCCTTCGCCGATGCGGTGAAGGAAGCCTTTGTGAATCGCCCGGACGTGCAGCAGCAGATCCTGAACCTGAGGAATGGTGAGATCGACGTTAAAGCCACAAGGAACGCGTTGCTTCCCCTGGCCACACTTACCGGCACCTATTCCAGCACGGGCCTCGCCGGCAATTCGCTTACTGCCACCACGCCACCGGTTGTAGACAAAACCGGTCTCTCCGACAGCATGAGCCAGGTCTTTCACAACCGCTTCCCCGAATACGCCGTCGGGATCAATCTCGCCCTTCCCCTTCGCAACCGTTCGGCCCAGGCGGACAGCGTCCACGCCCAGCTTACACAGCGCCAACTGGAAGCTCAGATGCAGCAGATCAAGAACAGCGCTGTCCTCGACGTCCGCAACACCTCCATCGCTCTCGAACAGGGCCGCGCGCAAGTGCAGGCCGCCAGCAAAGCGCGCGAATTGCAGCAGCAGACTTTTGACGCCGAGGAGAAAAAATACCGCTTGGGCGCTTCCACCGTCTACAACGTGATTCTCACTCAGCGCGACCTGATCACGGCGCAGGGCACCGAACTTCGGGCCCTGGCCAATCTCGCCGAAGCCAAAGCCAACTACGAACGCGCTCTCGGCCGCACGCTGCAGATTAACAGCGTCACCATCGCGGGCGCCAAGCAGGGCGAAATCGAACGCGACACCCTGATTCCAGGCACCCTCAACGGCCAGGTCGTCGGCACAGAGGGACTGTTCAAGGCCCTGGACGACAAAGGCAAATCCGGCAACCGCTAGCTCTCGCGCCACAGGTGTCATCCCGAACCCACTTGCCCTCAGCATATTTCGCGAAGGGCGCTTTTTGCGGGGGAGGCTTGCCTGCTGCGAGCAGGGATCTGCTTTGCACCTCTTGTCTTTTAGGATGGCCACCTCCCGTCGCTCATTCGGGCTCGCCCTTCTGCTATCATGGCGCAGTTTTCCGAGACTCACGTGACGCCTGAACGCGAAACCATCGCCCTTGCCGAAGGCCGCCGATCAATCGAAGGATGGTCTACTCCGGGTACGCTGTTACGCTCGCGAAACGATTTCGCCTTACTTGCGTCTATCGGCGCCGCCACCCTGCTCGTTCATCTCCTCACTGCCGGACGCTACGGCTTCAACCGCGACGAACTTTCCTTTCTCGAAGACGCGCGCCATCTTGCCTGGGGTTACGCCGCCTATCCGCCGCTTACGCCATTCTTCGGACGACTCTCGCTCGCCTTGTTCGGCACTTCCCTTGTCGGTTTCCGCTTTTTTTCGGCTCTCGTCCAGGCCGTCGTTGTCGTGCTGACCGGCTGCATGGCCAAAGACATGGGCGGCGGCCGCGCTGCGCAAATCGTTGCCGCCTGCGCGGCGATTCCCTTCTCCCTCGGCATCGGCGCCCTGATGCACTACACCTCCTTCGACTATTTCTTCTGGGTGCTCACCGCATTCTTCATCGTCCGGCTGCTAAAAACCGGCGATCCTCGCCACTTCCTGGCCGTCGGCGCTTCAATCGGCCTCGGGATGCTCGCCAAATACACCATGATCTTTTTCGCCGCCGGAGTACTGGCCGGATTTCTATTCACCGAAGCGCGAAAATATTTCCGCACCATTTGGCCCTGGCTCGGCCTGCTTGTCTCTCTCCTGCTCGTCGCTCCGAATTTCCTGTGGCAACTCCATCATCATTTCATTGCCTACGACTTCTTGCGTTTCCTGCATCATCGCGACGTTGCCGAAGGGTTGACGCAATCCTTTCTGGCGGACCAGTTTGAGTTGACGCTGCTTTCGTCGCCGTTGTGGTTCACAGGACTCTGCATCTGCCTTTTCTCCCGCGGGGCAACTCAATTCCGCGTTTTGGCCTGGATGTATCTGGTGCCGTTCGCGATTTTTCTGGTCGCCAAAGGCCGCGGCTATTACCTGATGCCGGCCTACTCCTTTCTGTACGCAGCCGGCGCGGTTTGGGGCGAGCGGCGGATCTCCAAGCTCACCCTGCGGCAAGCGCGGCCCATCCTGGCGGCGGTTGCCGCTGCGTTGGCGATCAGCGCCATAGGAGCGGCGGCCGTGGGGCTGCCTGTCGCGCCCGTCCCTTCCGCATGGTTTCGTGCGGCGGACGCGATGAATCCCACCTTGCGCGATGAAATTGGCTGGCAGGATCTGGTGGCCACACTCGCCCAGGTTCGCGACTCTCTCTCACCCGAATCGCGCGAGCATCTCGGCATCCTGGCCGAAAATTACGGCGAAGCCGGCGCGATCAATCTCTACGGTCCCGGCCGCGGGCTTCCGCGCGCCATCAGCGGCGTCAACTCTTCCTGGGAACGCGGCTACGGTGATCCTCCGCCGCAAATTTTGATCATCGTGGGTTTCCCGGAGGCCTTCGTCGAAGCCAATTTCGGTTCCTGCCGCCTTGTGGCGCAAAACACAAACTCCCTTGGGGTCGTCAACGAAGAAACCACCGAACGCCGCGACATCTTCCTCTGCGGCCCGCCAAAAGCCGGCTGGCCGGAGTTCTGGCGCACTTTTCAGTACTTTGCGTAGCCCGCCTTCGCTAAAGAATAAAAGTGCAAAATTTCCCCGGAGGGCTATACTTGGGCCAAACTGCGCCCTATGCACGTCTGACGCGTTGAGTCGCTTAGGGAGATTCTGTCATGAAACTCGCGCTCGTCTGTGTCTTTGTGTGTTCTTTCCTGCTTTTGCCTGTTCAGTGCCGCTCTCAGGAACCTGCCAAGCCCGCGGATGAAAAACCCGCCACTGAAGAAAAACCCGCCCCGGACGCCAAGAACAGCTCGGATTCGGCGAAGCCAAGCAATCCTGTTAAAGCGTCGCCCACTTCTGTCGCCTCGGGTAAAAAGAAGTACGGCCAGGACTGCGCCATGTGCCATGGCAATGAAGGCGGCGGCGACGGCGACCTGGCGGCGGACATGCATCTGAAGTTGAAGGATTTCCGGGAAGCCGAAGCGCTGAAAGACCTCAGCGACGCCGACATCTACAAGATCATCAACAATGGTAAGGGAAAAATGATGGGCGAAGAGGGCCGCCTGAAGCCCGACGAAATCTGGGACGTCGTCAATTTCGTGCGCTCCCTCGCCAAAAAATAACCGCCGTAGCGTCCACCTTTAGAGCTTGCCCTGATGAAGGAAGGGTGGACGCGAACCGTCCATCGCCTCATGTCGAACCGTCATCCGATTCCATCTCACTTTTGTCTTCCCCTCTTCTTGCTCCCCACCCCCGTTTCCCATAGCATTAGTTTATGGCGGGGTCTGCATAGCAAACCGCTTATTATTTTGTGATCCCGGGAGCGCCTTTTCATGAGTGACTCGGCCAATCCGAAAAAGTCGGGCGGGACCGTAAAATCCCCCTCGAAATTGCACGCCTGGGAAGAAAATACTCTTCGCCGCACTCTCGAAAAGAGCCCCGAGCGCCAGAAAGAATTCACCACCATCTCCAGTTACCCGATTCGCCGCCTGTACACGGAAGAGGATCTTGCCGGATGGGATGCCGCCCGCGACCTCGGCAATCCCGGGGAACCGCCGTACACCCGCGGCATTCACGCCACCATGCATCGCGGCCGCCTGTGGACCATGCGGCAATTCGCCGGCTTTGGCACCGCCGAAGACACCAACGAGCGCTTCCGGTATCTCCTCTCGCAGGGCCAGACGGGCCTTTCCACCGCATTCGATCTGCCCACACTGATGGGTTATGACTCCGACCACGCTCTCTCTGAAGGCGAAGTCGGCAAATGCGGCGTTGCGATCAGTTCCCTTGCCGACATGGAAGTTCTCTTCGACCAGATTCCCCTCGCCGATGTCACCACTTCGATGACCATCAATTCCCCCGCCGCGGTCATCTGGGCCATGTATCTCGCCGTCGCCGAAAAACAGGGGGCCGACTGGAAGAAAATCTCCGGCACGCTGCAAAACGACATTCTGAAGGAATACATCGCGCAGAAGGAATACATCTACCCGCCCGAGCCTTCCATGCGCCTGGTGATTGACACCTTCGAATTTGGGATGAAGCACACGCCCAAATTCAACGTCATCTCCATCAGCGGCTACCACATCCGCGAGGCCGGCTCGACCGCGATTCAGGAGCTCGCCTTCACCCTGCGCGACGGTATGGAGTACGTCGAATGGGCCATACGCCGCGGCCTGCCCGTGGATGAGTTCGCGCCGCAGCTTTCCTTCTTCTTCAACGCGCACAACGATTTCTTCGAAGAAATTGCCAAATATCGCGCCGCCCGCCGTATCTGGCACAAAGCCATGACGGAGCGCTACAAATCCGTCAGTCCGCGCAGTTGGGCGCTGCGCTTCCACACCCAGACGGCCGGTTGTTCCCTGACCGCTCAGCAGCCAATGAACAACGTCGTCCGCACGGCAATTCAGGCGCTTGCCGGCGTTCTTGGCGGCACGCAATCGCTGCACACGAATTCTCTCGACGAAGCCTGGGCGCTGCCGACCGAGCACGCCGCTACCATCGCGCTGCGCACGCAACAGATCATCGCGCACGAAACTGGCGTCACCAACACGGTCGACCCTCTCGGCGGCTCCTACTTTGTGGAGACACTTACCAACGAAGTGGAAAACGGCGCTTGGGACTACATCCGCCGCATTGACGCGATGGGCGGCATGGTCGCCGCCATCGAAAAGAGCTACCCGCAGCGCGAAATCGCCGAAGCGTCCTACCGCTATCAGATGGCGGTAGACAAAAAAGAGAAAATCATCGTCGGCGTAAACGACTACGTGACGCCGGAAAAGCCGATGGACTTGTTGCAGATCGACGAAACCGTCGCCCATCGCCAGGCCGAACGCCTGAGCAAACTCCGCGCCGAACGCTCTTCTTCCGAAGTCGAGCGCCGCCTCAATGCCCTCCGCAAAGCCTCCCACGGCTCAGAAAACCTCATGCCCTTCATCTACGACGCCGTAAAATCCTACGCCACCCTCGGCGAAATCTGCGAAGCAATGCGCACCGTCTTCGGCGCCTACGAAGAAGTCGCCATCACATGATCCACTCTTCCTTTTCTTCTCTGCGTCTCTGCGGTATCTTTCTGTCTGCTACGTTCCTTGACCAAAAACTCCGACTTCATTTCAGGAGGAGACATTTACATGACGACAAAGCCGCATCGGACCCTAATGGGAAGTGAAGTCCATGTGCTATTTTCTGATGTGAACGAGGCCAGGAAATTCGCGGAAGAGGCCACTAAGAGGAAAGCAGTAATCCGAGTCGGTCTTGTCCGCCCCGTTGTTCGGCGCCGACCGGCCAACGGAACAATCGTGGTTGAGGTCGATGACTACAATAAAGCTGAGTGATTGATATCATTTCCTCTGTGCCTTTCGCGTTGCCGCTAGACAAGTCCGTCAGGTTCGGGCCAACCCTCCGCTCTCTCTGCTCTCCTCTGCTAACTCTGTGGTAATCTTCCTCTTTATGAATTCACCCTCAGACGTGGAACTGACCCACAAAATCATCGGCGCTGCCATCGAGGTTCATCGACTTCTTGGCCCAGGCCTGCTTGAATCTGCTTATGAGGAGTGTCTTTGCAAAGAACTGATCTTGCGCGGTATCGCACATGAGCGCCAGAAACCAGTGCCGGTCATCTACAAAGACGTGAAACTCGAATGCGGCTACAGGATCGATATCTTGGTCGAGCACCGAATCGTAGTTGAACTGAAAGCCATAGAGCAGATTGCACCAATCCACGAAGCTGTTGTGCTCACTTACCTGAAACTCTCGGGAAATCGAGTTGGCCTGCTGCTCAACTTCCATGTTCCCGTGCTAAAAGAGGGGGTTCGGAGATATATTTGGAAGGAAGGAAAAGAGCTCACCACAGAGTCAGCAGAGGCGAGCAGAGAGAACGGAGACATCGCGGATACTCACCATGCCTGAAAAGAAGATACGAGTACTGATTGCAAAGCCAGGGTTGGACGGCCACGACCGCGGCGCCAAAGTCATCGCCCGCGCCCTTCGCGACGCCGGCATGGAAGTGATCTACACCGGCCTCCGCCAGACCCCGGAGATGATCGCCTCCGCCGCCGTCCAGGAAGACGTCGACGTCATCGGCCTCTCTATCCTTTCCGGCGCCCACAACACCCTCTGCCCCCAACTCATGAAACTCCTCCACGAAAAAGGCATGGACGACGTCACCGTCCTCGTCGGCGGCATCATCCCCGGTCCCGACATCGCCGCCCTGAAAAAATCCGGCATCGCCGAAATTTTCCTCCCCGGCACCTCCACCCAGGACATCATCGAATTCATTCACAAGCGCCACGTCCGCCCATAACCCTGTAGCTCACCCCTTCAAGGGTGAGGCCTTTCGTAACCCTACCGGCCCTCTTCGCTCGCTTGAAAATCCTCAGGCCTGAAAGGCCTGAGCTACAAGACACCTCGTTCAAACTTCGCCAATTTCAAACTCAACAGCGGATATTCCATCCCGCGAGTCTACCCTCACCCCGCAACTCTCCCCCGCCGCATCATCTCCGTTACCTCTGCGGCCACTCTGCTACCTTTGTGGTAAGCCTTTCTCTTCTCCGCTCCACTCGCGCAAACCTCCAATCCTCCGTATACTGATTCCGCTGCCGTCACTTCCGTCTGCGAGGTCGTCGCGTGTCCTCTTCGGTTCTGAAAACCGCCATCGACGCAAAATCTCTCGATTTCCAAAAGAATTCCCAGCGCATGGTGGAGCTACTCACCGCCATCAAGAACGAAGAAGAAACAATCCGCCAGGGCGGCGGCGCGAAGGCCATCGAATCACAACACAAAAAGAACCGTCTCACTGCCCGCGAACGCGTCAACGCCCTCATCGACCCTGGCACGCATTTTTTCGAGCTCGGCATCTATGCCGCTCACGAAATGTATGAAGAATGGGGCGGCGCTCCGTCCGCCGGAACCATCACCGGCTTGGCGCGCGTCTCCGGCCGCCTCTTCATGGTCATCGCTAACGACGCCACCGTAAAAGCCGGTGCCTTTTTCCCCATGACCGCGAAAAAAGTAATCCGAGCACAAAACATCGCCATCGAGAATCGGATTCCCACCATTTATCTGGTCGATTCCGCCGGTGTTTTTCTCCCGCTTCAGGAAGACGTCTTCCCCGACACCGATGACTTCGGCCGCGTCTTCCGCAACAACGCTGTCATGAGCGCCATGGGCATCCCGCAGATCACCGCCATCATGGGCATGTGCGTAGCCGGCGGCGCCTATCTCCCCGTGATGTGCGACCACATCCTGATGACCGAAGGCTCCGGGCTTTTTCTTGCCGGCCCCGCTCTGGTCCAAGCCGCGATCGGCCAGAAAACCTCCGCCGAAGACCTCGGCGGCGCCAAAATGCATTCCCAAATCAGCGGCACCGTCGATTTCCGCGAACCCGACGATGAATCCTGCCTGAAACGAATCCGCGCACTCGTCGACAAAATGGGCGCGCCGAATCCCCCCATCTTCAGCCACTCGCGCCTGAAAGAACCTCTGTACTCGATCGACGAACTCTACGGTATCTTTTCCGGCAATCCCGCCAAGCAATACGACATGCGCGAAATCATCGCCCGCCTGGTGGACGGCAGCGAATTCGAAGAGTACCGCGCCGAATACGGCGAAACAGTGCTGTGCGGCTACGCCCGCATCGGTGGCTGGGCCGTCGGCATCGTCGCCAACCAGAAAAAACATATCACCACCAACGCGCCTCACTCCGACCAGAAGCGCATCGAATTCGGCGGCGTGATCTACACGGAATCCGCCGAAAAATCCGCCCGCTTCATTATGGATTGCAACCAGAACCGCATCCCGCTGATTTTTCTCCACGATGTCAACGGCTTCATGGTCGGCAAAGACGCGGAATGGAGCGGCATCATCCGCGCCGGCGCAAAAATGGTCAACGCCGTAGCCAACAGCGTCGTCCCCAAAATCACCGTCATCCTCGGCGGCAGCTTCGGCGCCGGCAATTACGCGATGTGCGGCAAAGCCTACGACCCGCGCTTCATGTTCGCCTGGCCCACCGCAAAATTCGCGGTAATGAGCGGCGACGCCGCTGCCAACACGCTCGCCGAAATCAAACTCAAGCAACTCGAACGCGAAGGCAAAAAAGTCGACGAAAAAGCCAAAAAAGAACTCCTCGACTCCGTCAAATCCACCTACGACCACCAGACCGACCCGCGTTACGCCGCCGCCCGCCTCTGGCTCGACGCCATCATCGATC
This sequence comes from Candidatus Acidiferrum sp., assembly GCA_035935335.1. Lineage (GTDB taxonomy): Bacteria > Acidobacteriota > Terriglobia > Acidiferrales > UBA7541 > Acidiferrum. The sequence goes on from DASYXF010000131.1 coordinate 21,790, forward strand.
CCGCCCACACCCGCGACGCCCTAATCTGGGCCCTCAACGCCGCCTCCCTCAACACCCACCTCCCCGAATTCAAAACCGGCGTCCTCCAAACCTGATGAAGTTGATAAGTTCAGGAGTTCAATAGTTCAATGGAACACGCGTCGTTAGCATGAACAAGGCTTCAAGAGTTCTTCTGATTTGTTCGTCTTCCATGTTTGGCCTTAGCTGTGTGGGTCTTCTGGCAGGCTTGATTTACACCCTGACGGAATACTTCAGAAAAGGGCAGGCATTTGACCTCATCCTTGCCACCAGCATTCTCTTTTACCAGGTGATCGGGGCACTTGGGATCCTTGGTTTCCTGTTCTTCTTCCTCTTTTTTCTTTCTCTGTTACGCCGCCCGAAGAAGCACGACGGGTCTTGAAAGATCCAGCCTTCCATATTATTGTAACGCCATATTACATAGTAGGATACTCTATGCAACGGTTTACGGATATTAAGTGCTGGCAGAAAGCGCACGGCATGGTCCTCCGTGTCTACCGTCTGAGTTCCGGCTTCCCGGTATCTGAGAAATTTGGCCTGACTTCACAACTTCGCCGCGCAATGCTTTCCGTTCCAACAAACATTGCCGAGGGGTCCAAACGGATAGGCCGACAGGAATACAGCCATTTTTTGAACATCTCCGAGGGTTCTTTAGCAGAAGTGGAATACCTGGTGATGGTTGCTCGCGATCTGACCCACCTTACCCCACCGCAGGCAAAAACGATCCTCGCACAGGCGACAGAGCTAGCTGTCATGCTCCACTCCCTTCGCTGCCAAGTTGACTCTGGTATAGACTACTGAGAACCTTTTGGTAGACGCGTTGCTTGCACTAATCCGAAGCTCAGAACTAAGCGCGGCTTGTGTACTGTGTTTTTCTTGATTCTTATTGAACTCTTGAACTTCTGAACTCATAAACTCGTGCCCGTCGAGACCCTCTAGGCAAACCGACCCACATGGATACCGTAAAGCTCATCGAATGCCCGCGCGACGCCTGGCAAGGCCTCCCGGAAATGATTCCGACCGAGACCAAGGTCACCTACCTGTGCGAACTCGTTACCGCTGGCTTTCAACACATTGACGCCGTCAGCTTCGTCTCGCCCAAGCACGTCAAGCAAATGGCCGACAGCGAAGATGTAATGTCCCGCCTGCTCGATTCCCTGCCCGACGGCGCCACGCTCCCCGAAATCATCGGCATCGTCGTCAACGAAAAAGGCCTCGAACGCGCCCTCGCCACCCCCGGCGTATCCACCATTGGCTATCCGTATTCCATCTCTGCCTACTTTCGCCGCGCCAACGCCAACATGACCCGCGCCGAATCCCGCGCGCTTGTCGAAACCCTAAAACGTGAAACCAAGAAAGCCAACAAAGATCTAGTCATCTATATCTCCATGGCTTTCGGCAATCCCTACGAAGAACCCTGGGGCCCCGAAATCGTCCAAGACACCCTCGACTGGCTGAAAGACATTCGCATCACGACAGTCTCGCTCGCCGACACAGTCGGCACCGCCACTCCAGATCTCATTCACAGCCTCTATTCCCAAGTAAAAGACCACGTAGCTGGCGTCGAACTCGGCGTCCATCTCCACTCCCGTCCCGACACTGCCGAAGAAAAAATCAACGCCGCCTACGCCGCCGGCTGCCGCCGCTTCGACTCGGCCCTGACTGGCCTCGGCGGCTGCCCCTTCGCCGGCGACGCCCTAGTCGGCAACATCCCCACCGAATCCGTACTGGCCGCCCTAACCAAACTCGGCGTCAACCACGATTTCACTTCCTCCAAGATCGCCAAACCCCTAGCCCTAACCAACGACATCCGCGCCAGCTACACCCACCCGGAGTAGCGGCCACTTTTAATTGGCCAACCCCCCGAGCACATAGTGGTAGCGCCGGCTTCCAGCCGGCAGGCGTTCCGCAGTCCGTAGCACAGCGATTCCTCGCCGTGCTCTTCTCTGCGCTCTCCGTGGCCCTCTGCTAACTCTGCAGTGAATTCCTATTCTTCCCCATTTGCAATTTCCAATAAATTGTCCAACGATAGAGTCGATCCTTAGGGGTTCTCTGATGGCCTACGAAACGCTTCTCCTCGAATCCACCGAACACGTCGCCACAATCACCCTGAACCGTCCCGACAAGCGCAACTCCATCAACACACAAATGATCGCCGACCTGCAATCGGCGCTCGACGCAATTGAGAAAACCCCCGCCCGGGTAGTAATTCTCACCGGCTCCGGCAAAGCGTTCTGCGCGGGAATGGATTTATCTCTCTTGCAAGCCATCGCCACGCAATCCCCTTCCGAAAATCAGGAAGATTCCCGCCGCATGGCCAAAATGTTTCGCCGCATCTGGAGCTACTCCAAACCCCTGATCGCCGCCGTAAACGGCCACGCCCTCGCCGGAGGCTGCGGCATCGCCACTCTTTGCGATTTCACCCTCGCCGCCCCCGAGGCCAAGTTCGGCTACACCGAAGTGAAGATCGGCTTCCTCCCTGCCATCGTTTCCGTCTTCCTTACGCGGCAGATCGGCGAAAAGCGAGCGCGCGATCTGCTCCTGACCGGCCGCCTGGTCGAAGCTCCCGAAGCGAAGGAACTCGGCCTGGTCAACGAAATCATCCCTGCTGATAAATTGATGCACCGCGTGAACGAACTGGCCGAGGTCTTGATCGCCGCCAGTCCCGCCAGCGTCACCCGCGCCAAGCGATTACTCATCTCCGCGGCCGCCGCCAGCCTCGACGCGGACCTCGAGCGCGCCGTGCTCGAAAACGCCCGCATGCGCTGCACCCCCGATTTCAAGGAGGGCATCGCCAGCTTCCTCGAGAAACGCAAACCCATCTGGCAAGACGGAACGGAAAAGAACTAGTCCTGTAGCTCACCCCTTCAGGGTTGAGGTTTTCGTCACGCCACCGCGATCTCGCCATCTACCATGAAAACCCTCAGGCCTGAAGGCCTGAGCTACAGCACCTGCCGATTTCGACTCTCGGCCTTTCTTCCGGCATACTATTCCCGGCTCTCATGCTGACTCATCACGATGTAACCATCCGTGTGCGCTACGCCGAAACCGACCAGATGGGCGTGGTGTATCACTCAAATTATCTAATCTGGTTCGAAGTGGGCCGCGTCGAACTGATGCGCGCTCTCGGCTTCGATTACAAACTGATGGAAATTGAGGACGACACGTTCATCGTGGTCGCCGACGTGCACTGCCGCTACCACCATCCCGCCCGCTACGACGAACTCCTCACCGTCCGCACCCGCATCCTCGAAGCGAAAAACCGCACCCTCAAATTCGGCTACGAACTCCTCCGCCAGAGCGACAACAAACTCCTGGCTACCGGCCACACTATTCACGTCGCCTGCAACCGCGCCGGCCACGTCACCCATTTCCCCGAAAAGTACAAAACCGCTTTTCTCTCCCTGGCTCAGCCCACTCCCTAATCGCACAGCCGGTGTAGGGGCGGCTTTAGGCCGCCTTCCGGTCCGCTTCCTCTCTTCTCTGCGCCCTCTGCGCCTCCTTCCCTCCGCCTCTGCGATAAATCCTTTTCCTCCTCTTTCTTCCCCCTAACTTCCAACTTTAAACTTTTAACTTTAAACTCTTCTTATGACTATCCTCCTCACAGGTAATGACCTCACTTTCGATCAGCTCTACGCAGCAGCGTTGCGGAATGAATCCGTCTCTCTCTCTCCTGCCGCGGTAACCCGCATGAAAGCGTCCCGCGCCGTCGTCGACCGCCTCGTCGCCGCCAACGAAACCGCCTACGGCATCAACACCGGTTTCGGCAAACTCGCTTCCGTCAGAATCTCCACTGAGCAGGTTCGCCAACTGCAGGTCAATCTCGTCCGCTCGCACGCCTGCGGAATCGGCACGCCACTGTCCATTCCGGAAACGCGCGCGATGATGCTCCTCCGCGCCAACGCACTGGCCAAAGGCTTAAGCGGTGTGCGCCCGGTGGTGGTCGAAACGCTTTGCGCTATGCTAAATGCAGGCGTGCATCCCCTGATTCCGTCGCAGGGATCCGTGGGAGCATCGGGCGACCTCGCGCCACTCGCGCACCTCGCGCAAGTGGTCATTGGTGAAGGAGAAGCGTTCCTCAAGCACGAAAAACTCGCTGGCGGCGAAGCACTGAAACGCACGGGAATCGCACCCGTCGCACTCGAAGCAAAAGAAGGTCTATCGCTGCTGAATGGCACGCAAGGCATGCTGGCGCTGTTGAGTCTCGCGTTGCTCGAAGCCGATACGCTCGCCGACACCGCGGACGTCGCCGCTTCCTTGTCACTCGACGCCCTCCGCGGCAGCCCGGGCGCTTTCGACGCCCGCATCATGCACGCCCGCGCCTACGCCGGAGCCGGCAAAACCGCGCGCAACCTCGCACACCTCAACGAAGGCAGCCAAATCCGCGAATCGCATCGCGCGCCCGATAAAGACTCCCGCGTGCAAGATGCCTACAGCCTCCGCTGCACACCGCAGGTTCACGGCGCCGTTCGCGATTCGCTCGTGCAAGCCCGCGAAATGGCAATAGTGGAATTAAACAGCGCGACCGACAATCCGCTGGTATTTGTGAATGCAAACGGCGAAGGAGACATCGTCAGCGGCGGAAACTTTCACGGCCAGCCGCTTGCCATGGCCGCCGATCAAGTCGCCATCGCCATCGCCACGCTCGGTGGCATCGCCGAACGCCGCGTCGAGCAGATGACCAACCCGCTCACCAGCATGCTTCCCGCGTTCCTGACGCCCGACCCCGGTCTCAACTCCGGCTTCATGATCGCGCAGGTCACCGCCGCCGCGCTCACCAGCGAAAACCGCGCACTCGCCACTCCTCATTCTGTCGATTCGATTTCCACTTCAGGGAATCAGGAAGACTACGTCAGCATGGGCATGAGCGGTGCCCGCCGCCTCGAACGAATGCTCCACAATCTCCGCCACATCCTCGCCATCGAACTACTCTGCGCTTGCCAGGGCATCGACCTGCTCGCCCCGCTCCAAACCGGCACCCTCGCCAAAAAAGCCTACGACGCCGTCCGCGCCGCCTCGCCCAAAGTCACCGCCGACCGCCCCCTGGCCCCAGACATCAACGCTGTCGCCACGCTCGTGCACCAAGGCGCCATCGCCAAAATCCTCCACTGACGATCCTTTCGGCATCATTTTGGCAGGCCTTTCTCGTCATAGAGCAACTCTGCGTGGTCATCGATGAGCGGACCCCGGATGTGCTTCCTGAACTTTCGGCCGATTTCATGCAACTCCTCAAGAGAGACTTTTTTTATTTTGGCGGGTAATCTCCGGGAAGTCTTCGAAGCACTCTTCCGTTTAGCCATCGGTCCCTCCACTCTGCAAAGTCTCTGCGCCCTCTGCGTCTCTGCGTTAGGCTCACTCTTGGACGCCAGCCTCACGCCAGCGCTTCCAGAAAATAGGTAAACATCCGCCAACCCGCGATATAGCTGAACGGCGCCAACTCCAGCGAATAATGCCCCACGGGAAGCTCCAGCGTCCGCGTCTCTGCCCCGCTCCTCTGCAAGGCTCCAAGCATCTCGTGCGTCAACTCCGGCAAAAATGTCGGGTCGTACTTGCCGTACACCATGAACGTATTCCGGTTCGCCCCCATGCCCCGCTCCACGTAAGGCATCGGGCTCACCGGCGCCCAAAACTCCCGCAACTCATCCACGCTCACTTCATGCCGCAACGCTTCCCAAACGTGATTCGTCGTCATGCCCTTGCTCACCACATCGGCAAAATAGGTGGAGACGTGAAAAAATCCACCGGCCCGCACGCGCTTGTCGTGCACCAACGTGATATAGCCGACGGACGATCCAATGCTCGTCCCCAAAATCCCCAGCCGCGTGTAACCGCGCTGCTCCAGCCACGTCAAACAAGCCCGCGCATCCTTCACCGCCTGCCTGTTCGCCGCCACCGTCAGCCCGATATTCGGCCCCACCAACTGGTCCGCTCGCTCGTGCCCTTTCGCCATTCGCCGGTCGTGGTACGGCAAGCTCATCTTCATCGCCGAAATTCCCATTCGCTGCAGCCAGTGGCAAAGCGCCACCTGCCCCTGCCACTTGGCATTCCAGTTCGGCAGCACCAGCACCGCAGGCCCATGCTTCCGCGCCGGAAAAAATTGGCCATGCACGACGTTGTTTTCCGGCCATGGCGATTCCACCGGACTCGTAAACGTCAGCACATTTTCCGAATCCAACCGGTAATCACGAACCTCTTCCGCCGCATACCATTCCGAACTCTTCTCAATCGCCACTCTAGAATAATTCTTCAAGAAAGCGCGTGCCTCATCTCTATCCGAATTCTGAAGTTCGCTCGCCACTCGCCACTCGCCACTCGCCACTTCCGGCAAGTGCTCCAGCCCCCACTCAAACGGCCGCACCATCCGGTTGTCATCGGTCGTCCAGCGCCGGTGCTCGTAGCGCCGTATCCAGTGCTCGTACCTGCTCATCGCCATAGTCTTCCAGTTTAGCGAACACGCGCGCGCGCCCCAAATTGCGCGCGGCGGTTAGCCATGCGACACGCTCCACTTCGCCTCGCGTTGAGCCTCTGCGCCCCCTGTGGCACAGTCGAAACTGTGATTCCCTTCTTCTTTTTTCTCTTCGGCATCGTTATCGGCAGTTTCCTGAATGTTTGCATCTCGCGCATTCCGGAAGGTGTCTCTATTGTTTCGCCGGGTTCCCGCTGCCCGCGCTGCCTCAATCCGATCAAGCCCTACGACAACATCCCCGTCTTCGGCTGGCTGCTCCTTCGCGGCAAGTGCCGCAACTGCGCCCTGCCCATCTCCCCGATGTACCCCCTGGTCGAATTCTCAACGGGCCTCATTTTCCTTCTCACCTACTACGAGTTCAGCATCGGCCTACTCACGCTCAAATGGCTCCTCTTTTCCTGCCTGATCATCGTCCTCGTCGTCACCGATTTTCGCGTTCGCATTCTTCCCGACCTGGTTAATTTTCCCGGACTGGCCATGGGTCTGCTTCTGGCATTTCGCGTTCGCATCGCGGATCCCACCTCCGCTATGCTTTTCTTCCTCGCGGGATTCCGGAAGCTTCCGCTGCAAAGCGACCTGTTCTTCAACCTGCTCAACTCCGTTCTCGGCGCGCTACTCGGAAGCATGCTCCTCTGGGGCGCGGCGGCCGTGTACAAGTTCGTCCGCAAGCGCGACGGCATGGGCATGGGCGACGTCAAAATGATGGCCATGGTCGGCGCGTTCCTCGGACCCCGCGGCGCTTTCCTCACGATTCTTCTCGGGACCCTGTTCGGCAGCATCATCGGCTTTTTGTGGGTTGCCGGAATTTATCTCTTTGGCTGGAAGCGCGCCCTAGCCGAGCGCGCCGCAAGACGCGGTCTGGGCAGCGTCTCGGCCATACGCTGGACCATCGCCTCGCAATACCAGCTCCCTCTTGGCACGTTCCTCGGAATCGGCGCACTGGCCGTAGTTTATGCGGTGCCTTGGCTGCTCTCGCTTGTCAACCAGTAACCCGCCCGTCCCCAACCCCGTTATCCTTTGGCATACCGCGTCCCCTCTGCGGCCCGCAAAGCGTTACAATAATCCTTGCGATACAGTTTCAGACTCTTGGGAGCTCCCCGGCTGCTCCAGTGGAGGAAGGTAACCATGCATTCATCAACTCTACTGCGAATTTCTGCCCTGTCTGCCCTTCTCGGCTTCGCGGCGTTCTCCGCGCCGGCACAACAGGCGCCGCCAGCCACCGGCGATCCCGTCGCCGATGCCGCCCGCAAGGCTCGGGCTGACCAAAAGACCGCGCCCAAGCCCAAGAAAGTCTTCACCAACGACGACATTCCCTCCGCCGTGCCCCCGCCCCCTCCGGCAGCCACCGATGCTACCAAGACGACCGACGGCAAGCCGCAAGTGGACGACAAGTCGGGTAAGAAGGAACTCGACCCTGAGGACGATCCGAAACAGGAAGCCTACTGGCACAAACGCGCCCGGAATCTTCGCACCAAGCTCTCCACCGCCGAGCAGGAACTCGACGTCCTGCAGCGCGAACTCAGCAAGGACGAGCTCCAGTATTATCCCGATCCGCAAAAGGCCATGATGCAGCAGTACAACCGCTCCGACATCAACGAAAAACGCGCCAAGGTAGACGCGAAGAAATCCGAAGTCGAATCGCTGAAACAACAGGTGGCCGACCTCGAAGATGCCGTGCGCAAAGCCGGCGGTGACCCCGGCTGGGTCCGCTGATCCACTCGCCACACACCTTCGAACTCGCTACCGGCGACCTGCTGCTCCTGGCTACCGACGACTTCTTTGAATGAGAGAATGCCCGCAAGGAGCAGTTCGGGCACGACCGCCTGGGCCAAACCATCCGCGCGGCACGCGAAAAATCCGCCGTCGAAATTATTTCTATCCAATTTGCGCGGTCCCGCAGGTTCTCTAGGTTGAGATCCTTCGGCTATCCTCGTCGGATAGCCTCAGGAAGACATTTTCTCGACGAAGTCCAGTTTCCGTTGGATAAACGCTTGTGCAGGGGATACAAAGATCGGTCTAATTCACATACCCGCCGTCGCCCAGCGATTCAGCGCCTTCCAGTATGGCCAGCCCTTCGCGCAACGCTTCCGTTCCCTGTTCCAGCGCATTCCAGGCCACGCGTTCCGACTCTTGCGCAATCTTTTCCAGGCACGCTTCCAGCGCAATTTCATCTTCCAGAATGCGCGCGTCCAGCAAGCCTACCATCCGCTCCATCGCCTTCTGATGAATCTCGCCAAAAGCCTTTTCCAGAGAAACTTGCCCCACGCACAGATCGCACACCAGTTCCGCGTAGCTCGATTCCAGTCCGCTCGCTTCGATGCGGTCTTGCAGTTCGCGCAGCGCCAGTTCGGCCACGCTCGTGTCCATGGCTTGCGATTCCGTCTGTGTTCGGTTCATGGCGTGGCTCTCCTTACAAACGACCTCGTTCCCGCTGAGACTACTGGCTCCTTTCGTGTTGCCACAATAGGCTAGTCGTATCAGTCAATACTCCACTGCACACAAATCGAGACCTGTTCCAAACTGGCTATTTCCCGGCTTTCTTGCGCTTCTTTGGGTTCGTTTTTTGCACCGGATCCAGCCGCTCCCACCGCGCCACGAACCGGCTCACCCGCCGTTCCAATGTCGCCTGCGACTTCACCGCCACCAGGTATCTCACAATCTGCCGGCGCAAAGCGGTCGTCACCGATCGAAACCTCTTCTGCGCCTTCGGTGCGTTCCGCAAGGCCAGCATCAAAGCCGGCGGCAATTCCGGCTCTCGCGATTCCTCGTCCAACTCAATCGCAATCTCCACCACCGCCCCGGCATCCACCCGCAACTTCTTGCGGATCGTCCCGTGAATCGCCATGCGGTAAGCGCCCTTGCCACGGGAAACCAGGGTGGTCCGAACCGGAACACCCTCCACGGTTCCCGTCACCGGCACATGCGCGCCATTCCCAAACTTCTTCGATATCTCGCGCGGCACATCCACATACCGGATTACGCCCACCTTGTAGATGCTCCCCGCAAACACTTGGATTCCGGAATTCATGGCCGCATGATAACGCAGGACGCCTTCCCTCCCCGCCAGTCCTGTGGTAAAAACTGTTGTCCCTGTGGCGTAGGCTGCATCGCGAGTGTGTCCACCGCTACTCTCCCGAGAGGACTGGACCATGCACTGGACTCCGCGCAACGCCATTCGTTGTTTCCTTTTCCTGTTTTTCACCACGTTCGCCTGCGCCCAAACTCCCGCTCCCGGCGATGCCGAAGCCGCCGCGGACAAGGTCTACCAGGCACACGATTGGAACGCTTCCGAGGCCGCCTATTCGTCTCTGACACAAAAAGCTCCCGCCAACGCGCGCTACTGGTATCGCCTTGGCGCCGCCCAGAAATCCCTTGGCAAATACGAAGCCGCTCTCGCTTCCTTCGCCAGGGCCGAATCGGCTGGCACGCCACGGTATCTCTCGCAATACGCGATCGCGGAAACCCAGGCGCTGCGTGGGAATTCTTCCGCCGCATTTGCCGCGCTCGACGAAGCCCTTAAAGCCGGCTACGCCCTCCCGGACCAACTCTCCGCCGACGCGGACCTCAGTTCCCTCCACAACGATCCGCGCTTCGCGAAAATCCTTGATCAAGCCAAACGCGCCCAGACCCCCTGCAAATACGGCCCCGAATTTCGCCAGTTCGATTTCTGGATTGGTGAATGGAGCGTGGTCACCGCGAAAGGAGAAATGCCAGCGGGAGACAGCCGGATCGAGCTCTCACTGGGCGACTGCGTAATCGTGGAAAATTGGGCCAGCAAGAACAGCCTGTACGCAGGAAAAAGCTACAACGTCTACAACGTCGCGGAAAAACGCTGGGAGCAATTCTGGGTGGACAACAGCGCGGGGATGATTCACTTCTATGGCGGCCTGAAAGACGGCGTGATGGATTTCTACACTCAAGACCAAACCCAGCCGGACGGCACCTCCAACCAGCGCCATCTCCGTTTCTTTCCGCTCGGCCCTGACAAAGTCCGCCAGTTCAGCCAGGCCTCCGCCGATCACGGCAAAACCTGGACCGACGAATACGATTTCATCTATACCCGGAAAAAGAACTAGGCCTTCACGCCGATGTGAATCGCCACCGACTTCAGCATCATCAGGACGTAGCGGACTTTTGTATAGCCCACCTCGCCCATCAATCTGGCTAGCTCATTGGGGTGAAAAAAACGCGCGACCGACTTCGGCAAGTACGCATACGCCGCGGCATCTCCGGAAATGATGCCGCCAATCTTCGGCAGAACTTTCTGGCAGTAAAACCGGTAAGCGTCGCCAATAATCCCGGGCGCCGGCTCGGTGAACTCCAGAATTGCGACGGTTCCACCCGGTTTCAGCACTCGCACAATCTCCCGTAACCCTGCCTCATAGTTCGCTAAATTGCGAAACCCGAACGCTGTCGTCACCAGGTCAAACGAAGCATCCGCAAACGGCAACCGCAGCGCATCCGCCTCGAAAAATGGTATGGGAGCCGCGCCGTTCGCTTCGGCAACCGCCTTGGCCCTCGCCCGCACCAGCATGGTGTGGGAAAAATCCGCGCCGATAATCTTCGCTTTCGCTCCGCGCGCCAGTGAAAACGCCAGGTCGCCAGTCCCGCAGCAAAGATCCAGCACCTGCGCGTCGGCCCGCTGCAGAATCGGGCGAAGCTCTTTCGCCGCTCGCGCCCGCCAGCGCTTGTCCATTTGCCCGGAAAGCAGGTGATTCAGCAGGTCGTAGCGCGGCGCGATGCGCGTAAACATCTCGCGCACCTTTCGCGAAGCGTCCTGCTCGCTGGTCGCGCCCTCCGGCTGCGTGCCCTTCGGCAACGCACTTTCGTAGGGGCACGATAAATCGTGCCCTCTTGCGGCGGTCTCAACCATTGCACTTTCCCAACGATTCCACCGGCTTCACAAACATCTGCGGCGCGCAACGCAGGATGCACTCAACCTTTTTCTCCGGCACGCCATCAAACGTCCGCGCCTGTCCCAGTTTTTTCGACAACACAAAACGCAATTTTCCCCCACGGATCTTCTTGTCCGATCGCATCGCCTCCATCATCTCTCTTGGCGTCGCGTCCGGCCACGGCGGCAGCGGCCCCATCTGCCGCACCAGCGCCACGATTCGCGATACCACGTCCGCCGGTGTCCCCGCCACTTCATGTCCCAGCAGCGCCGCGCACATCATTCCCCAGGCAATCGCTTCACCATGCTGGTATTGCCGGTAGCGCGTCACCGACTCCAGCGCGTGCCCAAACGTATGCCCGAAATTCAAAATCTCGCGCAATCCCGATTCCTTCTCGTCCTTGCTCACCACCTGCGCCTTAATCGCAATCGAACGCTGGATCACAAACTCCAAGACCCGCGTATCGCGCCGCAAAATCGCATCCATCTGTTTTTCCAGAAACGCAAACAGTTTCGCGTCCGCAATCACGCCGTACTTGATCACTTCCGCCAGCCCTCCGCGGAACTCCCGCACCGGCAGCGTCGCCAGCAATTCCGGATCAACCAGCACCAACCGCGGCGGATAAAACGCCCCCACCAAATTTTTCCCTTCCGGCAGGTTCACGCCGGTCTTTCCGCCCAGCGCGCTGTCCACCTGCGCCACCAGTGTCGTCGGCACGTGCACCAGCGAAACTCCACGCAGATACGTAGCCGCCACAAATCCGCCGACGTCTCCCACCACGCCGCCGCCAATCGCCACAATCAAGGCATGACGGTCCGCTCCCGCCGCGACCAGCGACTGTGCCAATCCCTCCACCGACTGCAAGTTTTTCTCGGACTCCGCGTCGTCAAACAGGTGCACAAACGGTGCCAGCCGCGCCGGAATGCCCTGCCGGATCTTCTTCTCCAACACATGCCACACGGGCGGGGACGACAGAAGGTGCACGCTCGAAAACTTCCCCAGCCGCGCAATCTCCTTCTGCGCCTTCGCAATCGCCCCGCTGCCGCAAACCACGGAATACTTTCCGGTGGCGGCGCGAACGGCGATGGCCTTTGTCTCTGCGGATTTCATGTCTCTACGCGGGCAATTTCAATGTAGCACATGCGCCGACTCCACCAAACCCGCTCCCGCTCCGCGAGCGGTGTATACTCTTTGCCGCCGGAAATTCCGTCCGCGCTTCCGGTGATTTCCGAACAGTCCATTCTCGCCTGCCCAGCCGCCAGTCCTCCGCTGCACTCCACGGCGCTGAGCACGACAGGAGCCGCCTCCAACATGTTTCTCCCGAAAGCAAAGCTGTGCCGTAGCTTGATTCTGTCCTTCGCCGCCGCGCTTCTTCTAGCACTCCCTCTCAGCGCCGACAACGCCTCCACCCGCC